>CAYPWK010000285.1:0-7863 GCA_964414365.1 uncultured Burkholderia sp.
GCAGGGAGGCGAAAAGGGCGGTGGTAACGATGCGCTTCATGATGGTGCTCCTGTCGATTTGGCTGCGGGACCGACGATCGGTGCCGCGACAGGTGCAAATGTAGGCGCCCAGGCAATGCGGATAAATACCGGTTTCTTAAAATGATTTGTTGCCGTGGCAGAACAATGGAAGTAGGCGAGGGCGGCGGAGCGGCGGGGCATCGAGCGCGTGCCGAGGTGTCAGCACTCCCGGCGAAAATGAGGCGGGAGGTTCGTGAGACGAAAAGCCGGGCCTGTGGAGCCCGGCTCAGACTGACGATTGGCTCAAGTAGATTCGGGTGCGAGTTATCCTGCGAAGACGTCGCGCGGGAGATGCAGGGTGCAAGCGGCGTGCGCATGAGCCGTGACTTGCAGGCAACGCAGAAATATCGTGGCAGCGGTCCGAAGGCACACCAGCCCCCTCGCCCGCTAGCACAGGGTGCCGATTGCCGCGGTGCAGGCATGACTGTCGCGGCCCCGGGGTCGATCGACAGCAGGCGCTCCACGTATTCCGACTTCCTCGGCATGTATTTCTAGAAGTCTGAAAAGGCCGGCTAAAGGGTCTCTACGAATTTACTTAGCATCCTTGGCATTTGCCGAGCGCGGATCCAAATCGCTCGATGCTAAGCCGCCAGCCGGCAGCGCGGCAACTTCCGCATTGATCTGCGCGTCGTACGAAGGGAGGGTGAACTGAAACGTGGCGCCGCGCGGTAAGTTCGCAGAGGCCCAAACGCGTCCCCCGTGCGCTTCTATAATCGAACGGCAAATCGAGAGCCCTATGCCCATGCCACTCGCCTTCGTCGTGTGAAATGCTTTGAAAATTTGCTCAGGGTCCGCTTTGCCGAATCCCGGCCCGGAATCCCGCACTGCGACGAGCACGCCGTTTGACGCGTCCCTCTCCGTCGTCATCCACAATTCTCGCGGCCCCTCGGCTACCCCGCTCATCGCCTCTATCGCGTTGACGATCAAATTGAGAATCACTTGTTGCAGTTGGACCCGGTCTCCTTGAACGCGAGGCAAGCCATCCGCGAGCAGCGTATGCACCGTAACACCGTGCTTGATCAGCTCCGCATGGGTGAGGCTGACGACATCGAGGAGCGATTCGTTGATATCCAGACTCTCCTTGGCAGGCGGCGCGTTCTTGATAAGCGCACGGATGCGGCCGATGACATCGCCCGCTCGCGCGCCGTCCTTGACGACGCACTCCAAGGACGCGCGCACCTCCCGAAGTTCGGGCGGGCGGGCGTCCAGCCAGCGCAATGCAGCGTTCGCATTGGTGACCGCTGCAGCAATCGGCTGGTTCACTTCATGAGCGATCGACGCAGTCAGTTGCCCCATCATGGTCACGCGGTTGGCGCGCGACAGCTCCATCATCGCTTCGCGATATCGCCGTTCGCTTTCGTGCAACGCTGCTTCGGCCCGCTTGCGCTCCGTCAAGTCGAGCACGAAGGCGACGCCTTCCTGGCGCTCCCCCCCCAAGGCTGCGGCGCCGATGAGGACCGGCACGCGGCTGCCGTCTTTGCGGAAATACTCTTTCTCATACGCTGGGCAAGCTCCGGTGGCCCGGATCGCGTCCCATCCCTTAGCGGTCAAGCCGCGCCATTCGGGGGGCGTCATCTCCGTCCAGCGCAACCTGCCTGAGAGCAGATCGTCGCGTGTGTATCCCACCATGTCGAGAAAGGCGTCGTTGGCATCAAAGATCCGATATTCAAAATCGAAGAAGACGATGCCGATTATCTTGGAGTCGATAAGCCGTCGAATTTTCGACTCGCGTTCTTGCAAATCTCGCTGGAGCCGAATGTTCTGCTCAGTCGCTTTCTTCCGATGCTTCGATTCCAGCAGCGCGAGGGCCGACGCCGCCCCGGCTAAAGCGGAGGTCACAACGATTGCTGCCGCAATGCCCCACGTTTTGTCTCGGTCCAATGCTTCGATGCGCTTGCCCCGGGTGACGTTGTGAAAGCGCTCCTGGTCCTCCATCTGGTCGAGTTGCGAGCGAATCTCGCCCATTTCACCGATGATTGTCAGCGCCGCGTCCAACCCGGACGTGCGGGCCGTCTTGACGACGTCGTCCATCTCGCGAAGCTTGGCTTTTATGGTCAGCGCCAAGTGCGAGGCACGGAGGCTTTGCAGCGGATCGTCCGCCACGAGGGTCTCAAGCGCTTCTGTCTCTGTCCGCACGCTTTCATCGGAAACGCCGTACGGCCTCAGGTAGACCGGATTCAGGGTGAGCACATAGCTACGTTTTTCGGCCTCGATGTCGGCGAGGTCCGCTCGCAGCCGATCGAGCGTCTCGATGACTTGAAGGCTGTGCTCAATCGAAACAGTCGCGGCTTGCCGCTCCCGCCAGTTTTGTACGCCGAGGAGGACAGAGACTGCAATGAGTGCCGGAAGCACCACGCCTCCCGCGATCAGCGGGCGGGTAAACCACCGGGATTGTTGGCGCAAAGCGAAGAATGGCATTGGCCTTGCCCTTTGATTCTCGCGTGACGGTACGTCTCACGGTACGGGCACCGGGGCGTAGATGAAACCAATGATAGCCGTCGATTAGGCACGTAGCTAAGATGAGCTGAGACGCCCGAGCGAGAAGCCGCCGTGGCTTCTGCTGTCGGAACGCTTGCGGAGGCCCGGGACGTCGCGCGACGAGGCCCGTCTTCCGTGTTGCCGGTGATTGCCCATCAGCAGGAGGGAAGAACATGGCACCAAAGGAAGCGTTGCTGCACGGATGCATGTCCGCCAGCCGGCGCAGCTTCGTCAAGAAGTTGGGCGCCGCGACAGCGGCGTTCTCGGGTATGGCCCTGCTGCGACAAGAAAGCATCGCAGTTGCGCAGGAGGCCCCGGCGGCCTATGCCCATGCAGCGATCGATTGGAAACAATTCGCGGGTGAAACCATCACACTAGCGGGTGCGATTCATCCCTGGACGAACGCAATCGCCCCGCTATTACCGCGGTTCACCCAGCTCACGGGCATTCGGGTCGTCACGGACTTCGCACTGGAAACGCCGTTTCTCGGCGCCCTGCCGATCAAGCTGGCGAGGGGCGATAGCTCGCCCGACGTCTTCATGTTCCTGACGTATGGACAGGGCATCTCACAGGGATGGCTAGAGCCGCTCAACGGCTATTACTCCGACAAAGGTCTGACCGATCTTCGCTGGTATGACGAAAACGACCTGCTCGCGACGGCGCGGGCTTTTCCCGTCTGGTCCAACGGCGAGCGCTACGCCTTTCCCATCACTTCGGAGGCAGTCACGTTGTTTGCCAACAGCACTGCTCTCTCAGCCAAGCGCCTGCCCGTTCCCCAGACTTTTGACGAACTGCTTGCCACCGCGAAGGCGCTCAACACCCGTGGGATGTCCGGCATCGCCATGCGGGCGCAAGCGAGCGGCAATTCATCTCCCGCAGCCATGAGCTTCGTGTTCTCGTATGGCGGTTACATGGTCAAGGATAACAAGGCTGCTTTCGCGAGCCCCGAGGCGATCGCAGCCGTGGGAATGTATGGGGCGATTCTCCGCGAAGCCGGACCGGTGGGGGTCGGCGGTTACGAGTGGTACAACGTGCTGGAGGACTTCGCTCAGGGCAAGACGGCGATGGCAATCGAGGCCAGCAACTTGGCGACAGACGTTTCCAATCCGACCAAAAGCCGCGTCGCCGGGCATGTGGACTTTGCCGCTTTTCCGCATCTCGACGGTCGCGCTCCCGTCCCGTTCATGTCGCACTGGCAAGAGTGCGTCAATGTCAAGTCGCGGCACAAGCGGGCAGCCTTTCTATTCCTGCTGTGGGCGACAAGCAGGCCGACTTCACTGCAGACCGCCGCGACCGGGCTGGCGACGACGCGCCTGTCGGCTTGGCAGAGCGAGGGCTTCAAAAAGGCTTTCGGCGCGCAGGCAGCCGCGGCGGCGCTGACGAACTTGCAGCATGCCGATGTCGAGCGCGCAAAGGCGATTCTTTTCCATCCGCAATCGAGACCCATTCAGGACGCGTTCATGATCGGCGTCAATGAAGTGGTATCCGGAGCGAAATCAGCCGAGGCCGCCATGACTGCTGCGGCGCAGAGGGCCAATGCGGTGATCCGCGGATAGGCAACGCCTTCGGCTATTGCTTTTCCCGCGCCAGCTACTCCTCACCTTGCAGTGAGTCGTTCAAGTCCGAACTCGAATTGACGTCTAAGCAACCCACTCATTCAGTACCGGCGTGTCGAGCGACGGGGCGCGCTCGAGCTCTTCGAGCGTCCGCTTGCTGCACATCTTCTCGAGGCTTTGACGGCCGCTCAGGAGCGGACAGCGATCGAACACCTCGGCCACCCAATCGACGAATACACGCACCTTCGGCGACAAATGCCGGCTGTGCGGGTAGACCGCCGAGATCGGCATCGGCAGCGGCTTCCATTGCGGCAGGACTTCCTTGAGCGCGCCTGAGCGAAGATGCGGCAGCGCCATGAAGAGCGGCGCCTGAATGAGGCCGAATCCTTCGAGCGCGCAGGTCAGATACGCGTCGGCATCGTTGACCGAGATCGAGCCTTCCATCTTGACCTCGACTTCCTTGCCGTCGACGAGAAACGCCCAGTGAAGGATGCGCCCCGTTCTGCTCGAAAAATAATTGATCGCCTTGAACTGGCTCAAATCCTCCAGCGTGTTCGGGATGCCCGCGCGTTCGAGGTATGACGGTGCGGCGCACGTCACACATTCGAAAAGCCCGATCCGGCGTGCGACGAGCGAAGAGTCCTGCAGCGCGCCGACGCGGATCACGCAGTCGACGCCTTCTTGCAGCAGGTCGACGGGCCGATCAGAAAAGCCAAGCTGCAGATCGATGTCCGGATATTGCTTGTGGAATTCGCAGAGTGAAGGAATCACGATCGTGCGTCCGATCGAGCCCGGCATGTCGACGCGCAGCTTGCCGTTCGGCTTCTTGTTGCCGTTTTGCAAGCTGCTTTCTGTCTCCTCGATGTCCGCGAGGATTCGGATACACCGTTCGTAGTAGGCCGCGCCGTCGGGCGTGAGGCTTAGGCGGCGCGTCGTCCGGTGCATGAGCCGCACCCCGAGATGAGCCTCGAGGTTTTGGATGATGGTCGTGACCGATGCGCGCGGCAGATCGAGCGTTTCCGCGGCCTTCGTGAAGCTGTTCGTGTCGACCACACGCGTGAACACCTGCATGGCCTGAAGCCGATCCATCTTGATTCTCCGAAGAAATGGGAATCGCCGCGCCCGTGCGGACGTTCCGGCACGAACGCGGTGAATTGTTCAGAGGTCCTGAATTGTGTTGCCGGATTATAGGCATTTATCCCAGGTTTTGCTGAACCCACAATTCGTGTCATTGCAAAACTATCGCGCACTGCGCGTCCGAACATGCGTTCCACCCCTTCCCGCAGCATGGTTGCGGGCTCTTCGTCCGGCGAGCCGTTTCTCGAAATAAACGAGATCCAGATCGCCGGCTATCAATCCCACATTGGCCTGCGGCTCTATCGCCGCGCCGGCATACGTGGATTGCCCGTCGTGCTTTATTTCCACGGCGGCGGATTCGTGCGCGGCTGTCTCGACGATGCCGACACGGCCGCGCGCCATTTCGCCGAACATTTATCGGCGCTCGTCATATCGGTCGATTATTCGCTCGCGCCGAAACATCCGTTTCCCGCCGCGCTCGAGGATGCTTACCGCGCGGCACGCTGGGTCGATGCGGTCGGCCGTGTGTTCGGCGCGGGCGGCAAGAAGCTTTTCGTGGCCGGCCATTGCGCGGGCGGCCACATCGCGAACGGGCTTTCGTTCGTCGCGCGCGATCGCGGCGAGGTCCGCATCGATGCACAGGCGCTCTTTAGTCCGATGCTCGATCCGAGCATGACGTGTCTCGCCGACGAGAGCAGCGTCGCGTCGGATATCTCGGCAAGCCAATGCGCGGCGAGCTACCGCGCCTATCTGCCGCAAGCGGTGCAGCGTATGCATCCGTACGCGGCGCCGCTCGAATCGGCGCGGCTTTCGGGTCTGCCGCCGACCTTCATTGCCACCGCGCAAAACGATGTCCTGCATCTCGAGGCGGAGAAGTACGCGACGCGGCTCATCAGCGCTGGTGTGCCGACGCAGGTCGTCCGGTACGCGAGCGCTTCGCATGAGCAGGTCGGGCGAGAGCTGCAAGCCTTGCATGACGCCGTCTGCTTCTTTCGAAGTCGCCTCGAGCAGCGGGCCGTCACAGGTCGTTGATCCCAAACGTCATTGAACGACCAACAACCAACAACCAAAAACCAAAAACCAATAATCGACAACTACCAACCGGAGCCTCGTATGTCCAAGCCATTTTCTCGTACACGCATTGCCTACGCGATTGCTGCCGTCGTCGTGCTGGGCGGTGTCGGCGCGCTCACGGCCGTGCGCGTCGATGCGAGCAACCCGCCGCCCGCGGCGGCGCCCATGCTGCCCGAAGTCGACGTGGCAGCGGTGCTCGACCGGACGGTGACCGACTGGCAGGAATATTCGGGTCGCCTGGAAGCGATCGACAAGGTCGACATTCGTCCACAAGTGTCGGGCACGATCGTGTCGGTCAACTTCAAAGACGGCTCGCTCGTGAAGAAGGGCGACGTCCTTTTCGTCATCGATCCGCGTCCCTTCGCCGCCGAGGTCGATCGCGCGGAGGCGCAGCTCGCCGCCGCCAAGGCCCAGGAGGGCTATGCGGCGGCCGACTGGCAGCGCGCACAGCGCCTGATCCAGGACAACGCGATTGCGAAGCGCGATTTCGACGAGAAGAAGAACGCCGCTGCGTCCGCGGCGGCGAACGTGAAGGCGGCCGAAGCCGCGCTCGAAACGGCGCGCATCAACCTCGGCTATACGAAGATCGTCGCGCCCGTGTCGGGCCGCGTGTCGCGAGCCGAGGTGACGCTCGGCAACGTGGTTTCGGCCGGCGCGAACTCCGTGCCGCTCACGACGCTCGTTTCCGTTTCGCCGATCTACGCCTCGTTCGACGTCGACGAGCAGACCTACCTGAAATACATCGGCCGCGCGCGCACCGGCACCAGTGTGCCTGTGCAGCTCGGGCTCGCCGACGAAACGGGTTATTCGCGCACGGGCACCATCTGGTCGGTCGACAACCGGCTCGATACGGCGTCGAGCACGATTCGCGTGCGGGCGCGCTTCGACAACCCCGACGGCACGCTCGTGCCGGGACTCTACGCGCGCATCAAGGTGGGCGGCGGCGCGCCGCATCGGGCATTGCTCATCGACGAAGCCGCGATCGGCACCGATCAGGACAAGAAGTTCGTGCTCGTCGTCGACCCGCAAGGCCGCGTTGCTTATCGGAACGTCTCGCTCGGTCAGCTGCACGGGAATTTGCGCGTGATCACCGCGGGGCTGAATGCGGGTGAGCGCATCGTCGTGCACGGCGTCCAGCGCGTTCGGCCCGGCGATTCCGTGCGACCCCGCATGATCGCCATGGACGGCGGCGCGGCGGGTGCCGACCAGTCGGATGCCAAGACGGCCGCGGCCGATTCGTCGAATTCGTGAAATAGATACGATATGAACATCTCTAAATTTTTCATCGATCGGCCGATCTTTGCAGGGGTGCTATCGGTCCTGATCCTGCTGGGGGGTGTCATCTCGCTCTTTCAGCTACCGATCTCGGAGTATCCCGAAGTCGTGCCTCCGTCAGTGGTCGTGCACGCGCAGTATCCGGGCGCGAATCCGAAGGTGATCGCGGAAACCGTGGCTTCGCCGCTCGAGGAGCAGATCAACGGCGTCGAGAACATGCTTTACATGCAGTCGCAGGCTAACAGCGACGGCAACATGACGCTCACGATCACGTTCAAGCTCGGCACTAACCCGGACCTCGCGACGCAGCTCGTGCAAAACCGTGTGAACCAGGCGTTGCCGC
>CAYPWK010000286.1:0-7794 GCA_964414365.1 uncultured Burkholderia sp.
GTCAGCCTCGGCAATCTTGCCGTTCCAGAGTTCGAACACGGCGCACGTGATGAGATCGGTTCGCTTGCGCAGGCGTTCAATCGCATGCGGCGGAGCCTTGTGACGGCGCTTCGTCTGCTCGAGGACTAGCCGACGCGATGGCGACCGACCCCACATTCATCGGCAAGTTCCGAATCGACGGACTGCTCGGGCGGGGCGCGATGGGCGTCGTCTACAAGGCGCATGACCCGGACATCGACCGCATCGTCGCTATCAAGCTGGTGCGCACGGACCTGTTGGAGGGTGACGACCGCGCCCACTACCTGCGGCGGTTTCGTAACGAAGCGAAGGCGGTCGGTCGCCTCCTGCATCCGAACATCGTCGCGATCCACGATTTCGCTGAGCATGAAGGAAACCCGTTCCTCGTCCTGGAATATATCGACGGTAAGCATCTCGGTCGTCATTTTAAGGCCGGAGCGAGGGCCGACTTGGGTGCGATCGGCCTGGCGATCTTGCAGGTCCTTGATGCGCTCGGTTATGCGCACGAGTTCTCCATCGTCCATCGCGACATCAAGCCAGCGAACCTGCTTCGGAACTCCAGCGGCACCATCAAGGTCACGGACTTCGGGATCTCGCGTGCACTCGAATCGCAGGCGACGACGGGCACCGTGCTGGTGGGAACACCGAGTTACATGTCCCCGGAACAATGCCTGGGCCAGGTTATCGACGGTCGGTCGGACCTTTTCTCGCTCGGCTGTGTTTTCTACGAATTCATCGCCGGTGAACGGGCGTTTGACGGCGCCAACTACGTGGCGACGGCACACAAGATTCTGCACGAGGCGCCAGTGCCGCTGCGGGAGCGATGCCGCGATCTGCCGGATGCAATTGTCCGTGTCGTGGACACGGCCTTGGCGAAAAATCCGGGGGATCGATTTGCCAGCGCAGGTGAAATGGCAGATGCCCTGCGCGATGCTCTGCGAGCCATTGGGCCGGCAGTTTCAGCACGCGGAGATGCCGATCTCGATACGGTGATCGCGGTTCCTCTGCCGCGACATTCGGATCAACGGGCCAATGGGCTCGAATCCCTGGATCAGGCATCGCTTGATACGATGGAGCGGCGACTGGCCCACCATCTCGGGCCGATGGCCCGGTACCACTTGCAGCGTATGCTGCGGAAAGCTCAGCCGCTGGAGGAGCTCTGCAAGGGATTGGCTGAGATGGTGCCGCCGGGCAAGGAGCGTGAGGAGCTCCTGAATGGCCTGCTGACGATCGTCAACGCCGATCATGGCCTCCGCACGCAAGGGTCGAGGTCAACGAACTCCACCGCAACACAATCCGCCAGCAGCTTTCCGGTCGCGACGATCGACGCCTGCGAGAGGGCCTTGGCGCACGTGGTGGGGCCGATCGCGCCGTATCTGCTGCGCCGCGCCTTGAACAAGGCTCGCACGCCGGAGGAGTTGGAAGACGCCTGTCTCGGGTTCATCAATCAGCCGCAGCAGGTCGAGGAATTTCGCAAAATTCTCCGGGGACAGTAGCGATTTAGCCCAGCAGGTGCAGTCCGCCTGCCGGCAGGTGATGCCGTTTTTTCACGTATTCGCTGTCCGTATGCCGCACGACGCTGCACGGCCACAACGCTCCGCACGCAGAATCTTACAACTGTAGCCTAAAAGCATTAAGCCGTCGTAATGCCGTAACGCGGCCCACGCAGCCTCCTTCCGCGCAGCAAGACGCTGCGCACCTGCCGCGGGACTGTCCCGCCATTTGATGAAGGAGATCCACGTGAGTTTCTATCGCGCAAACATATGGGCCGCGGGTGCGGTTTCCGTGCTGGCGGCGGCGTTTTCTATCGGCGCGACGCCGGCCCGCGCCGGCGCCGTCACCGATCCGTCGGGCGACTTCCTGCCGACCTTCGCAGGTACGCGAAACGCTGACCTCGACGTGCTGTCCGCGTCAGCAGTACTCGACGGGTCGAACATCATTCTGAGCGGAACGGTCGCCGGCCCGGTGGGTGCGAACGCTCTATACGTGTTCGGGATCGATAGAGGCGTAGGCAACGTCAACTTCGCGAATATCGCCAACCCACTCGTCGTCTTCGACTCGGTTGTGACACTGACCGGGTCCGGCGTCACGGCCGTGGTCGACCGCGTCTCAGGGGCAAAGTTCGCCCTTCCAGCAGGAGCGGCGACCATCTCCGGTTCGTCGTTTCAGATCGACCTTCCGGTCTCGCTTCTGCCGTCAGAAGGGTTCGATGTCGCCAATTGGGCCGCCAACCTTTGGTCCGAGGATCCGGCGGTCGCTGGCCCGACAAACATCGCCGATTTTGCGCCCGACAATGCCGACTTCACTATCGGGACCAACATTCCCGAACCGCGGGGTCTTGAGCTGCTGATGTTCGGCGCGGTGGCAGTCGGGCTTGCCCGGTGCGTCAGCGAGCGGCGGACCAAGTCTCGTATCGACCGCGATTTGGGCGTCTCAGGGGTCTAAAGCGGCAGCCGGCCACCTCACAAATCGGCCGCGACGAGAGTAACGAAATCCGCCTGTGCGACATCGCGCGGTAACCGTGCCGCGCGATGTCGATCCGTTCGACGGTTTCGTTCGTCTCCCCGGCAGAAGGGACCAGTCCATGCCCAACCCGGTTCGACGATTTGGCCGATCCGTACCTCTATTTCGACTTCAATGCATCGCATGGGACGCGTTGGGTGCCGTCCGGTGTCATGCAGGGCACACCTGCGCTGAAGATCGCTTTCAGACGCTGGTGACTGGTGGCGCCAATCCTTGAGGCGGCCGAAGGCGTTCTCGATCCGGTGCCGCTGGCGTAGTCACCTGCACCCAGCATGACAATCGTAACCATCATCAAGTCAATTGACATCAACCGGGCACTTCGTCCTCCCAACTTGCAGTTCGCAACCAGTCTGGAGGTGACTTCGATGGCAATCAGTCCGGCAAGAAGCAGCCGCTCGAGGAGTGAGGCCGCCGCTGACGAGGCGCTTCGCGTCGTCCGTGAGGCCCCGGGAGGATCCATTGCCAAGTATTCCTGTTGGGGAGCAGTCCTCTTCATCCTTTGTGAAAAGAACATCATCAGCAAGAGCACTTTCGCTGACATAATGCGGGAAACTACCCCGGACAACTTCTCCCGTCTTTTCCCTCCCTCATGCCCGGGGATTCCGCACCTCACGGAGCTACGTGTCGTGCCGCGCGGCAGCATGCTTGGATTCATGAAGGAGCGTAACGGTCGTCCGTTCCTTGCCCACGCGATGCTGTACGTCGGCGACGGCGAAGCGGTAGGGTTGAACAATGGCGCCATAGGCCAGAGCCCCGCTTGGTCTGTTGTCAATCTGGCGTCGCCAGATGTTGCAAACTGGGGCGATTTACCCTCTTTCAGCTATCAAGAGGTCGGATCGAATAACCGTGTAAGAGTCCGTATGGTTTACCGAGATATCGATGACATGACTAATGTGGGTTGTGTGATTATGTGAGTCGTGGCTTCAGGTGCCGAGTTGGCGACCGCGTTAGCATGTAAGGTTCAGCGGTTGTCTTTTCCTCCGGCATCGTTCTCTACGTTACATTCGTAACCAGGACACCGCGTTCCGACATTGTTTCATAATAATCGGCGGCCACAGTGCACCGAACAAGGCGGCAGAGCGAGCGCCCCTTTCCCGCTTTCCAGGGAAGGATCCCCAGGTGGATGTCAGGGTGATTGCTCGTCGAAACCGATGCAAAGGATGAGCGACGTAATGTCTGGAACAACGAACCCCTGGGACGAAGAGGCCATCGGCCTCTACTTTCTGTTCGGGCATGATCGCTGGGTGCCATCCGGCACCAATACGGACACTTTGGCTTTCAAGAATCGGTTCGAAACCCTCGTCGCTGGTGGATCGATTAATGGCGACGACCTTCTCAAGCAGATTCCTGCCGGTCTGCGCAATAAGTTCGACATCGAGGCACGTACGCAGCGAGGATTCAAGTTCGAATGGAAGGATACCTCAAATGAAGACTGGCATATCCACGGCCACGAGGCTGACGCAGGAGCCAAATCCGGGCATATTGGCGGCAAGGGATGGACATGCCGTATTTCTTACGGCAAGTATTGGCTCGTTCCCGTTATGATCATTTCCGCTTTCCCTTCCACCCATCCGAATTACCAACCGCCCACGATGTGGACGGTAAACAAGAAGAAGATGGGCGATACACATGTGCCTCTTACGACGTAAGGGCACCTAGCCACTCGCGGGTCTAACGCTGGGACACCGCCCAAGCAGCGGCCCGGTTTCGCGCCCGAGTCGTCATGTTACGGCTGTAGCCGTTCACCGTCCCGTCGACATCCTCCGGTAATCCAACACCACCAGATTCTGTTGCATGAGACGAGATCAGTACTTCACACCGTGCTGTAGCGGGTCGATGCTCAGAGTAATTGCTCTGACTGCTGCCATTCTGCAGATTGTCGGGTGCGCAGCGTTTAGGGCAACGACGCAGGCGCCGTCGTCCGACGCGTCACGATCAGATATCGTGCTGAACCCGGACAACAGCTTTTACGCCTGTCGAACCGAGACACGGGGCAGCGGCACAGGCAGCTCGCGTTTGCGTGTCGTCTCGATCCGTCAGGCCGGCGGGTCCCACGGGCTGTTGCTGGCGCTGGGCACCGAGCCGGCGCAACTCCTCTCATCCGTTCCCAACAGCAACGGGCAGCTTTACGCCAACGCACATTTGGCGTGGAGCTCAAATAGCAACGACACCGTGCTCACCGATATCGACAACATTCAGACCTATGCATGTCGCCCCGTCAGCTACGGGGACGCGACGGCCCTGCTCCGCGGCGAACGCACTGGCGGCCCTACAGATGCCGTATCGGCATGGAGTGGCGCCTGATGTCAGGTAAAACAACTCCGCCGCTGCTGCTGCTGACCTCCCCGCTCGGCGACGATACGCTGCCCTTCCAGGAAGCGACGCTGCATGCCATCGCCCTCTCGGCGGTCGAACGCCTGAGCGCACCGTTCGAGATCGAGCTGTCGGTGGTATCCACCGACAAAGCCATCGATCCGAACGAGCTTCTGTATCAGCCGGTCTGCGTAACCGTGCGCCGCGTACACGGAATCGACCGGTTCTTCCACGGCATCGTTCGCCGGGTTGACGCGGTCGGCTTCGCGCAGCGCGCGCGCTTTGAATACCGCCTCAACGTGGTTCCGCGCATGTGGTTCATGGCGCAAACCCTGGACTGCCGCATCTTCCAACAAAAGACTGCCGTCGAAATCATGCAAACCTTGTTTGCCGAGCACGACGTCACGCAGGTGGACTATCGGATCTTCGGCGCGCAGCCACTGCGCGAATATACGACGCAGTACAACGAAACCAACCTGGATTTCGTGCACCGGCTGCTCCAGGAGTCCGGATACTTCTATTTCTTCGAGCATCGCCCAACCGGCCATACGCTCGTCGTCACCGACGCGAACCAGGCCTTCAGGACGATGGAGCAGCCGCTACATCGTGTCATTCACAACGGCAACAATGTCGACATCTTTGACAGGTGGGGAGGAGCGCTGGAGACAGCCTACGGCATCGTCCAGTTGCAAGACTACGACCCGACCAAGCCAAGCACGCCCGTTTTCGGCCAGCAGACAACGACTTTCGCCACCGCGGGTGCGCCGGAGCGCAACCAGTTCCGGTGGCCCGCCATGACGGTCGACAATCAGATCGCTGCCGATCGTGCGCGCTATCGCATGGAAGCGTCCGAGGCATTCGCGACGCTGCGGCATGGCCACGGCTACGACCCGAATTTGTGCCCCGGCTTTCGCTTCAGCCTCGCCCGCGACCCGTCGACGGACGCCGAGAACGTGGACCACGTCGTGCATAGCGCACGCCATACGGCAAACGACGAAACCTGGATCGGCGGAACGGCCCCGCCGGAGTATGACTGCGACTTCACCTGCTTTCAGCAGTCAATCAATTGGCGCGACGATCTCTCGCTGCCGCGGCCGGCGATGACCGGCATATTCTCGGCGATTGTTCTCGGCGAACCGGGCGAGGAAATCCACGCTGACTCGCTTGCACGCGTGAAGGTCAGGCCGCTCTTCGACCATCGAAAAGATACGGTCGCCAGCATGGCGATCTTCATCCGCATCCTGCATGCATGGTCCGGCAATCGCTGGGGCTGGCAGCATTTGCCGCGGGTCGGCACGGAAGTCGGCATCTCCTTCATGAACGGCGATCCGGACAATCCGGTCGTGGTCGGCTGCTTCTACAATCAGGAAATGCTGCCGGTGTTTCCGGTGCCATCGCAGCAGACGAAGCAAGGTTTCCGCAGCCGCTCGACCCTGCGCGGCTCCACACAGGAATATAACGAGCTGTCCTTTGACGACAAAAAAGGGCAGGAGCTGGTGCTGCTGCACGCACAAAAGGACCACAAGATCGAGGTCGAGCACGATCAGGACGCGACGATCGGCAATAACCGCACCGTCGTGACGGAACACAACGACAGCCTGACCAGCAAGCTCGGCGACATCACGATCACGGCGGACGCAGGCAGCGTCAGCATCACCGCGACAACGCGGATCAGCCTGACGGTGGGCGCAAGTTCGATTCAAATTCTGCCGGAGACGATCACAATCGATAGCGCCGGCGCCATCCCGATTTCCGCGGGCGGCGCCGTCACGATCTCCGCGGGCGGTGCCGTCACGATCACCGCTGGCGCCGAGGTCGCCATCACGGCCGGTGCCGACGTGAATATCCTCGGTACCGCAGTGACGATCGAGGCGGCCGACGGAGCAGTGACGTGCATTCCGATTCCAATCTGAGTGCCGAGGCGGACAGTAAGCTGCGCGTGCTCCCGATCCCGGAGCTGCGTATCAGACTGGCTCTGCCGCCACGCCACCAAGACCTGCTGAGCGAGGCGGCGCAGCCCTCAGTGTTTGTCGCGACGCTGCAGACACACGAGCTCACCAGGCAAGCGATCAGCTTTCTGAGCTACGCTCTGCCGGAACGCGAGGCCGTGTGGTGGGCTTGCATGTGCGTTCTCCATACGGCGGCTTCGCCCATGGAGGCCGGAGACCATCGCGCGTTGGCGCTGGCGCAGGATTGGGTGCGCAAGCCGACCGAGGAAAAGCGACTCCAGGGCAGCGCGGCCGCGCGTGAAGCCGGCTACAGCTCCGCTGCCGCCTTTACTGCCCGCGCGGTCTTCGCCAGCCGCCTGGCCGATCCGTCGAGTTTGAACGCAGGCCGAAGAGTGGAAGGTGCCGTGCGGCGCGCGGCCGATTCCGACGGTTCCGGGCGGACGCAAGCGCGTCTGCAGCGCTTCATCGCGAGTGCCTTGGACATTGCCAAGGGCGGTGCCGGTCGCCTGCCGCCGGAAGGCGACGAATGAGCAAGGGTCGCGCATGCCGCTCGTCCTGAAAGTGCTGCGCTGCCCGGCCGGTGTCGCGCCCGATCGACGACGCGTCGACGGCGGGTCTTTCACGATCGGGCGCGGAATGGAAAGCGATTGGCCATTACCCGATCCGGACCGCGTCCTGTCCAAGCGGCATTGCATCGTCGCCGCGCGCGGCGAGGGATGGGTCGTCACCGATAGCAGCAGCAACGGCACGTTTCTGAACTGGTACAGTATCGATCCGAATGTGCCGCATCCGCTGCGCGAGGGCGACAGGCTTACCATCGGCGCCTACGAGATCGAGGCGCGCCTCGATGACGATGCGCCGGATATGGCCGACGTGTCGCCGCGGCCTGGCGTGAAATCGGAGCTGCTCGCCGAGAACCGGCTGACCGGCGATCCGTTCGGCCCGCTGGAGGATGACGCGGTGCAGATCGCCCGGCCGTCGATCGGGCTGC
>CAYPWK010000287.1:0-7766 GCA_964414365.1 uncultured Burkholderia sp.
CGTGCTGGTCGGCATCAACCTGCTGCGCGAAGGGCTCGACATTCCCGAGGTATCGCTCGTGGCCATCCTCGATGCGGACAAAGAGGGCTTCCTGCGTGCGGAGCGCTCGCTGATCCAGACGATCGGCCGGGCCGCGCGCAACGTCAACGGCTGCGCGATCCTTTACGCGGACCAGATGACGGACTCGATGCGACGCGCGATCGGCGAGACCGAGCGGCGCCGCGCGAAGCAGATCGCTCACAACGAGCGGATGGGCATTACGCCGCGCGGCGTTGTGAAGCGGATCAAGGACATCATCGACGGCGTCTACAACGCCGACGACGCGCGCGCCGAGCTGAAGGAAATGCAGCAGCGGGCGAAATTCGAAGACATGTCGGAGAAGCAGCTCGCGAAGGAAATCAAGCGGATCGAGAAGCAGATGATGGACTTTGCCAAGAATCTCGAATTCGAAAAGGCCGCGCAGGCGCGCGACCAGCTCGCCGTGCTGCGCGAGCGCGCTTTCGGCGCGAACGTCGGCGATTCGATCGCCGGCAACGGCTGAGCGCCGCCGACTTCAACAATCCCTCGTTCGCAGAGCACCTATTTGGTATGACGACCGGTTCGGTGTTAGACTTCTCGTCAATTGATAATCGTTCGCATTTGCGTTCGTGTTCGTGTTCCAGCGCGGCAGCGGTTGTCGAGAACACTATTGCGGGCGGGGCTGAAGCGCCCGCCTGTTTCCCTTTCGTAGGAGTTTCGATGCAGCGTACTTCCTGGATTCGCGGCGGCCTGGTGACGGCTTTCGCGATGGCCTCCGTGGCGGCGTCGGCCGCCGAATACCCGATCGGTAAGCAGCAGATCGCGGGCGGCATGGAGATTGGCGCCGTCTATTTGCAGCCGATCACGATGGATCCCGAAGGCATGATGCGCAAAGCATCCGATTCGGACATCCATCTCGAGGCCGATATCCATGCGGTGAAGGGCAACCCCACGGGCTTCGCTCAGGGCGACTGGATGCCGTATCTGCAGGTCACCTACGAATTGACGAAGCCGGGATCGAGCTATTCGGCTAAAGGCGACCTGATGCCGATGGTTGCGGACGACGGCCCTCATTACGGCGACAATGTGAAGCTCGCCGGCCCGGGCAAGTACCACCTGAAAGTGGTCGTCAACCCGCCGATGCAAACGGGCCATATGGCATTCGGCCGTCACGTCGATAAAGAAACCGGTGTCGGTCCTTGGTTCAAGCCGATCACGCTCGAGTACGACTTTCCGTTCGCCGGCATCGGCAAGAAAGGCGGGTACTGAGCGATGCGGCCGTTCTTCACGAGGGGGCATGCATGAGAGCGCATCGCAAGGTGATATGGCTCGCGTCGGCGGCGCTCGTCGCATCGGCGATCGTCGGTCATGCGGCGCGCGCCGAAGACCTTCCCACGTTCAAGCTCGAAATGGCAGACGGCAAGCTGAACCCCGCGCGTATCGAGGTGCCGGCCGGTAAGCGCATCAAGATCGAGATCCGCAATACGGGCAAGGGCGCGGCGGAGTTCGAAAGCGTCGAGCTGCGCAAGGAGAAGGTGCTCGCGCCCGGCGCGGATTCTTTCGTCGTGATTGCGCCGCTCGATCCGGGGCAATACAAGTTCTTCGACGATTTTCATCAGGCGGCGCAAGGTTTGATCGTCGCGAAGTAGCGGTTTGCGCGGGCGATCCGATCGGCGATCGCCACTCGCGGGAGAGGATGGGATGGGCCAGGTACTGTTCGTCGTATGGCGGGAAAGCGTCGAAGCGCTGCTCGTCGTCGGTATTCTCTATGCATGGTTGAGCCACGGCGACGACTCGGCGCGACGCGGGCTGCCGTACTTGTGGGCCGGCGTCGGCACGGGATTGCTCGCCGCGGTGGCATTGGGCGCGGCGCTCGTCGGGTTTAGCGAGTTCCTGTCGGGCGATGCGGCGGATTACTTCCAGATCGGCATGGTTCTCATCGCTTGCGTCCTGATCGTCCAGATGGTGCTCTGGATGAAACGTCATGGGCGCACGCTCAAACGCGACATGGAACGTTCGCTGCAAGCACACACGCGCGACGGCAACGGCTGGGGCATCGCGCTTCTTGTGGCGCTCGCCATCGCGCGCGAAGGCAGCGAGACGGTCATTTTCTTGTACGGCCTCGGATTCGGGCAGGCGGGCTATGTGAAAGGTACCGACCTCCTCGCGATCGTGCTCGGGTTCGGGCTCGCGCTGTTCACGTTCTATCTGCTGCAGTTGGGCGGACGAATCTTTTCCTGGCGTCAGTTTTTCCGCGTGACGGAGATCATGCTGTTGCTGCTGGCGGCTGGCTTGCTGCAGACGGGTGTCGATAAGCTGATCGACAAGGAGATCCTCCCGCTCGGCATCTCGCAGCTGTGGAACACGTCGGCGCTGCTTGACGATTCCGGCACCGTCGGTTCGCTTATCGCCGCGTTGACAGGTTACCGCGCACATCCATCGCTGACGAACGTCGTCGCTTATTTGCTTTATTGGCTGTTCGTCGGCTGGCTCGTCCGCCGCGCGGGCCGCGCACCTGCGGCCGCAGCGAGCCGAGCCGTATGAGTGCACGAATCGGCGTTGCGCCGAGCGCGGGGCGGCTCGCGTATGTCGGCGACTGGATGCAGCGTAACGCGGCGGTCATTCGCGCGGTGCAATGGTTCGTCGTTGCGGTCTACGCGATTTTGATCGTCGTTCCTGTTTGCCTGCCGTTGCCTGATGAGTCGGCGCATCTCTGGAGCAATCTCACGCTCGCCGCCCAATTCGTCTTTTGGGGCATCTGGTGGCCGTTCGTTCTGCTTTCGATGGTTCTGCTCGGCCGTGTCTGGTGCGGCGTGCTCTGTCCCGAGGGTGCACTCTCCGAGTTCGCGAGCCGGCATGGGCGAGGCCGCGCCATTCCGCGCTGGATGCGCTGGGGCGGATGGCCGTTCGTCGCATTCGGGTTGACGACGATCTACGGCCAGATGGTCAGCGTCTATCAATATCCACTCGCGGTCTTGCTCGTGCTGGGCGGCTCGACGCTCGCGGCCATCGTCGTCGGTTTGCTCTACGGCCGGGAGAAACGCGTCTGGTGCCGCTATCTGTGTCCCGTCAACGGCGTCTTTTCATTGCTGGCCCGGCTTGCGCCTTTCCACTTCAAAGTGAACGAAGAGGCATGGCGACGCTCCTACAAGCAAGGCGAGCAGGGTCATCGCGTGATCCCGATCAACTGCGCGCCGCTTGTTCCACTGCGCAACATGAAGGGCGCCGCGCCGTGCCACATGTGCGGCCGCTGCAGCGGTCACCGCGAGGCCATCGCGCTCAGCTGGCGCTCGCCCTCGCATGAAGTCGTCGAGATTGGCCGGGATGCCGGCAGCGCATGGGATACGGCACTGGTCCTCTACGGCTTGCTCGGCGTCGCGATCGGTGCATTTCATTGGACCGTCAGCCCCTGGTTCGTGCAGCTGAAGCAGTTTCTCGCCATGTGGCTCATCGATCATGACGTGACGTGGCCGCTTGCAACGAATGCGCCGTGGTTCATACTGACTCACTATCCGGAACAAAACGATGTTTTCTCATGGCTCGACGGTGCGCTCGTCGTCGGGTACATCACGGCGACGGCCAGCGTCTACGGCACGGCACTGCTTGCGCTGATCGCGTTGACGACTCGTGCGCTGGGCACTTGGGATCGCAAGCGGCTTCATCATTTGTCGCAGGCGCTCATTCCTCTCGCGGGAGCCGGTGTCTTTCTCGGATTGTCAGCGACAACGGTTTCGCTTTTGCGCGCCGAGCATTTCGGCCTCGGCTGGGTGCCCGTCGTTCGCATCGCCGTGCTTGCGGTTGCAAACGCTTGGAGTGCATGGCTTGGTTGGCGCATCACGGAGGGCTACCGGCAAGACTGGCTGACTCGAGTCAGCGCGTTGGTGCCTTTCGTTGCAGCGCTTGCGGTTGCGGACAGCGCTTGGTGGCTAATGTTTTGGGGATTTTCGCGCTAATTTTCACGCTAACGATGCATTGAACGAGGGGGGCTGCGCTGAGGCTGGCCGGACCTAAATGCGTTCAATGCGTAGCTGCACGGAAGTCGTCGGGACAAGCAAAAGGCGGCACGGCTCGATTGGAAGTAGCCAAGAAAAAAGCGGCATGGCTGGCTTCGACGGCTACTGAAAAAGGCACGAAGGGGTCTAGACTCACGTGCTACGCCGTCTTGGCTGGCTACTGCCCAACACCTCTCGCTGAGGTGGTCCCCACAATACTCGGTAGATCGTTACTTCGTCAGGATCAGTTTGCCCAGGCGCGTTGCCCGCAATTGATACATTTCGCCGTTGTGTGCAATGAGCACATGGCTGCGTCCCTGCAGCAGCGCGTCGCTGTGCAACACCCGCGCTTCGCCCGCTGCCGTGCTTCCACCGGAGCTTAGAGGCGGCTGCTCTGCTCGGACGTCGGCTAATGCTGAATGACGGATCTCATTGCGGCGATGACTTGTTACGCCGTTAGCGGAAGCGCGCAACGTCAAGGTATAAGGGCGGGTTAGCTCGGTCATTCGTATTGTTCGATCAGCAGCGCATCGATCAGTTGAATTCGATGTGTGAATTATAAATGAGAATCATTATCGATTGAAAAAACATTTCGATCGAGACGCGCTGCCGATAGTGAGCAGCCGTGAAGCGAGGGCCTTGCGAACCCTCAATGCAGCGCCCCTGGCTCCTTTGGGTTTTGTATCGCGTATTGCCGGATGAGGCGCACGGTGTCGATATCGGCCTCGCGATAGGCCGACTTCACGATCTCGCTCGTTTGCCTTGCGTCTTCCGTATCGGAAACAGGAAGTGTAGTTTCGTACTGGAAGCGAAGGAAAAGCTGCACTTCGTCGGGCTGCTCGATCGTCATTGTGAGCGAGCCGCCGACATGGGCCTCCGTTGCACGAATGTCGTAACGCACGCTTTCGTTAGGCGTCAGTGTCACGTGGTCGCGCACGGTGGCATGGCCGTAATGGAGCTCACGCTCGAGCGTTCGATCTGTGCGGGAGAGAATCGTGCAGCTGTCGAGCCCGAGCACGAACAATTGTGGTTGTTCGGCGCGGAGCACGAGCCCTTCCCACAGCTGTTCGCGCGTCAATGCCTCCATTAGGGGATTGAGCGGATCGTTGATCTGAATCAGGTGTTCGAAATTCAATGGAGGACCCTTCCTCTTCGGATGCTGCGTTCAGGCCGCGTTCGTCGTGGCCGGTGGTACGGCGGCAAGCCCTGTCTCGATGCTGATCGGGCCTGTCAGAAGCTTGTGAACGGGGCACGCGTTGGCGATCTGCAAGAGACGCTCCCGTTGTTCGTCGGACAATGCGCCTTCGAGCACGATGGTGCGGTGGATCTGCGTGCCCTCGTTGCGCGATTCCAGCGAAAGCGTGACGTTGACGCCGTCGAGCGGCCAGCCTTTGCGCTGGGCATACATTTTCAACGTGATCGAGGTGCAAGCGCCGAGGCTCGAAAGAAGCAACGACACGGGCGTCGGCCCAAGGTCGCCGCCTCCGAGCGAGGCGGGCTCGTCGGCATGCCAGAGATGGGTGCCGTCGGTAAAGTCGACTCGAAAATTTGTTGTACCGATCGTTGCGTTGACGATGCGTTCGCTCATGCGTGGGCTCCAGTGCCGGGGCCGCCTTGGCGGCACGATGCCGGCGGGTCGCACCCAACACAGTATGGGCGCGACCAGCGGCAGGAGCGATTATTTTGACGCAATTCGCCGGCGTTCGCGCGTCGTTGCGACAGTCCCGCCCGCCAGCGGGTGTGGGGCGAAATCCGTCGCCCGGCGGTAGCGTTGCATCAATGCGCGATGACGCCCATCCGGCCGGATTGATAGTCGACGATCGCCTGGCGGATCTCGTCTTCGCTATTCATGACGAACGGACCATGCCTGACGACGGGTTCGTTCAGTGGCACGCCGCCGATTAGGAGCACATCGAGCCGATCGTCGCCGGCCGCGAGCGCGACTGCATCGCCGTCGTCGTCGAATGCGACCATGCGTTGAGGCTCCACGGCTTGCCGGCTTTCGCCATAGAGGCCCGTGCCCGCGAGCGGATAGGCGAATACGCGAAATTCACGCGGCACGGGATGAGCGACGGACGCACCGGGTTCCAGCGTGAAGTGTTGATAGAGAATCGGCGTGCGCGTCTCGATTCGAGCTTTTGCACCGAGCGCTTCTCCGGCGATGACCTTCACGCGTACTTTTCCGTCGCTTGTCGATGCGGTGGGGATCTCGGATGAAGCGATCTCCTGATAGCGCGGGGCGATCATCTTGTCTCGACGCGGTAGGTTGACCCAGAGTTGGACACCGTGCACACGGCCTCCGTCGCGGACAAATGCCGGGTCGGGCATCTCGCTATGGACCACGCCGGCGCCCGCCGTCATCCATTGCACGTCGCCCGCGCGCAGCACCCCCGAATGGCCGGCCGAGTCCTTGTGGCCGAAGCTGCCCTCGAGCATGTACGTGACGGTTTCGAAGCCCCGATGCGGGTGATCCGGAGCGCCTTTCGCCTCGCCGGGCTCATAGTCGACAGGCCCCATTTCATCGAGCAGCAGAAAGGGATCAAAGTCCATTAACATTCGCGTGGGGAACGGCCGATGGACGACGAAGCCGCCGCCTTCGGTAGTGCGAACGGCGGGGAGCGTGAATCTGATACTGCGGATGCTCGTCATGGCAAAAGTTCCTCGGGCGGTGCGATGACGCTGATTAGCTGTGCCCGCTGCCCGGCAGCATTGAACTGCACTTTGGGGAAGCAGGCAGCGAATGCAGTGAGCGTGGGCAATCACGGCACGCAATCTATTATATGGACGCGCTTTCGCCCTTCCAGCCATGCTCGGGCAATGGTTTGTCTCACCGATGGAACGATGATATGCAGTTCGATTCCCAAAATTTGAACGACCTGATGCACTTCGCGCAGGTCGTTGAACACGGCGGCTTTTCCGCGGCCGAGCGCGTGCTCGGCATCTCGAAGTCGCGCCTGTCGCGGCGCGTGGCCGAGCTCGAGACATCCCTAGGCGTGCGCTTGTTGCAGCGCTCGACGCGAAAGCTGGCGCTCACGGAAGCCGGGCAGTTGTTCTATCGGCACTGTCAAGCCATGCTTTCGGAGGCCCAGGCGGCAATGAATGCGGTGCAAGAGTTGCGCTCGTCGCCGCGCGGCACCGTTCGCGTCAGCGTACCTGTGACGCTCTCGCAGACACTGCTTTCCGAGGCGCTGCCGGAGTTTCTGCTTCGTTATCCCGAAGTGCGGGTGACGATCAGTGTGACGAATCGCGTCATCGATCTTTACGAAGACCCGGTCGACGTCGCGCTGCGGGTCCGCTCGGATCCGCCCGACAACGCAAATATTGTCGTCAGGCCGCTTTGGCATACGAAGCAGATGCTCGTCGGCTCGCCCACTTTGCTGAATCAGAACGCGCCGCCGCTTACGCCTGCCGATCTCGCCAAGTTCGAGACGCTCGATACGCCAAGTGCCGACGGTCGCCATATTTTCAACCTCATCGCACCCGACGGCAGTCGTTACGTACACGAGCACGAACCGCGCGTCGTAACGGACGACTTGGGGACGATCCGCGAAGCTGTGCTGGCGGGTGTAGGCATCGCCGCATTGCCCGAGATGATGTACGGCGCTGCCATGCGCGCAGGTCAGTTATCGCCCGTCATGCCGGGGTGGGCGCTGCCGTCGCCCAAACTCTACGCGGCGTTTATCTCGCGCCAGGGGATGGTGCCGGCCGTCCGTGCGTTCGTCGATTTTCTCGTCGAAGTTCTGGGTCGCGTTGAGG
>CAYPWK010000288.1:0-6090 GCA_964414365.1 uncultured Burkholderia sp.
ATCAAGTATCGACGGGCATCGACAACTGGACGATGCGCCAGCCGCTTGGCGTCGTCGCCGGCATCACGCCGTTCAACTTCCCCTGCATGGTGCCGTGCTGGATGTTCCCGGTCGCCATCGCGGCGGGCAACACGTTCATACTGAAGCCGAGCGAGCGCGATCCCTCGGCATCGCTTTTTATGGCCGAATTGCTGAGGGAAGCCGGTTTACCGGACGGCGTATTCAATATCGTGCAAGGCGACAAGACCGTCGTCGATGCGCTGTTGACGCATGCGGACGTGAAGGCGATCAGCTTCGTCGGTTCGACGCCGATCGCGAACTACATTTACGAAACGGGCGCGAAGCACGGAAAGCGCGTGCAGGCGCTTGGCGGTGCGAAGAATCATATGGTCGTCATGCCTGACGCCGACCTCGACAAGGCTGTCGACGCGCTGATCGGCGCAGCCTATGGCTCGGCCGGTGAGCGTTGCATGGCGATCTCGGTGGCCGTACTCGTCGGCGACGTAGCCGACAAGATCGTTCCGAAGCTGGCCCAGCGTGCGCGCGAGCTCGTCATCAAGAACGGCATGGAGTCCGACGCCGAGATGGGGCCGCTCGTGACGCACCAGGCGCTCGAGCGCGTCGAGGGATATGTCGCGCTCGGCGTTGAAGAGGGCGCGACGCTCGTCGTGGACGGCCGCGGGCATAAAGTGCCGGGCCACGAAAGCGGCTTCTTCACGGGTGGCACCCTGTTCGACCACGTCACGCCCGAGATGCGCATCTATAAGGAGGAGATCTTCGGGCCGGTGCTCAGCTGCGTCCGCGTCAAGGACTTTACCGAGGCGGTCGACCTCATCAACGCTCACGAGTTCGGCAACGGTGTGTCGTGCTTTACGCGCGACGGCAATGTCGCTCGCGAGTTCGGCCGTCGGATCGACGTGGGGATGGTCGGCATCAATGTGCCGATCCCTGTGCCGATGGCATGGCACGGCTTCGGCGGTTTCAAGCGCAGCCTCTTTGGCGATATGCATGCCTATGGCGAGGAAGGCGTGCGTTTCTACACCAAGCAAAAGTCGATCATGCAACGCTGGCCCGAGAGCGTCGAGAAGGGCGCCGAGTTCGCGATGCCTACTGCGCGGTAAAACGCGATCGATTCGACGAGGGTTTCCTCTAGGGAATCAGTAACGTCCGATTACCTCACATCGGGAAATGGATGCGCCGTGCGCCGTGGCTTGCCACGGCGCGTCCATTTTCACGCCAATGCGACTCGCACCTCGTTTCCCCCATCGTTTCCCCGTCGTTTCCCGATAGTCAACGCAGCTTTGCCCGCTGGCGATTGACCCGCACGCCAATAAAAAACGAAGATTCTTCTAAGCGATACGCGCGCAGAATCGAACGAGCGGGGAAGGGATGGACCTTGGATCGCGGGGCAGCGATGGATTGGCAGGCCGGCTACGGATCGGTGCGATGGAAAGCACCGCGTCGACACGATTGCCGCCGCTCGTCGCCGATTACCATGCCAGATGGCCGCGAGTCGATCTCGAGATATCGGTGGGCACATCGGCGTCGCTGATTGACGACGTGCGCGACGGCCGAATCGATTGCGCGTTCGTTGTCGGTCTGGACGCTGCAGGTACCCGCCCATCGAATCCCGCGAGCCGGCGTGCAAAGCAACCACGCGACCTTGGCGCGACGTACGCCTACACTGAAGAATTGCTGCTCGTGCTCCCGGCGAGCCACCCTCAGGTACGGGCCGCCGATGACATCGCCATCCCGGCGATGGCGGTCTTCCCCGAAGGGTGCACGTATCGGCGCCTACTCGAGCAATGGCTCGCATCGACAGCCAGCGATAATGAACGGGATTGGGATGTCGTCGTCCAGACTTCGTACCATGGCATCTTGACTTCGGTCGCGGCGGGCTGTTGCATTGCTTTGTGTCCGCGCTCGGTGATCGACGCGCAGCACACCATGCCGTATGTTCGAACGCATTCGCTGTCAACGATCGATATCTATTTGATCTCTCGCGCGAATGCGGTCGATGCTGCCTACGCAGAATTCGTGCGCGCCGTTCGGCGGGCGAGCCTTGCTTCTGGGCAGCCTGGGAGGCCTGATGCATTGGCTCGATTCGAGGTCAGCGCCCATTTGCCCTATGTCACGTTTTATCCGAAACCGGATCAAGGGGAAATTAGATGAAAAGCGATAGCGACTACGAAAGACAAAAGGCTTTGCTGGCCTTGCTCGGCGTCGAAAAGCCGATCATTCAGGCACCGATGGCTGGCGTCAACACGCCGGCGTTGACCGCCGCGGTATCGAATGCGGGTGCACTCGGCTCTTATGGCGTCGGTGCGATGAATGCAGATACGGCTCGCAAGACTATCCGTGACATCAGATCGCTCACGAGCAAGCCATTCAACATCAACGTGTTTTGTCATCAACCGGCCACGGCAAACGAAGCGGTCGAGCGCCAATGGCTTGCGTGGCTTGCGCCGCACTTCGCGACGTTCGGCGCCACGCCGCCCGACAAACTCAAGGAGATTTATACGAGCTTTCTGGTCGACGATGACATGTTCAACGTCTTTCTCGAAGAAAAGCCGGCCGTCGTCAGTTTCCATTTCGGGCTGCCTTCGCCGAGCAAGGTTGCGGCGCTAAAAGAAGCGGGCATTCGTCTCTTGGCATCGGCGACGAACGTCGGCGAAGCCGAGCAGGCCGCAGCAGCAGGCGTCGACGCGATCGTCGCGCAAGGCATCGAGGCCGGCGGGCATCGTGGCGCATTCGATCCGCAAGATGACGATGAGCTCGGAACCTTTGCGCTTACGCGGCTGCTCGCGTCGAAGTTCGACCTTCCGATCATCGCTGCGGGCGGAATCATGGACGGTGCGGGCATCGCAGCCGCCTTCGCACTTGGCGCCGCCGCCGCGCAACTCGGTACCGCGTTCGTCGCATGCCCGGAGACGTCGATCGACGAAGGTTACCGCCGAGCATTGCTCGGCGATGCCGCCCGTCGGACGATGTTGACCGCGGCGATCTCGGGGCGCCGCGCGCGCAGCATGATCAACAAATTCACGGAGCTGGGCGCCGACGCCGCGGCGCCGAAGACGCCCGATTACCCGATCACCTACGATGCCGGCAAAGCGCTTCATGCAGCGGCTAAAGCCAAAGGCGAATTCGGATACGGTGCGCAGTGGGCGGGGCAAGCGGCGGCGCTTGCGCGCGAACTGCCGGCTGCCGAGCTCGTTGCGCAATTGGAGGCTGAGCTTGTTGCCTGCGTGAAGGGGCTGACGGAGCGCTGCGCGATCTGAAGCGACGATTCGGCGAAAACTAGCTGAGCGCCTCGCGTACACGCTCCATACCGCGTTGGTGTAGCATCGCGGGCAGTGCTTGCGAAGCTTTCATTTCACGAGGTGCGTAGCATGGACGTGACCGATCTCAAGGTGTTCGAAGCGGTGGCGAGGCATGGCAGCATGAATCGCGCCGCTGCCGAGCTTCATACCGTGCAGTCGAACGTGACGGCGAGAATACGGTCCCTGGAGCGCGAGATCGGCGTCCCGTTGTTTCAGCGGCATGTTCGTGGTGTGAGCCTGACGCCGGCGGGGGAGCGGATGCTGCCCTACGCCGCGCGCATCGCGAAGCTCATCGCCGATGCGAAGCTCGCCGCGCTCGATGACGGTGCGCCCGCGGGCACGCTGAAGCTAGGTACGCTCGAGACGACGGCAGCTCTAAGGCTTTCCCCAGTCCTCAGCAATTTTACCCGTACGCATCCGCAAGTGCGTCTTTCGCTGACGACGGGCACGAGTTGCAGCCTGACCACCGACGTGGCCGACTGCCGCCTGGATGCGGCATTCGTCGCCGGGCCGCTCGATCATCCTGACTTGCACGCCGAAACGATTTTCCAGGAAGAACTGGTGCTCGTCACATCGCGCACGATCCGTTCGCGCGAAGCGCTGAACGGGGCCGATGATCTGAAGACGATTGTTTTCCGGCTCGGCTGTTCATATCGCCAACGCCTCGATGCGCTGCTCTCGGAGATGGGCATCGTCACGGCAACGCCGCTCGAGTTCGGCTCCCTCGATGCGATCATCGCTTGCGTGGCCGCCGGCATAGGGGTGACGCTGCTGCCGCGCGGTGTCGTCGCGGCCGCCGCCGAGCAAAATCTCGTGACGATCCACACCGTGCCGCCCGAGATCGCGCATGTCGAAACTCTATTCATTCGGCGACACGATGCTTATGTGTCGAGCGCGATGCGCGCGTTCGTCGACGTTGCGCGCTCGCAGTTCGGCCCGGTCATGGCGGCGGCTTGAGCAACGGGGCTCCAGTGCCGGCATGTTCGAGCCGGGCCCATTCCAATCAATTCGTCAAGCCGGGGCCACGTCAAACTCTATCCTGATGCCGCCCGGCTCGTAGATCATCGTATGGCGCTTCGGACCCTTGCCGAGCAGTTCAGGCGGGAATTCAATGGCGACGCCGGGCCACTTCGAGACCCGCTCGAAAATCTCCTCGAACGATGCTTCGTCTGCCGCCCTCAGCGCAAGATGATGAAGCCCCACGTTTCGCTTGCGATCGAACTCGACCTTATGCTCCGTATCCTTGAGCTGCCATAGCGTCAGCACCGCCGTGCCGTCGGACACGAAAACAGCGGGATACTCGGGCCGGCCTCCCACTTCGCGCCAGCCGAGGCAGCGTACGAAGAAGTCACGAGTCGCCTCAAGGTCCGACACAGTGAGTCCGACGTGATCGATGCCAACCGTGAGCGATTGCGTTGTCATGGTGCGTCTCCTTTTCGGTATGGATGGAGTGGCCTGTATGGTCTCGCATTGTGCAGAATCTGTTCATTGTCCGCACGGAAAAGCGATGTTTTATGGCGGAGGGGTTGGCGCTGGAAGCCCGCTTCTTCTGGACGGAAGGGCAAACGCATTAGCCAAAACGTGACCATGGCCCTTTCAATGTCCTTTTATCGATTGACGCAACTCGAATGGGTATCGCATCTAGTGATACCCCTATCGCAACAAACCGCCGCGCGCGAGCCGCAAACATTGTTAAAGTGAGTACTACTCAACGAGGCAACAATCGGCATGCCCTCCAGCGGGCGAGGTGCTGAGCCTGATCGGTCTTAATGTCGGTGGGCCTGAGCTTTGCCGTTCCATGAGGCGGAAAATGGACCAGCTCTATATGCTAAGGGCGTTCACGGCGGCCGCGCAGTACCGCAGTTTCAGTAAGGCGGCCGCATCGCTCGGCGTCACCACAGGATCGATTTCGAAGGCAATCGCGAAGCTCGAAGCCAGCGTTCAGACTCGCCTCCTGCATCGCACGACCCGATCGGTCACGCTAACGGAGGCCGCTCAGTCGTACTATCAAAGCTGCCGCCGGTTGCTCGAAGAGCTCGACGAAGCGAATCGCCGCATCGTGCACGAGCGCGAAATCGGCGTCGGCATACTCCGGCTCGTCGTGCATCCGATGTTCGTCGGCGACACGTTTCTGCGCTTTCTTTCAAGCTATCGCCGAATTGCACCGGACGTGAACCTGACGGTCTCGATTCGACAAGGCGTGGTCAACCTCTACGACGGGAGCTGCGATATCGCCATTGTCCCGTCGCATCGTGTCGAACAAACGGCCGTTATCCGCAGAACCTTGTCGAAGTCGGCGTATATCTTCGTGGCATCGCCGCGCTATCTCGACGATCATGGCAACCCTCGCCGCGTGGCGGACCTTTCACGCCATTGGCTCTTGCTCGAGCCGGAGCTCTGGCAGCAGCACACGCATTTCATCGAACTGCTCGAGCAGGATCGGCTGGTCAGCGTACAGCCGATGGGCTCGATCGATGGCGATGAGGTGATGGTCCGCGCCGCGGCGGTGGCCGGGACAGGGATCGCCTTGCTGCCTGAGGCGCTGGTTCGCGACGATGTGGCACTAGGGCGGCTGGTTCATGTACTGCGGGAATGCACGATCGTAGCCTGCGAAGCCGAGGTTTGCCTTTTCTATTCGCATCGGGAGTTACTGCCCGCGCGGTTCAGGACGTTCGTCGATCATTGCATTGATTTCTTCTGCACGGATGTCTCTCCACATCGCGAGACGCGGGCGGCGGCAACAGCGAAAACGACGCCTCGTACGAGCGAA
>CAYPWK010000288.1:6190-7708 GCA_964414365.1 uncultured Burkholderia sp.
ACATCGCGAGACGCGGGCGGCGGCAACAGCGAAAACGACGCCTCGTACGAGCGAAGCATTGACGGAGACATGACTGCGATGGACGTGCTGCGCAGCATGAAGATCTTCATCGCGGTTGCCGAATCGGGCAGCTTCACGGCGGCCGCGCTCGAGATCGAGGCGACGACAGGATATGTTTCGAGGACGATCTCGGAGCTCGAGTCGCGCCTTCGCACGCGGCTTCTTAACCGAACCACGCGCCGCATTGCACTGACCGAGGCAGGTGAACGCTACTTGAGGCGCTGCCGGGGCATTCTCGCTTCAATCGAGGAAGCGGAAGCGGAAGCATCGGACGCGCATGCGAAGCCATCGGGCACGCTGCGGCTTCACGCGATGTCGAGCCTCGGGCAGAACTTCGTCGTGCCCGCCATTGCTGCGTATCAGCGGCGCTATCCCGAAGTGACGGTGGACCTCACGTTGTCGCAGCACGTGCCCGATTTGCTCGAGCAAGGGTATGACGTTGCCCTGCGCGTGTCGCCCGATATGCTGCCCGACTCGAACTACATCTCATATGAACTTGGCGCGGCTCACGGCATTCTCTGCGCTGCGCCGCTATACCTGGCGGCGCGCGGCACCCCGAAGACGGTTGATGAGCTTTCGCGGCACACATGCCTGCAAGTGGCGTTGTCATCAGTCTTTCCCGCCGATAGCTGGCGGCTCATCGGTCGCGACGGCGAGCGCGTGTTTCGCTTGCCCGAGCATCGATTCAAAGTGAATGTTCCTGATGCGATGGCCGTCGCGTTGCACGAAGGGATGGGCGTCGGTGCGTTACCCACCTTCACGGTGCGCGGCTTTCTCGAGAGCGGATCGCTCGTGAGAGTCTTGCCCGACTACCATTTGCAGACGCTCAATATCTACGTCGTCTACGCGTCGCGCCAATATGTCGACGCGAAGATCAGGACGTGGGTCGAGTTTCTGCGCGAGTGGGGCGCCGATCTCCTGGGCGCCGACGAACTGATCTCGATCGCTCACGCGCAGCGTCGCCCGCACGAGAGCGCTGCGGCGACGAGGAGCGCGACGGCTGCCACTACGAGAGGCTGATTGAACGAATGCGTATACGCGACGAGTCGATCCGACAATAGCGGGCCGGCGATCTGCCCAAGGCCGTAAGCGGCCGTGAGCGTGGCCATCAGATTGAACTTGACCGCATGTGCGACGCGCTTTGCTGCCGGCATGACCACTGTCACCGTGCCGACGAATGTTCCTCCGACGAGCACGGCGCTGCCGAGAAATGCGAGCGCCGACTGTTCGACCACAGGAAGGATGACGCCGAACGCTTGCACCGCGAGGTTGCTCGCGAGCGCGGCGCGGCTGCCCCAGCAACGATGAAGCCAGTGCCAAAAAAAGCATGACGGCACGGCGGCCACGCCAAATGCCGCCCAGATATGAACCGGGTTGACTTGCGGCAGGGCGTTTCTGGCGAGCAGCGGCAGATAGGTTGCCGTGACGATGTAGCCGAGACCGGCGAGGCCGTACATC
>CAYPWK010000289.1:0-7650 GCA_964414365.1 uncultured Burkholderia sp.
ATGTGCTGCCACAAACGATCGAGGTGGTGCGCACGCGCGCGCAGCCGGTCGGCATCGAGGTGCGGGTCGGCCCCGCAGACGCCGCGGCCGCATCGAATGCATTCGGCGTACTGCTGCAATATCCGGGTGTCGACGGTCACGTGCGCGATTATCGTGCGCTCACCGAGGCGATTCATGCGGCTGGCGGGCATGTCGTCGTCGCGGCGGATCTGCTGGCGTTGACGCTGCTGATGCCGCCGGGCGAGTGGGGCGCCGATGTGGCGGTCGGCAGCTCGCAGCGCTTCGGCGTGCCGATCGGCTTCGGCGGCCCGCACGCGGCGTATCTCGCCGTGCGCGACGAATTCAAGCGGCAAATGCCGGGCCGACTCGTCGGCGTGACGGTCGATGCGCAAGGCAATCCGGCGCTGCGGCTCGCACTGCAAACGCGCGAGCAACATATCCGCCGCGAAAAAGCGACATCGAACGTCTGCACGGCGCAGGCCCTGCTCGCGATCATGGCGAGCATGTATGCGGTCTATCACGGTCCGAATGGCCTCAGGACGATCGCGCTGCGCGTGCATCGGATCGCCGCGCTCTTCGCCGCCGGCGTCAGGCAGCTCGGCTATACCGTCGTGAACGATACGTTCTTCGATACGCTGACGATCGAAACGGGCGCGCGCACGGCGCTCGTCCATGAGGCGGCGCAGCGCTTGTCGATCAATCTGCGCCGTATCGGCGATTCGCGCGTCGGGGTCTCCGTCGACGAAACGACGACGCGCGCGGACCTCGCGGATCTGTTGACCGTGTTCGCGAACGCGGCCGGCGCGATCGATGTGCCGCATGTCGATACGCTCGATGCCGCGCTCGTCCGCGCCTCGGCGGCGGGAAGTGATGCTGGGGCAGCCGACCAAGGTGACGCGGCACCGCTGCCCGCTGCGCTGACGCGTACGAGCGCCTACCTCACGCATCACGTCTTCAACCGGCACCATTCGGAGACGGAAATGCTGCGCTATTTGCGCAGCCTCGCGGACAAGGATCTCGCGCTCGACCGCTCGATGATTCCGCTCGGCTCATGCACGATGAAGCTCAACGCGACTTCGGAGATGCTGCCTGTCACATGGCCCGAATTCAGCCGCATTCATCCGTTCGCGCCGGCCGGGCAAACGGCCGGCTATCGCGAAATGATCGACCAGCTCGAGCAGATGCTCGTTGCCGCAACGGGCTACGCGGCCGTGTCGCTGCAGCCGAATGCGGGTTCGCAAGGCGAATATGCAGGACTGCTTATCATCCGCGCCTATCATGAATCGCGCGGCGAAGGCCATCGCGACGTCTGCCTGATCCCCGCTTCCGCGCACGGCACGAATCCCGCATCGGCGCATATGGCCGGGATGAAGGTCGTCGTCGTCGGATGCGATGAAGAGGGCAATGTCGACATCGACGATCTCAAGTCGAAGGCCTCCGGGCATGCGGCCAACCTCGCGGCGATCATGATCACGTACCCCTCGACGCACGGCGTTTTCGAGCGCAACGTCCGAGAGATCTGCCAGATCGTCCATTCACATGGCGGACAGGTTTATGTCGACGGCGCGAACATGAACGCGATGGTCGGCCTGACGGCGCCGGGGCAGTTCGGCGGCGACGTCTCGCACCTCAACCTGCACAAGACGTTCTGCATTCCGCACGGCGGCGGCGGCCCGGGCGTCGGTCCCGTGGCAGTGGGCCCCCACCTCGCGCGCTTCTTGCCGAATCAAACTTCCACCGGCTATCGCCGCGCGGAAAGCGGTATCGGCGCGGTGTCGGCGGCGCCTTACGGATCGGCGTCGATTTTGCCGATTTCGTGGATGTATATCGCGATGATGGGCGCTAAAAACCTGACGGCGGCGACCGAGGTTGCGATACTCAACGCGAACTATGTCGCGAAGAAGCTCGGCGACCATTATCCGGTCCTCTACTCGGGCCCCGGCGGCCTCGTCGCGCACGAGTGCATTCTCGATCTGCGCGCGATCAAGGACGCGTGTGGGATCACCGTCGACGACGTGGCGAAACGCCTGGCCGACTTCGGTTTTCACGCGCCGACGATGAGCTTCCCGGTGCCGGGCACGCTGATGGTCGAGCCGACCGAATCCGAATCGAAGGAGGAGCTCGATCGTTTCATTGAAGCGATGATCGCGATTCGCGAGGAGATCCGTGCCGTCGAGGAAGGACGCGCCGATCGCGAGGACAATCCACTCAAGCACGCGCCGCATACGGCAGCCTCCGTGACGGCGAACGAATGGAAGCATGCTTACTCTCGCGAAACGGCGGCCTATCCGCTGCCGTCGCTCGTCGTGAAGAAATACTGGCCGCCCGTCGGCCGGGCGGACAACGCTTATGGCGACCGCAATCTCTTTTGCTCGTGTGTGCCCGTCGCCGATTACGCGTGACGGCACTACCGCGCACCCATCGTCGATGACACCGGTTCGCGGCGCGCGAACCGGGCGCATCGGCCGTTTGCCGTTCTTTTCCGCATCGCTTGGCCCCAATACCGGCTAACATCTCTCACCGCGATCAAGCTAGAGAAGGAGCGACGCATGGTGCGAGAGGTGCCGAGGACTACGCGTACGGTATTCAAACCCGTCGGGCTAACCCGGCATGAAGCGGGCAAACGCGCATCGCTCTGGCTCTGGCTCCTTGCGTGCGCGACCGCGGCGGCGCCAGCGGGCACGGCTCGTGCGGCGATGAGCTTTTGCGCGGCCCCGGCGCTGCAGACCACCGAGCGGGCGAATGCCGCGCCGGCCGTCGCCGCGCTCATGAAGTCCGTCGCCGCGCGGCTCAACGCCCAGCCGAAACCGCTCGTTCGATTGCATACGGAAGGCACACTGCCGCACGAAGGCATCTACGACGAAAGCGTCGAGGCTCAGAAGGATCTCGATCTGATGCGGGATGCGGCGCTTGTCTGGCGCGCGACAGGTGACGACCGTTACCTGAGGCTCGTCGATCGGTTTCTCTACGCGTGGGCGACGACTTATCGTCCAAGCTACGATCCGATCGACGAAACGCATTTCGGCGAGATGATTCTCGCGTACGACCTGACGGCTAGCGCGTTGCCCGTCAAGACGCGCAACGCGAGCGCGGCATTCATCGCGACGCTCGCGAACGGCTATGTCGCGCGTATCGATGCCGAGCCGCGTCCGCTTATCGGCACGTACCGGAACAACTGGGAGAGTCATCGCGTGAAGCTCGTGTCGATGGCGGCGTTCACGCTCGATGATCGCAAGCTCATCAATGCCGCTCAGCGTCTCTTTGTCGAGCAGGTCACGAACAACATCGCCGCGGACGGATCGACGTTCGATTTCACCGAGCGCGATGCGCTTCATTACGTCACCTACGATCTCGAGCCGCTCGTCATCGCCGCCCTCGCTGCTCGGCGCCACAACCGCAACTGGTTGACCGAGCGAGGCAAGAACGGCGCCTCGCTCATGTCGGCGCTCAATTGGCTGGCGCCGTATGCCCTCGGCGAGAAGACGCACGAGGAGTTCATCGGCTCGCGCGTGCCGTTCGACGCGAAGCGGCGGGAGGCCGGCGTGCCGGGTTTTTCGGGGCAATGGGATCCCAGGCGCGCGGCCGAGCTCTTTCATCTCGCGGCGCGGTTATCGGGTCGCTATGCACCCATCGCACAGCGTTTGCAGCCGGAACCTCCGGCGTGGCTCGCCGTCTGCTTGCCGTTGCCAGCGCGCTGATCACAGCGGGCATCGGCGTTGGGCTTTTGACCTCGGGCTTTCGACCTCGGGCCTTCGACTTTTGAACTGAGTAGTTCTCCGGAGCAGCAATGGCAGTCAGCGTTTTCGATCTTTTCAAAATCGGCATCGGCCCCTCGAGCTCGCACACAGTGGGGCCGATGCGGGCCGCGCTGCTGTTCGCCCAAGGGCTCGAGCGCGACGGGCAGCTCGAATCGACGGCCTCGGTCAGGGTCGAGCTGTACGGGTCGCTCGGCGCGACGGGTAAGGGCCACGGCACCGACCGCGGCGTCATGCTCGGCCTGATGGGCGATGCGCCCGATACCGTCGATCCCGATACGATCGGCGCGCGTCTCGATGCGGTGCGGGCCTCCAGACGTCTCGCCCTGCTCGGCAAGCGTGAAATCGACTTCGTGCCGAAGGAGGCCATCGCGTTCTATCGTCAGGCGTTGCCCGAGCATCCGAACGGCCTGAAGCTGCGCGCGCTCGATGCGGCGGGCCAAACGCTGCGTGAAGGCACCTATCTTTCTGTGGGCGGCGGCTTCGTTGTGACGGCGGGCGCGCCGAATACAAAAGTGCTCTCGGCCGTCGATCAGCTCGCGCACCCGTTTCGCACGGGCAACGAGCTACTTGCGCTCTGTGCATCGACGGGCAAGACGATCGCGCAATTGATGTGGGAGAACGAGCGCGCCTGGCGCACGGATGAGGAGACGCGCGCTGGCTTGTTGAAGATCTGGGACGTGATGCAGTCGTGCGTTGCGCGTGGCTGCGGCATCGGCAATCCTGACGCCGACGGTACGTTGCCTGGGCCGTTCCAGGTCAAACGACGCGCGCCGCAGCTTTATCGTGCGTTGAGCGGCAACCCCGAGCAGAGCTTGCGCGATCCGCTATCGATGGTCGATTGGATCAATCTCTACGCGATCGCCGTCAACGAGGAGAACGCCGCGGGCGGGCGGGTGGTGACGGCGCCGACGAATGGCGCGGCCGGCATTGTTCCGGCCGTGCTCCATTACTACACGCGTTTTGTGGCGGGCGCGAACGAGCAGGGCGTCGCCGACTTCCTGATGACGGCCGCCGCAATCGGCATTCTCTACAAGCTCAATGCGTCGATCTCGGGCGCCGAAGTGGGCTGCCAGGGAGAAGTCGGCGTAGCCTGCTCGATGGCGGCCGGCGCGCTTGCCGCGGTGACGGGCGGCAGTCCCAAGCAAGTCGAGAATGCGGCCGAGATCGGCATGGAGCACAACCTCGGGCTCACTTGCGATCCGGTGGGGGGGATGGTCCAGATTCCCTGCATCGAGCGCAATGCAATGGCTGCCGTGAAGGCGGTCAATGCCGCGCGCATGGCGTTGCGCGGCGACGGCAGCCACTATGTTTCGCTCGATTCGGTCATCAAGACGATGCGCGAGACCGGGGCCGACATGAAGACGAAATACAAGGAGACGTCGCGCGGCGGGCTGGCCGTCAATATCGTCGAGTGTTGAACTGCGAGAAGTACCATCTTCTCTATGTCACGATTGAAAACGATATCCGAATTCGCCTGGCACGCGATGTAGTGAGCCGCTCGAGATCGACCATGGCGCGAGAGATGATGAACAAAGTGCATCATCTCGTGCATAGATATCATTTGATATCCGTCTATCGGCTGCGCACAATCGCCTCTCCAACCAGGAGGTCGCCGCATCATGCCGAACGCCCCAGACACCGCCACCGCGACAACGGGAGCGCGTCTTATCGTCGATGCCTTGCTCACGCACGGCGTCGATCGTATCTTCTGTGTCCCTGGAGAGAGCTTCCTCGCCGTGCTCGATTCGCTTTACGACGCGAGCGAGCACATCCAGACCGTCGTCTGCCGCCATGAAGCGGCGGCGGCCAACATGGCCGAGGCGACGGGCAAGCTGACCGGCCGGCCCGGCATCGCGTTCGTGACGCGCGGCCCGGGCGCGACGCACGCGTCGATCGGTGTGCATACGGCGTTTCAGGATTCCACGCCGATGATTCTTTTCATCGGCCAATGCGCGCGCGAGCATCTCGATCGCGAAGCCTTCCAGGAGATCGACTATCGCCGCATGTTCGGGCAAATGGCAAAGTGGGTCGCTCAGATCGACGACGCGCGCCGCATTCCCGAGTATCTGAGCCACGCGTTTCATACGGCGTGCTCCGGAAGGCCGGGGCCCGTCGTGCTCGCGCTGCCCGAAGATATGCTCTCGGACCCATGCCCTGTGGTGCCGGCCGCGCCGCGCTATCGACGCGTGGCCTCCGCTCCGGCGCCAGCGCAAATCGAAGCGTTGCGCGAGTTGCTCGAGGGTGCAAAAAATCCGATGGCGATCGTTGGCGGCAGCGGATGGAACGAGCAGGCATGCGCCGATTTGCGCCGTTTTGCCGAGCGATGGCAGCTGCCTGTGGGCTGCGCGTTCCGCTTTCAGGACACCTTCGATAACGAGCACCCGAACTATGCAGGTGATGTCGGGCTGGGCATCAATCCTGAACTTGCGAAGCGCATTCGTGAAGCCGATCTGCTGCTCGCCATCGGGCCCCGCCTCGGCGAGGCGACGACGGGCGGCTATACGCTGCTCGACATTCCGAAGACGAAGCAGACGCTCGTCCATGTGCATCAGGGCGCGGACGAGCTCGGTCGCGTCTATGCGGCCGATTTGCCGATCGCCTCGGGGATGCCCGAGTTCATGGCCGCACTCGTCGCGCTCGAGCCGCGCGCCTCGCCCGCATGGGCCGGCAGCGCTGAAGAAGCGCACCGCGCCTACCTCGAGTGGCGCCGTCCGCGCCCGATGCTAGGTGACGTTCAGCTCGGCGAGATCATGGCGCAACTGCGAGAGCGGCTACCGGCCGACGCGATCGTGACGAACGGGGCCGGCAACTATGCGATCTGGCTGCATCGTCATTTCGCCTATCGGCAGTTCAAGACGCAACTGGCGCCAACGAGCGGCGCGATGGGCTACGGCGTGCCGGCCGCGCTTGCTGCGAAGGCGAACCACCCCGAGCGGATCACCGTGGCCTTCGCCGGCGACGGCTGCTTCATGATGGCGGGACAGGAGCTGGCGACAGCGGTGCAATATGGGCTCAACGCGATTTTTATCGTCGTCAACAACGGACACTACGGCACGATCCGCATGCACCAGGAGCGGCACTACCCGGGGAGAACGCACGGCACGACGCTGACAAATCCTGACTTCGCGGCGTTCGCGCGTTCGTTCGGGGCACACGGAGAGACGGTCGTGAAGACTGCTGAGTTCTTGCCGGCGCTCGAGCGCTCGATCGAAAGCGGATTACCCGCACTGATCGAGATCCGTGTGCCGCAGGAAGTCAGCACGCCCACGGCGACGCTCGAACAAATTCGCGAGCAAGGCCTTGCCGCGCGCAGGCAGTAGCGGTCGACGGCCGAAATAGCCGGCGACGAGTCGTAGATCGCGCGCCGATGGGCATATGCGCGCGCCAGCAAACCGGTCACCCCCGGCGGTCCATCAGTGCCCTCGATAAAGATCGATCTGCGTTTGCGACAACTCCGCGCGCCGCCGCCTTTCGGAGAGCGGCATCTGAAACGACCACTTCGGTCGCAGTGTCGTAAAGAGCGGCGTGTCGGCAGACTGAGATGTTCGCAGTGACGGCGTCTCCGCCACCGCCAGCGTGCGACGGTGCGTGCGCCGGATCGGATGCTTGGGCGCAGCCGATGCAGGGTGCTCCGCGGCGCGCTTCTTTACGGTTGGCTTATCGGCGGCGGGCCGGGAAGGCGGCGCGTCGTCGTCGCGAGCGTCTTCGTCGGCCGATCCATTCGAGCTTTTCCCTGCTTCGTCCGCGCCGTGCGCTTCGCTTCGCGAATCGCCGGCCGAGGCAATCGCCTCGCAGGCCGAACTATCTTCCCCGTTGCAGCGTGCCGAGCCTTGGCGTGGTTCCGATGGCGGCGTTTCGGTTGCCGCCTCATCCATCTTGATCGCCGGCGGCG
>CAYPWK010000290.1:0-7636 GCA_964414365.1 uncultured Burkholderia sp.
GCGAAGGCGTCTCGAACTTCAAGAAGTAATTGCCGTCACCCGTCGTGGGCGGGCCCTGGTGCTGTGGGGTTCGCCTGCAAAAGAGAGGCAAGCGAACATTCCCCGGCGGCGAGTGAACGCTTTTGGGCGGGCGTGAGGCGCTTCACGCGATACTCGGCGCGCAAGGCGCTCGAACGATCGCCGACTTCGAACGATGCGAGCAACGCCACAGCCTTTTTAGCGCGCGTGTAGCGCGCACCGGCCCCGGTCGCATGCTTCTCGAAGCGCGCGTCGACGTCGGTGGCGATGCCTGTATACACGCTGCCGTCCGCGCATTCGAGCAAATAGAGGAACCAGGGCATCGTCAGCACTTGAACGGGTTATGCTCGCGCAACTCGTCGACGTGCGCGTGGATCATATTCGCCTCCTTGGCGAGAAAGTGCGCGACGGCATCGGCAAAGGCCGGATGCGCAAGCCAATGCGCCGAATGCGTGACGATCGGCATAAAGCCGCGCGCCATCTTGTGCTCGCCTTGCGCGCCGCCTTCGAATACGGCGATCTTCTCTTCGATACAGAACTCAAGCGGCTGATAGTAGGCTGTCTCGAAGTGAAGGCAGGGCACGTGCTCGAGCGCACCCCAATAGCGCCCGTAGAGGGTGCCGCCCGTTTCCTCGTTTCGGTCGTAGACGACAAGCGCGCTCGCGATCCGCTTGCCTGCTCGCTCGGCAATGATGAGCAGCAGGTTTTCGGGCATCGTGGCGCCAATCGTGCGAAAGAACTCGAGGTTTAGATAGGGTTGCGAGAAGTGCTCGCGATAGGTCTGCCGGTAGCAGCGCGTGAAAAATCGCCAGTCGTCGTCGGTGGCGTCCTCGCCGCGCACACGTCGGAGCGTGACGCCGGCTTCGTGTACCTTGCGCCGCTCGGCCCGGATGTTCTTCCGTTTTTTCTGCTCGAGCGTCGAGAGGAAATCGTCGAAGTCGCGGTAGCCCGCGTTGACCCAATGAAACTGGATGCCTTCGCGCCGCATCATGCCAAGCTCGGCGAGCGCGTCGGCTTCGTCCGGCGTCGGAAAGAGAACATGAAGCGACGAGACATCGGACTGCTCGGCGAGTGCGATGAGCGAGGCAGCGAGATGACGGCGCGCGGCATTGTCGACGGCGATGAGCCTCGTGCCTTGCACGGGCGTGAACGGGATTGCGCAGAGGAGCTTCGGGTAGTACGGCAGCCCGTTGCGCTGAAAGGCGTCGGCCCAAGCCCAGTCGAAGACGTACTCGCCGTATGAATGGCTTTTCAAATAAAGCGGCGCAACGGCCGCGAGCGTGTCGGTGCGCGCGTCGACTAGCGTGACGAAGCGCGGCGCCCAGCCCGTGCGCTCGCATGCGCATTGCGTCGCCAATAGCGCGCTCAGGAATTCGTGGCGCAGAAACGGCGTCGGCTGCGGCTGTCGAGCGAGCAGGGCATTCCACTGCGCCGCGTCCACCTCTTGGACGGACGCGAGAAGACCCATGCGATAATCGTTGCGTTGGTGTTTCAACTGTATGACCGTGTCAGCGAAGCGGGCGGCGCATCGTTCTGATCGATCGCCTCCGCACGTCGGGCTTCGTCTTTCCGTCGTCGCCCCATCGTTGCCCTATCGTTGTCTATAGGTTGCCCGTTCCGTTACCCGCTCCTTCCGCTCATATCGAGTCGTTGCGACAGCCCGGCCGTTCGCCGTTCATTTGACCATGAAGACCCGAATCGCTCTCGCTCAAATCAATACCACCGTCGGCGACTTCGCCGGCAACATCGCGAAGATCGTCGAGGCCGCGCGTGCGGCGCATGGCGACGGCGCCAGGCTGCTCGTCACGCCGGAGCTCGCGCTCTCGGGGTACCCGCCCGAGGATCTGCTACTGCGTCCGGCGTTCTATGCCGCGAGCGCCGGCGCGCTCGCCGAGCTGGCCGCGCAACTGAAGCCGCTCCCGGGGCTGGCCGTCGTGGTCGGTCATCCGCACCGCGATGGGGCCGACATCGATGGCGCCGCAAGCACGGCAAGCGGTCATGGTAATGCAAACCGGCCGATCGAACGCGGTTTGCCGCCTGTCGATACGTACAATGCCGCTTCGCTCATCATCGACGGGCGGATCGAAGGCACCTATCGCAAGCAGGATTTGCCGAATACCGAGGTATTCGACGAGAAGCGCTACTTTGCTTCCGATGCGGCGCCGTTCGTTTTCGCGCTCGACGGCGTGAAGTACGGCGTCGTGATCTGCGAAGATGCCTGGCACGCGTCGGCCGCGCAGTTGGCCAAAGCTGCAGGCGCCGAAGTGCTGCTGATACCGAACGGCTCGCCTTATCACCTCAACAAGGAGGCCACGCGCGTCGATATCCTGCGTGCGCGCATTGCCGAGACGGGGCTGCCGATGGTCTATGTGAACCTCGTGGGCGCGCAAGACGAGCTCGTGTTTGACGGCGGTTCGTTCGTGCTCGACGCGAAAGGCGACATCGTCGCGAAGATGCCGCAGTTCGTTGAAGGTCACATGGTTGTCGAGTTCGACGGCGCGCATCCGCAAAAAGGGCGGATCGCCGCGAGCGAGCCGCTCGAGGCGCAGGTCTATGCGGCGCTCGTGCTCGGCGTGCGCGACTATATCGGCAAGAACGGGTTTCCGGGCGCGATCGTCGGGCTTTCCGGCGGTGTCGACTCGGCGCTCGTGCTTGCGATCGCCTGCGATGCGCTGGGTCCGGAGCGCGTGCGCGCCGTCATGATGCCGTCGCGCTATACGGCCGACATCTCGATGCTCGACGCGGCCGACATGGCGCGGCGCCTCGGCGTGCGCTACGACGAGATACCGATCGCACCGATGGTGGAGGCGTTCCGCGGCTCGCTCGCACGTGAATTCGAAGGGCTCGCCGAGGATGCGACGGAGGAGAACATCCAGGCGCGCATTCGCGGCACATTGCTCATGGCGCTATCGAACAAGTTCGGCTCGCTCGTGCTGACGACGGGCAACAAGAGCGAGATGGCCGTCGGCTACTGCACGCTATACGGCGACATGGCCGGTGGCTTTGCGGTCATCAAGGACATTGCGAAGACGCTCGTCTATCGGCTTTGTGGCTATCGCAACGGCGCGGCGCAGTTCGTGAAGCGCGACGTCATTCCCGAGCGCATCCTCACGCGCGCGCCGTCGGCTGAATTGCGCGAGAACCAGACCGACCAGGACAGCCTGCCGCCGTACGATGTGCTCGACGCGATCGTGCAGATGTATATGGAGGAGGACAAGTCGCTCGCCGAGATCGTCGCAGCGGGGTTCGCGCGCGAAGACGTGACGCGCGTCACGCGCCTTTTGAAGCTCAACGAGTACAAGCGCCGCCAGGCGCCGATCGGCATTCGCGTGACGCACCGCGCGTTTGGCCGCGACTGGCGCTATCCGATCACCTCGCGCTATACGGAGCCGATTCAGTGAACGGGGGATCGTTCCCGACCGAGGCGTAGAATCGACTTGTTCGTTTCAGAAACCTAACGAGGAAACCATGAAACGCGTCACCGCAATCATCAAACCATTCAAGCTCGATGAAGTCCGCGAGGCGCTGGCCGAAGTCGGGATGACCGGGCTCACGGTCACCGAAGTGAAGGGCTTTGGCCGGCAGAAGGGGCATACGGAGCTCTATCGCGGAGCCGAGTATGTCGTCGATTTCCTGCCGAAAGTGAAGATCGAGGTCGTGGTGCCTGACGGGCAGTGCGACCAAGTGATCGATGCAATCGTCGGCGCAGCGCGCACGGGGAAGATCGGCGACGGCAAGATTTTCGTGACCGACGTCGAGCGCGCGATTCGCATTCGCACCGGTGAAGAGAACGAAGCGGCGATCTGAGCGATGCGGCAACGGGTGCCGACGCTTTCGCGTCGGCATGGCCCGTTCAACTCAAACGAACACGCCATAAAAAAACGGTGCGACGCCCTGACGGACACCGCACCGATACGCGCCTCTCGCAGCAGCGTGAAAAACTTGGATTTCTGAAGCTGTTACTTTTGCTACGCCGTTCGATTAGAAGACGTGCTGAATGCCGACGTAGGCACCCGATTGGCTGTGGCCGGGCACCGGGTTGTCGTTGCCGGAGACGATAGAGCCCGGCTCAGTGAACGAGTTCGCCTCAAGGCCAAGGTTCGCGGTCTTGCTATTGCGAACGGTAGCGATCTGGATGTCGAGCAGCGTGCGCTTAGACAGGTTGTAAGTGCCGCCGATCGTATAGATCGTCGAGTTGCCGAAGCCGTGGTTATAGTTCGCGTGATACACCGCAGCGATGAGGGCTGCGGCCGGCGTGGCTTGCCAAGTTACGCCACCCCATTCGTGGTCGACCGACGACGGGGCAAGTCCGGTGGACGCGACTGTGTAACCAGACGTGCGAAGAGCTTGGTACGCGCCTTGAATCTTGAACGGGCCCAGGAACACATTGACGGCCGCCGTGTATTCGCGCGAGAACGAGAATGCGCCGTCGGCACCGCTTAGCACGCCGGTGTTGTTGTTGCGGATTTCGTCGTAAATGCCGCGCACTTGGAAGATCGGGTTCGTGTAGGTCAACTGAAGACCATCCATACGACCCTGGCCGTTCGGATTGCTGTTAAAGCTTGTCGAGTTCGACAATCCGTACTGTCCATACACATCGAAGCCGGCGAACTTCGGCGACTGATACGAAAAGACGTTGCTCACCTTACCCCAGTTGCGGCCGCGCACGAGCGACGCCGACGACCATGCCGATTGACCAAACGGATCGAAGTCCCATACGCCGTTGGCGATGAACAGCTCACGGCCCATCAGGAACGTACCGAAGTTGCCGTTCGACAGACCGACCGTCGCCCAGCGATCCCAGATCGAGCCCGTAGTGCCGAGGCTACCCGTCATCGTGTTGAAGGCGCCTTCCAACTGGAACACCGCCTTTGTGCCGCCGCCGAGGTCTTCAGCACCCTTCAAGCCCCACAGGCTCGTACCCCAATCGCCGCTCTCGGCGCGCCACCGGGAGGTGGAGCCGCCCGTGCCGTTCGGCAGGCCGCTCATGTACTCGATGCCAGCGTCGAGGCGCCCGTACAACGTCACGCTGCTTTGCGCGTGTGCGATCACACCAGCAGACATCAGCGCCGCGGCGAGCAATGCTTTCTTCATCTTCTCCTCCGTTACCCTGTCAAAAGTGAAGCCACTACTGCGAATAGCGCCCAGGCGTTGTATGGCGCCTGGGGGGGAATCCGTGCCTAGGGAGATCGCTGCGGAACACACGGGGCTTCTCCGCTCATCGGCGGTCCGGGACCGCTGACATGGCAGCGCGGCGTCTCCTGTTTGAAGTAAAACTACATTTGCAGCACTTCGTTTTGCTACTTTGGTTACTAATTTAGCAAAAATACACTTGCGTGGCGAAGGAAATCGTAGTTCGGCTATGGTCCTGTCTCTAAATTGCAATACTATTGGGGCTTGTCGCTTTGCAACATCCCTGGGATCACGACGCGAAGCCTTGTGCCGCAAGGGAAATAAGCGGTATTTGGCCCTCAGTAAAGGATTCCCGGTATTGACTGGCCCGCGAGGCCGCGTTATACGCGCATGGCGCATGGCCGAGGGGCGACAATCCAGAAAACATAACGACGAAAAGCGGAAAAAGGAAATGACAAAGGGCGCCAGCGGCGCCCTCGAGGTCGATGCTGTAGTCGGCCGCTACACGCGTCGGCACGGCTGCCGGCGCAGGCCGCAAGGGGAGTCCTACTTTAGGCTGCCCGAAAGAAACTGCTTGAGCCGTTCGCTGCGCGTATTGCCGAACACCTCGGCGGGCTGCCCTTCCTCTTCGATTCGCCCTTGGTGCAAGAACACGACATGGTTTGAAACGTTGCGCGCGAAGCCCATTTCATGGGTGACGACGATCATCGTGCGGCCTTCCTCGGCGAGCTTTTGCATCACCTTCAGCACTTCGCCGACGAGTTCCGGATCGAGCGCCGAGGTCGGTTCGTCGAACAGCATGACGTCGGGATCCATCGCGAGCGCGCGTGCAATGGCGACGCGTTGCTGCTGGCCGCCCGACAGATGTGACGGGTATTGCTTCTCCAACCGCGGCGCAAGACCCACCTTCTCGAGATAGGCACGCGCGCGCTCCTCGGCCTCGCGGCGTCCGAGCCCAAGTACATGAACCGGCGCCTCGATCACGTTCTCGAGCACGGTCATGTGCGCCCACAGATTGAAGTGCTGAAAGACCATCGCAAGCTTCGTGCGCATGCGCTGTAGCTGCTTGTGGTCGACGACGCGCAGCGCGCCCGTCTTGTCCTTGCGGGTTCGGACTTCCTCGCCGTCGACAAAAATGCGGCCGGCGCTCGGCTGCTCGAGAAAGTTGATGCAGCGGAGCATCGTGCTCTTGCCTGAGCCCGACGAGCCGATCACGCTGATCACGTCGCCGGCGTTCGCCTGGAGCGAGACGCCTTTGAGGACCTCGTGGTCGCCGTAGTGCTTATGGAGTTCGTCGATGAAGAGCTTGTGCATCGGAGGGTCCGGATTACTTGCCTTGCGGCTGCAGATAGGCGAGCCAACGTCTTTCGGCACGGCGAAAGAGACCGACGAGGGCGAACGAGATCACGAGATAGAGCAGCGCGGCGATGCCGAAGGCCTCGAACGACATGTAGGTGGCCGAGTTGACGTCGCGCGCGATCTTCAGAATGTCGGGCACCGTCGCCGTGAACGCGACGGTCGTCGCATGCAGCATGAGGATCACTTCGTTGCTGTAGAGCGGCAACGCGCGTCGCAGCGCGGACGGCAGGATCACGCGCCGGTAGACAGTGAAGCGCGACATGCCGTAGGCGCGCGCGGCCTCGATCTCGCCGTAGGCGGTCGCCTTGATCGCGCCCGCGAAAATCTCCGTGGTATAGGCGCAGGTGTTCAGCGTGAAGGCGAGCAGCGTGCAATGCATGCCATCGCGGAAAAAGTCGTTCAGCACCGCGTGGGAGCGGACGACCTCGAGGCTATAGATGCCCGAATAGCAGAGCAGCAACTGCACGTAGAGCGGCGTGCCGCGAAAGATGTAGGTGTAGAGCCACACGGCGCCCGCGAGCACGCGGTTCTTCGACACGCGCGCGACCGCGAGCGGCACGGAGAGGCAAAAGCCGATGCCGATCGAGACAACGAGGAGCCAAAGCGTGACGGCGAGTCCTGTTGCGCGGTAGCCGTCGGTAAAGAGGTAGTTGCGCCAGTAGTCGTGGATGAGCTCGATCATGGGTTTCGGGCAGGGTCTACAGCTCCGCCTTGCGGACGCCGATCGAATAGCGTTTTTCGAGCCAAAGCAGCACCAGGTTCGAAATCGTCGTGATCGCCAGATAGACCGCACCGGCAATCAGCGTAAAGAAGAAAAAGCGCAGCGTGCCCTTGCCGGCATCCTGCGCCGCCTTGACTACGTCCGCGAGGCCGATGATCGAGACGAGCGCCGTCGCCTTCACCATGACCTGCCAGTTGTTGCCGATGCCAGGCAGCGCGAACCGCATCATCTGCGGGAACATGATGCGCGAGAACGTCTGCCAGGCCGTCATGCCGAACGCGGCCCCCGCTTCGAGCTGGCCGCGAGGCACCGACAGGAAGGCGCCCCGGAACGTTTCGGTGAAGTAGGCGCCGTAGATGAAGCCGAGCACAATGACGCCGGCCACGAACGGATCGATATCGATCT
>CAYPWK010000291.1:0-1637 GCA_964414365.1 uncultured Burkholderia sp.
TACGGCTATCTCGCGCGTGCAGGCCGTCCGCGCCGTTCGCTGACCGCCGCGACTCAACCCGAACGAGAACTGCAATGAACACCCATTCCAACTCAAACTCTGACGCTTCCTCTCTGACGCTGCCGCTCACGGGCGTGCGCGTCGTCGAGCTCTCGCACATGGTGATGGGCCCCACCTGCGGGATGATCCTGGGCGACTTGGGCGCCGAAGTCATCAAGGTCGAGCCGCCGCGCGGCGACGGCACGCGCCGGCTGCTCGGCACGGGCGCCGGTTTCTTCCGCACATTCAACCGCAACAAGAAGAGCGTCGCGCTCGATCTCGACACCGAGGCAGGCCTGGAAGCATTGCATCGGCTTGTCGCGACCGCGGACGTCTTCGTCGAAAACTTCAAGCCCGGCCGCATGGCGAGCCTCGGGCTCGATTATGCGACGTTGCACGAGCGCCATCCGAGCCTCGTCTACGTCTCGCACAAGGGTTTTCTGAGCGGCCCGTACGAGCATCGCCTTGCGCTCGATGAAGTCGTCCAGATGATGGGCGGCCTGGCCTATATGACCGGTCCCGCCGGCAGACCGCTGCGCGCGGGCAGCTCGGTCAACGACATCATGGGCGGCATGTTCGGCGCCATCGGCGTGCTTGCGGCGCTGTACGAACGCAAGACGACCGGGCGCGGCAAGGAAGTGCAGAGTGCGCTCTTCGAAAACTGCGTGCTCCTTTGCGCGCAACACATGGCGCAATACGCGGCGACCGGTGTGCCCCCGGCGCCGATGCCCGAGCGTATCAGCGCATGGGCCGTCTACGACGTCTTTCGGCTCGCGCACGCAGAGCAAATGTTCATTGCCGCGACGGGCGACGGACAGTGGCGCAAGCTCTGCGCAATTCTCGGCCGCGACGATCTGCTAGGCGATCCGCGTCTTGCGACTAACAACGACCGGGTGCTTGCGAGGGCATGGCTTCTGCCGACGCTCGGCGAAACCCTCGCGACGCGCACGTCGATGGAGCTCGTGCCGCTCTTCGAGCGCGAGCACATTCCGTTCGCCTCGATCGTCAAGCCGGAGGAACTGTTCGACGATCCGCACCTGCGGGAAAGCGGAGGCCTGGCGCCGCTCACGCTCGACGACGGCACGCAGACGTCGACACCTTTGCTGCCGCTTTCGATGGACGGCGATCGACTGCCGCCGCGCATGCCGATCGCGCAGGTCGGCGAGCACACCGAGGCAGTCTTGCGCCAGCTTGGCTACGGCGACGATGCACTGGCGGCACTGTTGGCTTCCGCGAGTGCCTCGACGCCGAAGGCTGCCGCCTAGCCTGGAATCGGCACCTCACGAAAACTTTTTATGAGCCGGCGCGCGTCAGCTTCGTAAGCGGTCGGGTTTTGCGCGGTGCCGGGGGTAGCGTTCCGCGATTCGCTACTACGCGGGGCTGCCAACGGATGGAGAAACTACAAGGGACTGATCCGTATTTTTCAATTCGTCGGTTGAGTGAACACAGTTATGGCGGCTCGTCGAACGATAGTCTCACCGGCACGACCTATGCTGGCAAAGGGGTGCGTTTGCTCTTGGATACAGGATTTTCCCTTGGTTACAGTCCTCACTATCGACGACGATCGCAATTTTTTGCGCGCCCTTGGAGCAATTTTC
>CAYPWK010000291.1:1737-7562 GCA_964414365.1 uncultured Burkholderia sp.
ACGTCTTCATGGACGCGCTCGTAAAAGAAGGCAGTGCCCCTCGCCGACAATTCCTTGGCAATAGCGGTCCAGGTTCCCGCCGGCGCCTCCTTCTCCAACTCTTCGAACGCAATCCTGGTCCCCAGCGGACCGCGCACCTTCTCCGTTAGCTGAGGCATTTCGTCAACGGTGATCTCAAAGACGTGCTCGCCCCCGGTGCTCAGGCACGCTTCATAGTTGGCGACAGGACTGACATGCATCACGGACATGGATTGCTCTGAGTAACGCCGTTTTGGCCGGGATTAATCATGCCGAGGTCGCGCGCAGCGTTCGAGCGGACGCCATCGGCGCGATAGCGGCGACGATTATATCGTCGATCTATTTGTTGGCTGACCGGCGCACCGGCCTGCGTGCGGCGAGCCCCCACTGTTGGAAGCGGGAAAAGCGAAGGTGGGCGTTTCGCTTTACGGAAAGATCGGAGTCGTCGGCTCGGCGCCTTCCAGGTCAGCCGTCGGGAAATGCTGCGCGACCATCTCTTCAATTTCGCGCTCTCTCAGCGCGGGCACGTCGGCCATGATGAGAATCTGGCCGTTTTTGATGGCCTCCTGAAAGCGCCTGAGTCGCGCGTTTGGTTCGGCGATGCCGATCATTGCGGCGGTCCAGGCGCCGAAGCCGGCGCCGGCCAGGGCCAATGCGACTACGGCGCCGCCAGCGATGACGAGCTCGGCGGGCGGAAAGACAAGCGCGACGAGCCCGACCAGCGCACCCGTTGCGCCGCCGAGCGCCACACCACGCTCGAGCGCGTGCACGACGTCACTGCTTTGGAGCAAGGAGGCTTCGGGCAACTGATCCAGCGCGACATTGTGATTCGCGAGAACGTGGATATGACGCCAGGTGATTCGCGCGCGGAGCAAGTCGTCGACGATCGCTTTCGCCATCGTCGTATCAGGTACGAGGAAATAGAGGCGTCTCATGGCCGAATCCCCCCATTTTCTAGCTCTGCCGTGAGGTCATCCGCGAGCGGATGATGGATCCGATAGTACGCCTGCTAGCGCCGCGCAGTACATCCGAATGTGCGCGGCCGTACGAGCGAGCGTCGCGTTTGGGGGCCTTTCACTTGCGAATGTGTGATAGCGAGCGGTGTCTTGCCGAAGGCGGCGCCATCACACTCTCGGCTTGCGATTGATTCTGACTGCGCCGGAAGTCGGCATTCGATATTCGATCGCCCCCGGCGGCAGCCTGCAGCCGCTCAATGCTTTTGGTATGTCCCGATGAGTTCGGCCTGCGCGATGACGTGCCCCTGCATCGCCGTTTCGAGCGCCGCTTTGGTGGGCTCGGCGTAGTCGGGCAGCATCACATCGAGCGCATATAGCTTGCAAAAGTAACGATGACGACCAACGGGCGGACATGGGCCACCGTAGCGCGTCCGTTTCCAATCGTTGGTGCCTTCGAGCGTGCCGGGCGGTAGCGTCGCGCCGCCGGCGCGTTCGGGGAGCCCGCCCGCGCTCGGCGGGATGTTGTAAAGCACCCAGTGGACCCATGTCATTTGGGGGGCTTTGGGGTCGGGGGCATCGGGGTCGTCTATGATAAGCGCGAGGCTCGCGGCGTTCGAGGGAACGTCGGACCAGGCGAAGGGCGGTGAGATGTCCGCACCTTGGCAGGTGAAGCGTTCCGGTATTTCATCGCCGTGGCCAAACGCGGGAGACGTCAAAGACATTGCCATAATCGACTCCTTCGCTGCATTAATGAATGATGTTCCGCCGAACTTTTTCCGATATTCGGCACCCCAACTACCCTAAGCAGACCATCCCGAATGGCATGCTTCAAGGCTCCGTCGTCGACCACGCGCCTCCGAGTGCCTGAAACAATGCCGCTGTATCGGCGAGCCGATCGGCCTGCGCCCGCGTGCGATCGAGCGCCGTTTGCAACGCCTGCCGCTGAGCGTCGAGCAGCGCGGATCGGCTGACCCCGCCCGCTGCATACTGCTCGCGCGTGATAGCAATCGTTGCCTGCGCTTCTTCGTCCGCCGTCTCACGCGCCTGCAACTTGCGTGCATCGTCCTGAACCGCTTGCAGCGCATCGGCTACCTGCTCGAGCGCTTGCAGCAGGGTCTGGCGGTAATCGCCAAGTGCGGCCTGGTAGGCCGCTTCGGATGCGCGTTTCCTCGCGCGCAGCTCGCCGCCATGAAAGATCGGCTGCGCCACATTCAAGCCGAGGTTCCAAATATTGAGGCCGTCGAGCGCTTCACCAATACGCGTGCGTTCGGAACCCGCACCGGCGGAAATCGAAAACCGCGGGTAGAGATTGGCCGTGGCGACGCCTACGTTAGCACTCGCTTGATGCAGCAACGCTAGTGCCGCGCGGATATCGGGGCGCTCGCGCGCCAGCGTTGAAGGCAGCGTCACCGGTACTGTCTCGGGCAGATGCAACGAATCGAGCGTGATTGCGGCGCCGTCCGCATCGGACGGCGGCATGCCCAGCAGGACCGCCAGTTGATGATCGACCTGCTTGAGTTGGGTCATAAGAGGCGGCAGCGTCGCGCGTGTTTGCGCAAGCAGTGTGCGTTGGCTGTGGACGTCGACGAGCGGGACGCCACCGGCTGCGTGACGCGATTCAATCACCTGGAGCTGCCGCGCCTCATCGTCGGCGAGCGCATGCGTCAGCTCGATCTGTTGCTGCAGTGACGCGCGCCGGATGGCCGCCGCGACGATGTTGCCGGCCAGCGCGAGATGCGCCGCCTCGAGCTCGTATGCCTCGTAGTCGACCTGCGCGCGGAGCGCTTCGAGGGCACGGCGATTTGCGCCGAAGAAATCGAGCAGATACGACACACTGACCGAGGCGTTATAGAGTGTGAACGGCGAGGGCGGCGGAATGGCCGTAATGCCGAACGCGGCAATATCGATCTTCTCGCGAGTGGCGGACAAGTTGGCGTCGATCTTTGGCCAGTAGGCCGCGCCCGCTTGAGCCACGTAGTTTTCTCTCGCTTGGACGAGCGTCGCGCGCGCACTATCGAGGGTCGGGCTTTGCCGAAAGGCGATGTCGATGAGCCGGTTGAGGTCGTCGGATCCGAACTGCTTCCACCATTGCGGCGGCGCGTGCGGCGCCGGAACGAAGGCCTGTGCGACGCCGATGGCGCCGCTTGCCGCCACTGTCTCCGACGGCGTTTCCTCGCGCGTGTAGCGTTGTGCAGTCGGTGCCGGCGGTGCGTGGAAGTCCGGACCCACCGTACAGGCGCAGACGATCGACACCATCAAGGGCACGAGCTGGGCCCATCGGTGAGGAAGCGGGCGAGCGATCGCGTTCATGTTCGGACTCGCTGCTCGCTAATCGAGCGTGCGCCGATAAAATCGCACGGCGACCGCCATCAAAACCAGCGTGAATGCGGCGATCGGCCAGACGGAAGGCCAGAGGTCGGCCCAACTGTTGCCCTTCAGCAAGATCCCGCGCACGAGCCGGTTGAAATAGGTAAGCGGCAGCATATTGCCGATGACTTGCGCCCACACGGGCATGCCGGCGAACGGGAACATGAATCCCGAAAGCAGGATGTTAGGCAGGAAATAGAACACGGTCAGCTGCATGCCTTGCAGCTGGTTTTGCGCAAGCGACGACAGCGTGATGCCGACGGTGAGGTTGGCCGCGATGAAAAGCAACGCGGCTCCGTAGATGGCGAGTACGCCGCCGACGAACGGCACATCGAATACCCAGCGGGCCGCGGCGAGGATGATGGAAACCTGGATGAAACCGATGAAAACGTAGGGCACGATTTTCCCGGTGATGACCTCGATAGGAAGCACGGGCGTCGCGAGCAGGTTTTCCATCGTGCCTCGCTCGCGCTCGCGCGTAATGGCAAGGCCCGTCATCATCACCATTGTCATCGTCAGGATCACGCCCATCAAACCCGGTACCACGTTGTACTGCGTGATTCCCTCGGGGTTGTAGAGCCGGTGAACCTCAACGTCGAATGCGGCCGCGCGCCCCTTCAAGTGGGCCAGCGGTCCGGTGACGTCCTTATCGACGACGGGTTGCACGAGCCCGGGCAGCGCGTTGAGTGCGGTGCTCGTTGCGAGCGGATCGGTCGCGTCCGCTTCGACGAGCAACGAGGGCCGCTCGCCGCGCAGCAGTCGACGCGAAAAATCGGCGGGTACCGTGAGCACGAACTGGACGTCGCCGCGCGCCAGCGCTCGGCGGCCCGCCTCTTCGTTCGGCAGCGTACTGATGATGTCGAAGTACGCGGAGTTCTGCATGGCGGCGACAAAGCTGCGCGAGAACGTGCTGTCGTCGGCGACGATGACGGCCGAAGGCAGATGCTTCGGATCGGTGTTGATCGCGAATCCAAACAGTGCGAGCTGAAGGATCGGTACGCCGACGATCATTGCGAACGTCACCCTGTCTCGGCGTAGCTGCAGAAACTCCTTGAGCACGATGCTCCACCAACGTGAGAACGAGAAGGTGAAGTACCACGTCGAGCGTCGATCGCGGGGCGAGCGCGCGCTCATGATCGTCCACCGTCGGTATCGGGGGTCCGGCTCATCAGAAACACGAAAACGTCCTCGAGCCCTGTCGCAATCTGTGCGATTTCGAGCGATGGATCCTTGCCGACCTCGGCGATCGTTGCGGCGAGCGCTTCGCGATCTCGCCCACTTACGTGCAGCGCGGGGCCGAAGACGACGGTCTGCTCGACGCCCGGCATCGTGCGCAAGCGGTCGGAAAGCTCGGTGAGACGTGCGCCTGAGATGAGCCAGGTAGCCAGACTTTGCGCGTCGACAACCTCTTGTGCGGTACCCTGCGCCAGGAGTTCGCCGTAAGCGATATAGGCGAGCTTGTGACAGCGCTCGGCCTCGTCCATATAGTGGGTGCTGACGAGCACGGAGATGCCTCGTGCGGCGAGCCGGTGCAGTTCCTCCCAGAAGTCGCGGCGCGCGGCCGGATCGACGCCGGCCGTCGGCTCGTCGAGCAGCAATAGTTGCGGCTCGTGAAGCATGCACGCAGCGAGCGCGAGTCGCTGCTTCCAGCCGCCCGAAAGCGAGCCCGCCAATTGATTCGCACGACTCGCGAGTCCGAGCGATTCGAGCGACTGCTCAACAATCTGCTTGCGACGGGGCATCTGGTACATGCGTGCGACGAAGTCGAGGTTTTCGCGGATCGAAAGGTCCTCCCAGTACGAAAAGCGTTGCGTCATATACCCGACGCGACGTTTGATCTGCGCGCTCTCCCGAACGATGTCGTAACCGAGGCATGCGCCGCTGCCGGAATCGGGGGTAAGCAGCCCGCACATCATGCGGATCGACGTCGTCTTGCCGCTGCCGTTCGGCCCGAGAAAGCCGAAGATTTCTCCGCGCGCCACGCGCAGCGAAAGGTCCTTCACGACATGTTTCACGCCGAAGTGCTTGTTGAGCCCGCGCACGTCGATCGCATAATCGGCGGCAGCCTCTGCGTGCTCGGCGGAGCCGTTCATTGCGCCCTCACGGTGACGGGCTGACCGGGATGCAGCTTCGGCGCATCGGCGGCCGAGGGATGCGCCTCAATCATGAAGACGAGCTTCGAGCGCGTTTCATTACTGTAGATGACAGGGGGCGTGTATTCGGCTTGGGTAGCGATATAGGTGATGGTGGCGGGGATATCCGCGGCACAGCCGTCGCAGTGGATGAGGACGCGGCCCCCCAATACCAGTGAGCCGACTGCGATCTCGGGCACGAAGAAGCGCAGTTTGATGTTGCGCGGCGGCAGCAGCTGCACAACGGGACTGCCGGCCGGCACCCATTCGCCGACGCGATAGAGCGTGTCATAGACAAGCCCGGCGTGCGGCGCCCTTACACGCTTTTGGTCGAGGCGCCATTGCGCTTGGG
>CAYPWK010000292.1:0-7545 GCA_964414365.1 uncultured Burkholderia sp.
CCAATCGGCGGGAACGAAGTGCGGGCGCGGCACCGGCCACATTTGCGGCACTTTCTTCGCCCAGCCCGGCGATAGCGAACGGGTCTCGAGCGAGTCGAAAAAACCTTTCGACACCGCCTGATTCTGGGTAGCGATTTCAGACATCACAGTCCTCTATTAATGTGCGCCGAAGGTCAGCGGCTTGCGATACGACGCGGTTTGCGCGGTGCGGCATCACACAGCCACCCGGGCCTTCTCAGCGTCCCAAACTGAATGGTCGCCGACGGTTCCGCGCTTGACAGGCAAGCGCATCGATCCCACACCGTCGATCTCGACCTCGATGACGTCGCCCTCTCCGACGGGCCCGACGCCCGCCGGCGTCCCGCTTGCGATGATGTCGCCGGGTTCGAGGGTCATCACCGCCGACGACATCGCGATCATGTCCGCAACATTCACGATCAGATTGCGAGTAGACGCGGATTGCCGTTGCTCGCCGTTGACTCGCAGGCGCATTTCGATATTCTCGAAATCGGCGATTTCATCGGCGGTGGTGATCCATGGGCCCGTTGGGCAGAAGGTGTCAAATGACTTGCGCATCACGCGCTCTTCCTTGCCGCGCACGACCATATCGAGCAGACATGTAAAGCCAAAGACGAAAGACCGGCTTTCCGCGTGCGTGACGCCACGACCGCGTTTGCCGATGATGATGCCGAGCTCGCACTCATGATGAATCTCGCGCCCCGCGAGCGGCGGCAAGACGATCGGATCCGCAGGCCCGCTCAAACTCGAATTCGCCTTGAGGAAGAATCCCTGTCCGCTCGCCTTGAACGAGGAGATCACGCCTGTTCCGACGCCATGCTTCATTTCATCGATATGCGCGTGATAGTTCGCGGGAAACGCGATCACCTTGTTGGGCCATTGCACCGGCGCTTCGAGACGCACCTCGCACAGTGCAAGAGCGGCTCGGGACCGAACGGCATCGAGCAACGTCGGACGCAGCGCCTCGAACTGCGCAATGAAGCGCACCATGCCGACCGGGGGCCACGTGCCCGGCACAACGCCAGCGATGTCGCTGACATCGACAACACAACCTTCATGCACGACGCCGATGCGGCCGTTATCGAAAGAGATGAGTCTCATCGCGCTGCCACCTCTTCGACTTCGACGCTTGCCAGACGCAGCGGCTGCACACCGCGGACAATGTCGATCAGCGCCCGCGCGTCGTCGGGCAAGCTGTTCGCGCGCCAGGCCACATGACCGTCCGGGCGCACCAGCACCAATGCGCATTCGTACAGCGCACGCGCCTGGTCATTGTCGATGTCCACGACATTCAACGGCACGCCCGCCTGCTTTGCAGCCGCACTGAGCGCATCGGCAGATAAGGAATTGTCGAAACGCAGCAAAACGAATTCACGGCCAAACAAATCGAGTGTGGATCGGCCGGGCGACAACCAGACATGCGGCGCACGATGTCCGGGCCGTGCCGTCTGTACGTAGGTGCTAACGGTGTCTTCCGGCTCGGGCGTGCCGTCCGGCACGACAATCGACGAACCCTCGTAGCGAAAGCCCAGGTGAATGCCGATCGTGTACCACTCGCGTTTCATCATCTTCGTGTACGCATCGCCGAAAACCCTACGCGCCTCGTCTCCCTCCGGTCCGGGTTCGAACACGGCCTGACTGAGCGACTGGCGCGGGGTCAGCATCAACTTCAAGTTGTTGGTCGCTTCATTGACGTTACGGATCGCGACCGGACGGCGCTCGAATTCATAGGTGTCGAGCAGATGCGGACCGCCCCATCCTTCGACCATCGCCTGCAGCTTCCAGCCGAGATCGACCGCATCCTGGACGCCCATGTTCATGCCGAAGCCGCCGGTTGGCGACGTGAGATGCGCGGCATCGCCAGCGATTTTTACGCGCTGCGTACCATAGTTGTCCGCGACCAGTTGTCGCCGAATCCACGGCATCACCGAGATGATCCGAAAATCGAAATCGTCACGACCCACCGCGCGCTTGAACGCCATCGCGACATCATCTTCCGTCAGCGTTCGCATGGTGCCGTCACCGACGATCGAAAAGCGCCACCAGTTACGCCCATTGATTGCGACGACCGTGCTCCAAGTACCTTCCGGCCCGATGAAGATATAGCGATAGCCAGGCTTCTTGTCGTGCAGCTTCTCGAGACCTTCGCATTCGATGATTGCGTTCGTCGTATATGTGAGCGCTGGCGTTCCAGTCATCTTGATACCGAGCGATTCCTTCACGCGGCTCGCACCGCCATCGCAACCCACCAGATACTGACATTCGATGGTTTGCAGTTCATCGCTCATCAAATTCCGAACGGTTACCGTGACGCCATCACTGCGCTCTTCGTGCGAGACATATTCAGTGCAATAGCGGATCTGCACATTGCCTGTCTTTGCGGCAAAGCGCGTAAGCACCGGATCGAAGAAGTTCTGCGGACAACGCTCGCGCTTTTGCGGACTCTGTTCCGGCTTCGGCTCGTCGCGCACCGTGGGGAACGATTCACGTCCGAATTCGTAGCCTCCGTGCAGTTGGGACACCCACGCATAATCCTGCGGATAGTCGCGGTTGTAGCCGGCGTTCTCGACGTCGTCGATAATGCCCCAGCGGCGGCAAAACTCCATCGTGCGAATTCCCACCATATCCATCTTCGGCTGGAACACCTGGCCGTCGCCGCGCTCGATGAGTACACACGGCACGCCGCGCCATCCGAGATCGCCGGCAAGCGCCAGTCCAACCGGCCCTGCTCCCACGATGACCACCGGGGTTTGCCCCACCTCGCTCTTCTGCGCCATAGTCGAAAGCTCCATCATCTTTTTGCGTGTCGGCATGACGATGCGTCGCGCCCTTTGAATAAAGTGAACCCGCGGTGCTGCAATGTGGAGTCAATGTACAAGGCACGTGTTTAGTAAGGCCAATACTGTTTGCGAAGGGATTGAGAGGATTTGCTTATGGAGGTTCCCAAACTTCTTCGTCTGACAGGATCGGAAAATCGTATTGGTGCGGGATGCGCACGCATGACTATCCTGTGATCCAGCCTCGGCTCGTCGCAAGCCGTTGCCCGACAAGTACAAACTTCCGGAGACGTCAACATGCATACGAATGAACCAAGGCCCTGGTACCGCTGGTACGTGCTGCTCATCCTTACGGTGATCTATGCGTTCAGCTACGTCGACCGTCAAATCGTCACGATCCTCGCGCCCTATCTGAAGAAAGATATGGGCATCTCCGATGCGCAGCTGGGTTTGCTCTACGGCACATCATTCGCCCTGTTCTATTGCGTGTTCGGCATTCCGCTCGCACGTCTGGCCGATGGCTGGAGCCGGGTTCGTACGCTCGCGCTGGGGCTATCGTTCTGGTCCGCCATGACGGCAATGTCCGGCCTGTCGCGCAATTTCGCCCAACTGGGCACGGCGCGCATCGGCGTTGGCGTCGGCGAGGCCAGCGCGACACCGGCTGCCGTCTCGCTACTCGGCGACTACTTCGAACGTGCAAAGCGCGGCACCGTGCTGGCCCTGTATTCAGTGGGTGTCTATGTCGGCGCGGGGGCGTCGCTCGCGATCGGCGGATCAATCGTGGCCGCTTGGGAGCATGCATATGGAAAAGGCGTCACGGCCGCGCCTTTTGGGCTCTCAGGATGGCAGGCGTCGTTCATTTGTGTAGGCCTACCGGGACTCATCTTTGCCTTGATCGTCCTCCTGACGATTCGCGAACCTGCGCGCGGCCGCCTCGATGCCGTCGCACCAAGGAAAGAGCCCCACCCTTTCGGGCGCGCAATCCGGGATCTGGGAGCGATGGTACCGCCATGGAGCTGGCTGTCTCTACGTTCGCTCGGGGCGACGCGTCGTGAATACGTGCGCAACGCCGTGTATCTGCTTGTCGCGATCGGCGTCGTAGTGATTGCGACATCGGCGACCAATCATGTGCTCTCGGCCAGTCGTAACGCACGAATCGGCACCTTCTTCGGCATGCCGGTGACGAGCAACCTCATTCAGTGGCTCGCCATAGCGATTGCAGTCTACGTTTGCTCGAACTGGTATCAGGCGACGCGGCTTGGAGACGCCGCGGCTCACCGCCTGATCACGGGATCCAAAACCTTCTTTGCGCTGACCGTGGCCGGCGCATTCCTCGCCTTCGCGATGAACGCGGTGAACGGTTTCGTTTTCGTCTACGCGAGCCGCGCACTCGGCCTGACGGCTCAAGCCGGCCTGCGTCTGGGCATCGTCGCGATCATTGCGGGCGGCGCGGGAATCAGCGTGAGCGGCTATTTGTCCGACTGCGCAAGGCGCCGGCACCCTCTTGGCCGGTTGTACTTCGTTTGCTTCACCGCGACGATGTTCACCGCCGCGAGCGTGCTTCAGTATCTCACCCGAGACGTGACGGTCTTCTATTGCGCCTACGCCGCCGCAACGTTTTTCGTGCCCATGTGGTTCGGCCCGCTGCAGGCCACCACGCAGGATCTCGTGATTCCGCGTCTACGCGGTACGGCGTTCGCGGCATTCTCGCTGGGGGCCAATATCTTTGGTCTTGGCCTCGGACCGTATTGTGTCGGCATGATCAGCGATGCATCGGGAAACTTGCGCCTGGGAATCTTGTGTGCGCTCGCCGTCTTGCCGGTCTCGATCGGCTCGCTGCTGCTGGCGAGCCGCACGCTAGTCGATAGCGAAGCGATCGCTCACGCTGAACTCCACGGCGTCAATGCGCAACCCGTTGGGGACGACCTTGAGTTGGCCGGGCCTCAATTGACGCACTGATCGGATGCGCCGCGAGTACCGCGAGCGGGTTCATTGATTCGGCGCCATTTACCCCCTTCACACTCACAATCCGCCAGGAACAGGTGCTGGCGCTAGCGCTGGCGCCGGTGCCGGCTTTGGTCTGGCCTCCGACGATGGGGGGCTCCGTTGTTCGGAGCGCTCGATATGCACGCATCCGGCCACGAACAATGCTATGAGCGTGACCGCAGCGCAAATCATCGGTTTGCTCATTTTTTACCCCTGCTCGGCAGCGAGTCACCGATAGGGCAGCAAATACGGCGCCTGAGCGCGCCCTTTTGAATTGAAGGGCGTTTGGCCGGCAGAAAGACCTAGATGAAGAGCCCCGGAACGGGGCACGGCCTGCAACTGCGGCACGAGCCGCGCTATTGAGACCTGCGCCAGCACGCTAGTTGGCACGGGATGAATGGTTATCGCTCGGGCTCGAGAAAGCTGCGCACAGTCAGACCACACGGCTCAACCGCGAAGCCGTTCGGTACAGCGCTGCACCCACACCCGATGCAATACGCTCGGCGTTCTTGTCCTTCAATTGCCCCTCGGCATCGAACGCTTCATGCGCGACGCTCAATGCAAACGCTTCGGGAATCACCAGCATCCCGAGCTTGTCGAGCACAGCGCGCATCCCCGTTTGCGAGCGTAGGCCTCCAAGTTGGCCGGGCGACGCGGACACCAGCGCCGCAACCTTGCCGGCAAACAGCGCCACGCCCGGCGAACCGTCTTCGCGCGGCCGGCTGACCCAGTCGATGGCGTTCTTCAGCAATGCCGTGTAGCCGCCGTTGTATTCGGGTGTCGCGATCAGCAGCGCATCGTGCCTGGCCACCAGCGCCTGGAGCGCCTTCGCGCCTTGAGGCAAGCCGTGCTCCGCTTCCAGATCCTGGTCGTACAGTGGCAACTCGAAGTCGGCAAGCCGGGCCTGCGTCACTTCGGCGCCGGCGTCGAGTGCGCCACGCGCCGCGATGCCTAGCAGCTTCTGATTCAGCGAGTCTCGACGCGAACTGCCACTGATGGCGAGAATTCTGATGTTCATGATGAGTCAGGCAACGAAGTTCAATTGAGGGTTTGCCCGCGCGCTCACGCCGCCGGCGGAGTACGGTATTCGATTTTCCCGCCTGGCAGGAAATACAACATAAGCGCCTTTCCGGTCACTGTCGGAAAATGTTCGCTGAGTGGGGGGAAAACGCGCCAGCCCGCCCCATGCCCACAGAATTGCGCGCCTTCCTCGAGCGGGACGATCATATTGATCTCGCCGGTCGTGTGGCGGTGGTACTGACCTTTCACGTCGCGCAACAAGCCGCTCTCGACGCTCATCTCCGCGGTGTCGTGCGACGGCTCGGCAATCCTCCCGCGGCGGTAGTCGGCTCCTTCGATTTCCACATAAGCCGCCCAGCCCTCCTCCATGCCGAGCTTCAAAAGGCGGGTCAACTGCGCATACGTTTCGCTGCCGACCCCGAACTCGCGGTTGAGGAGGGTTTCGAGATCAGCGTCGAGTGCATGCGAGCGAATTCGATCGAACAGCCGGCGCAGCACCTGCATCATTTCTTGTTTGTGGGTTCCGGATGGCAACATAAAGTGTCTCCTATTTATTCGATCGAATCCGATCAAGCGCCGATCATTTGCAATTCCGGCAGACCGAAGAAGCGGCGGGCATTTTCGCCAAGCAAACGCTGCTTGGCGCGCTCGTCGAGGCCAGTGTGGTCGTCTATCAGCCGCCCGATCTGCTTCTCGCCAAGCGGATACGGATAGTCGGAGCCGAGCATCACGCGCTCTTCGCCCATCACGTCCACCAGCAGCTTCAGCGCACCGGCATCGAATACCGCGCTATCGACCGAGAAGCGGTCGACGTATGACGACGGCAGTTGCGGGCAGTCCTCCCGCACGATGTCACGTTCGCGCCATGCGTTGTCGACGCGGCCGAGCAGAAATGCGAAGCTGCCGCCGCCATGCGCAAAGCACAGCTTGAGCGTTCGCGGAATGCGTTCGAACGCGCCCGACAGAATCAGCGAGAGAATGCTCAACTGCGTTTCCGCCGGCATCGCGACGAGCCACGGCAGCATCCACTGCTTCATGCGGCCGTCGGTCATCATGTCCCACGGGTGCACGAGCACCGGAATGCCTTCGTGCGCGCAATGCGTGAGGAACTGGATCAGGCTCTCGTCGTTAAGATCCTTCGGTCCGACGTGGTTGCCGATCTGCACGCCGCGATGCCCCGCGGCGTACGCGCGCGACGCTTCCATGCATGCCAGTTCGACGTCCTGCAGCGGCACCTGCGCGAGCGCCATCAGGCGCTGAGGTGCCGCGGCGCACATCTCCAGCGCGTGGTCGTTCATGCGCTGCGCCCATTGCAGCGCCACCTTCGCCGGATAACGATAGCCGAACATCACCGGCGTCGCGCACATCAGTTGAACATCGACGCCGAGCGCGTCCATCTCCTCGATGCGTCGTACTGAATCCCACAATGGACGGCTAACCGGGCGAAACGCCCGGTCGCCGGTCATGATCATGCCGGTCTCGCCGTCGGCCGCCGGCGCGAGCCACGGTGCGTCCTGGCCGTCGATTCGCGCGGCCTCTTCCTGCGAAATCAGCGGGAAGAAGTGGGAGTGCATGTCGATTCGCAATGTCATAGCCGTGTTCCGCTTTCCAGTCTGGGTGTTACAACCTGTGGTTACGCCGATCCGCCACGACGCTTCGTCGTGAATTCCACCTGGCCGAGGCCGCTCACCACGCACTGCACGTGCAGTGCGGGCTCCAGGGCCTGGGCGGCGGTCGCCGCACC
>CAYPWK010000293.1:0-7536 GCA_964414365.1 uncultured Burkholderia sp.
CTGTCGATCAAGGCCAAGGATTCCGCCGAGCAGCAGGAAGCGATGCGCGGTCTGCAGGCCGACACGAGCTCCGCGGCTTCGGGCACGACGAACCTCGGCGCGCTGCTCAAGGCCAAGCTCGACGGCCAGAATCAGTGAGCTCTTGAGAGGTCTGCCGCAGTATGACCAAATCAGAATTGGTCGCCCAGCTGGCAGCCCGATTTCCGCAACTGGTCCTGAAGGATGCGGATTTCGCGGTGAAGACGATGCTCGATGCGATGTCCGAGGCACTCGCCAAAGGTCACCGCATCGAAATTCGCGGCTTCGGCAGTTTCGGCCTCAATCGACGTCCCTCCCGTGTGGGACGCAATCCCAAATCGGGGGAGAAGGTGCTCGTGCCGGAAAAGCACGTACCGCATTTCAAGCCCGGGAAAGAATTGCGCGAACGGGTGGATCGTCGTGCAGGCGAGCCGCTGAGCGTTTCTTCCGACGAGGCCGATGACGCCTAAGCGCTGTTCGGCTCCGGTCGGCTGCCGGCAACCGATCGAAGATCGATCGATGAATGAAAAAGCGCCCTAGGGCGCTTTTTTTTTTCGCGTGCAATCGGGCGCGGCAAGCCGCCGTGGGCCTACCTGCTGCCCGGGGAATGAAGCGTTTCCATTACAATACTGGGCGTTTCGCCCGGGCAGCGGCGCGCCCTGGCGCCGTCGTGTTTCGAAGCGAGTTGCCCGCATCGTTGCGTCGACCGATCTATTTCCCGCAACGCTGTATCGACAAAGCCTTCCTCGAGAGTGACCTATGAAAGTCATCGTCTGGTTGATCCGTGCGATCGTCTTCGTGCTGCTGCTTGTGCTCGCGCTCGAGAATACGAGCAGCACTACACTGAACTTCGTCGCGGGTTACTCGTGGCAGGCGCCGTTGATCCTGATCGGCCTCGCGTTCTTTGGCGTTGGACTCATTGCAGGCCTGGTTTCCGCCTTGCCTGCCGTAGTGAGGCTCAGGCTCGAGAATGGGCGGCTCAAGCGCGAATTGCGCACAGTCCGAGAAACGCTGCCTGTCGTCGGCGAGCCGCCGCTGCCGCCCGTCGTCTAAGCTCCCGCGGCTCACCCGCACCCGGCCGTTTAATTGCTTCTTTCGCTTATCGCTCGACCAACCCCACCCACGCATGGATCTCGATTTCTGGTGGCTGCTCATCATCCCCGTGGCGTTCGCGCTCGGCTGGATGGCGGCACGCTACGACCTGAAGGCGCTGCTTTCCGAAAGCGCAAGCTTGCCGCGGTCTTATTTCCGCGGGCTCAATTTCCTGCTCAACGAGCAGCCGGACCAGGCCATCGATGCATTCATCGAAGTCGTCAAGCTCGACCCCGAAACGATCGAGCTTCACTTCGCGCTTGGCAATCTGTTCCGCCGGCGCGGTGAGACCGATCGCGCGATCCGCATTCACCAGAATTTGCTGAGCCGTGCCGATCTGCCCGCCAACGAGCACAGCCATGCTCTCTTCGAGCTGGGGCAGGACTTCCTCAAGGCGGGTCTGCTCGATCGTGCCGAAGAGACGTTTGCGCGGCTCGACAGTGGCGAGCATGCGCTTGGCGCGCAACGGGCGCTTCTGACCATCTACGAGATCGAGAAGGAATGGCGCAAGGCGATCGAGACCGCTCAAAAACTCGAGGGGATGGGCGCTGCACCGCTCGCGAAGGAGATTGCGCATTTTCATTGCGAGCTGGCCCAGGAGGCGCTTAATCGGAAGAACGGCGCGCAAGCGGCGGACGAGCTAGCGCTGGCGCTCGAGGCCAATCCGCAGAATGTCCGCGCGACGATCCTCGCTGGCGACGTCGCAGCAGCCGCCGGCGACCAGGAGGCCGCGATCACGGCTTGGCGCCGCGTGGAGGAGCAGAATTCCGCCTATTTGCCGCTCGTAGCCGAGAAGCTGATGAAGGCCTATACCGCGCTCGAGAGAGCGGACGAAGGGGCGGCGCTTCTGACGAGCTACGTGGAGCGTTACGGTTCGAACGACCTGCTCGATATCGCCTATCCGCATGTCGCCGCACTGCGCGGCAGTGAGGCTGCTCACGCGCTGGTTCGCGAGCAGATGCGGGCCTCGCCCAACCTTGCCGGCATGATGCGACTTCTCGAGGCGCAAACGGCGGCGGCGGAGGAGCCGCGCCGCAGTGAACTGGAGCTGATTCGCGCGTTGATCAAACAGCGCACCAAAAATTTGCCACGATACACGTGCCAGAATTGCGGTTTCCGGGCGAGGCTTTTCTATTGGCAGTGCCCCGGTTGCAGCGGGTGGGAAACCTACGCGCCGCGCCGAGTCGAGCCGATCGCAGCTCCGCAATGAAGCCGCGCGCCGGCCGCCGATAGCGGCCGGCTCCAACCAGTGAACGCTTGAACGCTCATGAAAATCACAATTATTGGTACGGGTTACGTCGGTCTTGTTACCGGTGCCTGTCTTGCGGAAATCGGCAATGACGTCTTCTGCCTCGACGTCGATCCGCGCAAGATCGACATTCTCAATAACGGCGGCGTGCCGATCCACGAGCCAGGGCTCCGGGAAATCATCGCGCGCACGCGCGCGCACGGGCGCATCACGTTCTCAACCGACGTAAAAGCGAGCGTGGAGCACGGCGAGGTGCAGTTCATTGCCGTAGGCACGCCGCCCGACGAGGACGGTTCGGCCGATCTCCAATATGTGCTCGAGGCCGCGCGCAACATTGGCCGCTATATGAACGGCTTCAAAGTCATCGTCGACAAATCGACGGTGCCGGTCGGCACGGCCGAGCGCGTGCGCGCCGTCGTCGCGGCCGAACTCGAGGCGCGCGGGCTCGGCGGCGGCGCTCGCGCGTTCTCCGTGGTTTCGAATCCTGAGTTCCTCAAGGAAGGCGCGGCGGTCGAGGACTTCATGCGACCCGATCGCATCGTGATCGGCGTCGACGACGACGAAGAAGGGCGGCTTGCGCGCGAGAAGATGAAGCGGCTCTATGCGCCGTTCAACCGCAATCACGAGCGCACGCTCTACATGGACGTGCGCTCGGCCGAGTTCACCAAGTACGCGGCGAACGCCATGCTGGCGACGCGCATCTCGTTCATGAACGAGATGTCCAATCTGGCCGATCGCGTCGGGGCCGACATCGAGGCGGTGCGCCGCGGCATCGGCTCCGATCCGCGCATCGGCTATCACTTTCTCTACGCCGGCGTCGGCTACGGCGGCTCCTGCTTTCCGAAGGACGTCCAGGCGCTCGTGCGCACGGCGGGCGAGAACGGGCAGCGCCTGCGCATCCTGCAAGCCGTCGAGGACGTGAATCACGAGCAAAAGGAAGTGCTCGTGCGCAAGATCGAGAATGCGCTCGGCCGCGACCTGACGGGCCGCACGTTCGCGGTCTGGGGTTTGTCGTTCAAGCCGAACACCGACGACATGCGCGAGGCGCCGAGCCGGCGCGTCATCGCCGCGCTGCTCGCGCGCGGCGCGTGCGTGCGCGCCTACGATCCCGTGGCGCTCGAGGAAGCGCGGCGTGTGTTCGCGCTCGATCTGGTCGATGCGCCCGACGCGCTTGCGCGGCTCTCGTTCGTGGCCTCGCAGGAGGAGGCGCTGCCGAACGCGGACGCACTCGTGATCCTGACCGAATGGAAGGAATTCAAGAGCCCTGACTTCATGCATATGACGTCGGTATTGAAAACCCCCGTCATTTTCGACGGCCGCAATCTCTATGAACCGGAAGCGATGGCTGAGCTAGGCATCGACTATTACGCGATCGGGCGTCCCCATGTCCAAACCGACACAGCAATCCAATCCGCAACCGATCACGGCGCCTGACGCGGCTATGCCGGTACGCGCCGCGGATGCCGTTCGTCCGGAACCATCGTCGCCCTTGGCCGCCGCTCCGACGGCCGCCGTGCCCATCGTGCCGCGCGAGCGGCTAGCGGCGGCGCGCGTGCTCGTCGTGGGCGACGTCATGCTCGATCGCTATTGGTTCGGCGACGTCAACCGCATTTCGCCGGAAGCGCCGGTGCCCGTCGTTCACGTCCAACGGCAAGAGGATCGCCTCGGCGGCGCGGCCAACGTCGCGCGCAATGCCGCGGCGCTTGGCGCGCAGGCGGGGCTGCTTTGCGTCGTCGGCCACGATGAGCCGGGCGAGCGGATCGTCGAACTCCTCAAGGGAAGCGGCGTTGCGCCGCATCTCGAGCGCGACCCGGCGCTTTCCACGACGATCAAGCTGCGCGTGCTTTCCCGCCAGCAGCAATTGCTGCGGATGGATTTCGAGAACGCACCGACTCATGAAGCGCTGCTCGCGGGACTGGCGCGCTTCGACGCGCTGCTCGCGTCGCACGACGTGGTCCTCTTGTCCGATTACGCGAAAGGCGGCCTCACGCACGTCACGCAGATGATCGAGAAGGCACGGGCGGCCGGCAAGCCCGTGCTCGTCGACCCGAAAGGCGACGATTGGGAGCGCTATCGCGGCGCGACGCTGATCACGCCGAACCGCGCCGAGCTGCGTGAGGTGATCGGGCAATGGAAGTCCGAGGCGGACCTGCTTGCGCGCGTCACGGCGCTGCGCGCGTCGCTCGAACTCGATGGCTTGCTACTGACGCGTTCGGAAGAGGGGATGACGCTCTTCGCGGCCGAAGGCGAGCTTCATGTGCCGGCCGTCGCGCGCGAAGTGTACGATGTGTCGGGTGCGGGCGACACGGTGATCGCTACGCTGGCCGTCATGCTTGGTGCGCACCTGCCGCTCGTCGACGCTGTCGCGCTCGCGAACCGCGCGGCCGGTGTCGTTGTCGGCAAGCTCGGCACGGCCACTGTCGACTACGAGGAGCTCTTCACGCTGGCCGGCTGAGCTCGCGGACCGAAGGGCGGGCGCGCCGAACGTGCCGCGTCGCCCCGCGTTTCCAGCACCCTTCATTGCGCTTTTTGATTTCTTGAGTCCCCTACGATCATGACCATCATCGTCACCGGAGCCGCCGGGTTCGTCGGCAGCAATCTAGTCAAAGCGCTCAACGATCGCGGCGAGACGCGCATCATCGCCGTCGACAACCTCACGCGCGCCGACAAGTTCAAGAATCTCGTCGATTGCGAAATCGACGACTACATCGACAAGAACGATTTTGTCGAGCGCTTCGCACGCGGCGCATTCGGTAAGGTGCGCGCCGTATTTCATGAAGGCGCGTGCTCGGACACGATGGAAACCGACGGCCGATACATGATGGAGAACAACTTTCGCTACAGCCGGGCCGTGCTCGACGCTTGCCTGAAGCAGGAGGTGCAGTTCCTCTATGCGTCGTCGGCGGCGATCTACGGCGGCTCCACGCGCTTCGTGGAGGAGCGCGAGGTCGAAGCGCCGCTCAACGTCTACGGCTACTCGAAATTCCTCTTCGATCAGGTGATCCGCCGTGTGCTGCCGAGCGCGAAAAGCCAGATCGTCGGCTTTCGTTACTTCAATGTCTATGGGCCGCGCGAGGCGCACAAAGGCCGCATGGCATCCGTGGCGTTTCACAACTTCAATCAGTTTCGGGCCGAGGGCAAGGTCAAGCTCTTCGGCGAATACAACGGCTATGCCGCGGGTGAGCAGACGCGCGATTTCGTCTCGGTCGAGGACGTCGCGAAGGTCAATCTGTTCTTCTTCGATCATCCCGAGAAGTCCGGCATCTTCAACCTCGGTACCGGCCGTGCCCAGCCGTTCAACGATATCGCTTCGACCGTCGTCAACACGCTGCGCGCGCTCGAGAACCAGCCGGCGCTCTCGCTCGCCGAACTGGTCCAGCGCGGCCTCGTCGAGTACGTTCCGTTTCCCGACGCCCTGCGCGGCAAATATCAGTGCTTCACGCAAGCCGATCTCTCGCGCTTGCGCGAAGCGGGGTACGACGCGCCGTTCCTGACGGTGCAAGAGGGCGTCGATCGATACGTGCGTTGGCTATTCGGCTAACTGTAAGACACTCTTCGATCTCCCTACACTGGGATCTCACGGCCGGCCTTCCACGTTTTGCCGGCCGACACGTTCAATGGAGATCCCATGTCCAGACGATTTCTACACTGGTTTGCCGTTGCCGCGCTCGTCGCGGCCCACAGCCACGCCCTCGCGGCCGTCGACGTCAACGCCGCTGACGAGGCGGCGCTCATCAGCATCAAGGGTGTCGGGCCTGCCAAGGCGCGGGCGATTCTCGAAGAGCGCGCCGCGCGCGGCCCGTTCGCGGATGCCGCCGATCTGGCCCAGCGCGTCAAAGGGTTCGGCGGCCGCACCCTCGAGCGGCTGCAGGCCCAAGGCCTCGAAGTCGGCCCTGGCGCGCAGCGCGCGCCCACGAGCCGTGTCTTCGCGGCGCGCGACGCCGCGCGTGCGCAGGCGCGTCCCGCCGCAATGGTTATGAGGCCGTAAAGTCAAACATTCGTCGCCTCGGAATTTCGTCTCCTTCACCGTCGTCGAGACGTCGGTTTCCCGCGGTTTCGCCGCGGGTTTTTTGCGTTGGCTGCCGTATCGCCATCGGTGCCCGGCGCGTCGTCACGCGGTGCTTTACAATTCAAGCCATTTATAGACCGCTTTTCAGCACAGATTGCCAAGCGCACAACGCCCATGCCTTACAAGACCATCGAAGACACGATAGGCAATACGCCGCTCGTTCAACTCGTGCGCTTGCCGGACGACGAGATCCGCAGCCGCAACAACATCATCCTCGCCAAACTCGAAGGCAACAATCCGGCGGGCTCCGTCAAGGACCGGCCGGCACTGTCGATGATCAAGCACGCCGAGGCGCGCGGGCGCATCAAGCCCGGCGACACGCTGATCGAGGCAACGAGCGGCAACACCGGCATCGCGCTCGCGATGGCAGCCGCGATTCGCGGCTACAAGATGGTGCTCGTGATGCCCGAGGACCTCACCGTCGAGCGCCGTCAGAGTATGGCCGCGTACGGCGCCGAGATTCTGCTGACACCGGTCAAGGGCGGCATGGAGTACGCGCGCGACTTGGCCGAGGAGATGCAGCGCGAAGGCAAGGGCGTCATCCTCGATCAATTCGCGAACCCGGACAACCCGCTTGCGCACTATGAAGCGACGGGCCCGGAAATCTGGCGCGATACGGAAGGGCGTGTCACGCACTTCGTTTCGTCGATGGGGACGACCGGCACCATCATGGGTGTTTCGCGGTATCTGAAGGAAAAGAACAGCGAGATCGAGATCATCGGCGCGCAACCCGAGGAAGGTTCACGCATCCCGGGCATTCGCAAGTGGCCCGAGGCATACCTGCCGAAGATTTTCGAGCGCAGCCGCGTCGATCGCACCGAGAACGTCTCGCAGGCAGCGGCCGAGGCAGCGGCGCGGCGCATGGCGGCCGTCGAAGGAATCTTCTGCGGCATTTCGTCGGGCGGCGCCTGCGAGGTGGCGCTGCGCGTCGCGCGGCAGGTCGAAAATGCGACGATCGTCTTCGTCGTCTGCGATCGCGGCGACCGCTATCTGTCGACGGGCGTTTTCCCCGCCTGAGCGCACAGTCCGACGAGCCACGAGCGGCGGCCGGCAAGGCCGCCACACCTTCATCAGATGCTATATGAACGCGTCCCGTTTGCAACAGTTT
>CAYPWK010000294.1:0-7510 GCA_964414365.1 uncultured Burkholderia sp.
CAAAGCGATCCGCGAAAAGCAATGGATCGTGTTCCTCGGATGGGAGCCGCACCCGATGAACGTACAGATGAAGATCGACTACCTGAGCGGCGGCGATGAGGTATTCGGCCCGAACTACGGGGAGGCGAAAGTCTTCACGGCGACGCCGCCCGACTACTCGGCGCGCTGCCCTAACGCCGCGAAGCTCGTGTCAAATCTCCATTTCACGACGGAAATCGAGAACCATGTGATGGTGCCGATCATGAACAAGGAAGAGCCGGGCAAGGCCGCCGAGGCATGGCTCAAGCGCAATCCGCAAGTGCTCGACAAGTGGCTCGCGGGGGTGACGACGTTTGACGGCAAGAATGGGCTCGAGGCCGTAAAGTCGTATATCGCGGGGCACTGAGCCACTTCCCGTCCTTTCAGCGATAACCAAGTTCAACAGCTTCGGCGAGCGGGCGTGGCAGGCGACGCCAGCAAGGCGAATTGCGCACAAATAGATAGCGGCACGTTCCGCAAAGCTCGAGGCTGTCGCGCGACCTTCGCGACAGCCTCTTTTTTTGCGCGGGGCACTCAAGCACTATCCGCATCACGCATAAAGAGTATCTGCTGAATCACGTTGCCGCATAGTCGGATGGGCCCGAGAATCGTGTGCAGCGGCGCAGCCGCTGGCCGAGAACTACATGGATCCGCCGTTTGCGGCGTAGGATAACCGCGGCCGACTCAACTACGAGAATCACAGGAGGAGACACGCAATGAATCGCGACCCCGTCGTCAACATTCAAACATTCATCGACGAAAGGCCATTCGGCGGCTTTCAATGGCTTATTTTCTTCATGTGTTTCGTGATCGTCTTGCTCGACGGGTTCGATACGGCGGCGATCGGCTTCATTGCACCATCCGTCCTTACTGAATGGCACTTGACCAAGCCCGACCTTGCGCCGGTGCTCAGTGCCGCATTGTTCGGCCTCGCTTGCGGTGCGCTTGCCTCGGGGCCGTTGTCCGATCGTGTCGGGCGGCGCGTGATGCTGCTCACCGCGGTGTTCCTGTTCGGTATCTCTTGTTTCGCGTCGGCCTTTTCGTCGAGCATCGGCCAACTGACGGTGCTGCGCTTCATCACGGGCGTCGGTCTGGGTGCCGCGATGCCGAATGCGGTGACGATGATGGGAGAGTTCTGCCCGAACCGCCGTCGCTCGACCGTCATCAACTTGATGTTCTGCGGATTTCCGCTCGGCGCGGCGCTCGGCGGCTTCCTCGCCGCGTGGCTGATTCCGCATTTCGGCTGGCGCAGCGTGCTGATGCTGGGCGGTGTGACGCCGTTGCTGCTGGGTATCGCGCTGGTCCTCAAGATGCCTGAATCGGTGCGATTCATGGTGGCCAACGCGCAGCCGATCGAGCGGATTCGCGCGACGCTTGCGCGGATCTCCGCCGATGCCATGCGCGCCGGCTCGTTCACGATGACCGAGACCGCGCCGCAAACGGATGGCAAAGGCCTGCGCGTTGTTCTCTCGCGCGCGTACATCATCGGCTCGGTCATGTTGTGGCTGGCTTACTTCATGGGACTCGTGATCTTTTACGCGTCAATCAACTGGATGCCCATTTTGCTGAAAGACGCGGGACTCAGCGCGAAGAGCGCGACACTGATCTCGGCGCTGTTCCCGCTCGGCGGAGTCGGTGCAGTGGTTTGCGGTGCGCTGATGGATCGCTTCAACGCAAATCGCGTCATCGCCGCGTGCTATGCGCTCACCGCAGTCAGCGTCTATTGCATCGGGCAGGCCGTCGGCAATGTCGGCGTGTTAGTACTGGTCGTATTCGTCGCCGGCGTGCTGATGAACACGGCGCAATCGTCGATGCCGGCACTCGCGGCTGCGTTCTACCCGACATCGGGGCGCGGCACGGGGGTTGCCTGGATGCTCGGCGTCGGACGCTTCGGGGGCATTGCAGGCTCGTTTCTCGTGGCGGAATTGACGCGGCGGCATTTTTCGTTTGCCGGTGTCTTCGCGACGATAGCCGTCGCCGGCTTGCTTGCTTCAGTGGCTCTCCTCATCAAGCAGATGGCGCGCCCACATGCGTTCGAGCCATCGCCGGCTAATATTGAATCGCTCGGTCACTGAGCCGTCGGCCGCTTCATAAGTCCCCCGCTCAAGGGGGACGCCTGCAGGTCAGCCACAATAAGCGACAGATCGCGCTGATCGTGACGAGCGTCTTGCTCTATGTCACCGAGGAGGGGAATAACCATGATCAGGCGATTGATTGCCATAGCAACGGCGGGTTTACTCGCACTTGCGGGTATTGCACACGGACAGACCCAGGGAGCACCGTCGGCCACTACTTCAGCCTCCGGAACGGGGGCGGCGAACTGCGAAACACAGGCAGTCGGCAAGGACGGCAAGCCGCTTACCGGCGCGGCCAAAAACTCGTTCATGAAAAAGTGCATGAGAACGGCGGCGGCCAAGCAATGCGAGGCGAACGCCGTAGGGTCGAACGGCAAGCCGCTTACCGGCGCGGCCAAGAACTCTTTCGTCAAGAAGTGCGTGGACTCGGCCGTCCAGTAGGAATGATTCGCAAATGCGATTGCGGAGATCCATCTTGATCGAATCGTGCGCGGGCGATCGGGCGTCTGAGCGACCGCTCGCAACGGCGACAAATTCCTGTCAACCGAATCGGATCTGTAACGTTATTGAAATGTCACAATTTGCTATATCGGTTGATTCACGGGTGTGACCGCTCTCTTCATCAGTCGACGAATGGCTTTATCGCTATCGTGGGCCGAGCGGCCCGCGCGCGTGGCCAATTGCTCGAAAGATGCTGGGAAGTCTCGGGGTTCGTTGCAGGAAGGTCATTGCCGCCTTTCGCACTAGATGGCGGAGCATTGACCACAAGCGCTTGGTGTCGCCCGCATTCGCATTGGGCGTCTGCGTGCTGCTGCTGCTCGCGGTGCAGCACATGTCGCGTGGCCTCAACTATCACTCAGTGTGCCGGCAGCTATTCGCCATCGCCCCCGGCAACTGGCTCGCCGCGCTGGGCGCCACGGCGCTGAGCTACGTCGCACTCGTCGCTCGCGACGCGATCGGACTGCGTCATGTCGGTGCGAAAGTGCCGCGAGCGCTTCTTTGGATCGGCGCAACGGCCGCTTCGGCGCTCGGCAACGTCGCGGGCTTCGGCGCATTGACGGGCGGCGCAGTCCGTTGCCGCGTCTATGGCGCGGCAGGCGTGACCCCATCGCACGTCGGGCGTCTCACTGTTTTCACTAGCGTATCTCTGGCTTGGGCGTTGCTGCTTGTCAGCGCGTTCGGCGCCTTGTGGGATACGGCATCGCTCGCGGCCATGACGCACCTGTCGCCCGAGATCCTGCGCTCGGGTAGTGCAGTTCTGCTCGGCGCATCGATGCTGGCCATCGGTTGCTGCGGCCCCCAGACGAAGACGATTGGCGCTCGCTGGCAACGGTTCGCCCTCGACTTGCCCGCGAGGGCGGATTTGATCGGGCAGATAGCGTTCGGTATCGTGGACATCGCCGGAGCGGGCGCCGCGTTGTGGTTTTTCCTGCCGCATGCGAGCGTGAGCTTTATCAGCTTCCTCGCCGTTTATTCCGCGTCTCTGCTTCTCGGGATGCTCGGACACACGCCGGGCGGTGTCGGCATATTCGAGTCGGCGATGGTGTTCGCGTTGCGCGGCGACGTGACGACGCCTTCCCTCGTGGCCGGCCTCCTTGCCTATCGGGTGACCTATTTCGGATTGCCGCTCATGCTGTCGGCGCTCTTGCTCGCGGGGTTCGAGGGCAGGGCGCTTCGCGATCGGTTGCCTTTGCGGCGTGTCGCCGGTCTCGCCGAGCTGGCACCGCTGTTCCTTTGCCTCATTACGTTCGTTTCAGGATCGATGTTGATCGTGTCGAGCGCCACGCCGGCATTCGCTCGCAGGCTGGCCGTCCTGCGCGACGTCGTTCCGCTCTGGGCGCTCGAAAGCTCGCAACTCGTGAGCGGTGTGCTCGGTGTGCTGCTGCTCTTCGTCGCGCGCGGCTTGCTGCGCAGACTCGACGCCGCATGGTGGATGACGGTGGCGCTCACCTCGATCTCTCTCGTCCTCTCGGTTCTCAAGGGGCTGGCATTCGTCGAAGCGGGCGTGTTGGCTTCGTTGCTCGTCCTCCTCGTATCGACACGTCAGCGCTTTGATCGGCATGCGGCGCTCTTTGCTGAGCGCTTCACTGCCGGCTGGTTCGTATCGGTAGTGATTGTTCTCATATGCGCGGCATGGGTGATGTTCTTCGCGTATCGCAACGTGCCGTACCAGAACGAGCTCTGGTGGCACTTCGCGTTCGACGGGCGTGCGTCGCGGTCGTTGCGCGCAATGCTGGCGTCCGTCCTTTTTGCGGCCGCCTTCGCCCTTTGGCACCTCATGCGTCCGGCCGCCGGGCGCTTCAGGCTTCCGAGCTCGGCGGATCTTGGCCATGCGATGCGAATCATCCGCGCTCAGGAGCGCAGCGATGCCGGGCTCGCCATGATGGGCGACAAAAGCTTCCTGTTTTCGGACTCGCGCCAGTCGTTCCTCATGTATGCGAAACACGGCCGCACGTGGGCTGCACTGCACGATCCGGTCGGCCCTCGCTGCGAGTGGCCTGAGCTCATCGGCAAATTCGTCACCCTCGCGGCCCAGCATGGCGGCCGGGCGGCGTTCTATCAGGTCAGGGCGGATTCGCTGCCGTTCTATCTCGATTCGGGCCTCACGCTGATGAAGCTAGGGGAGGAGGCCCGCCTGGCGCTCGACGGCTTCGATCTCAATGGCCCGCAGCGGTCGGGTTTGCGGTACGCGACGCGTCGCGCCGAACGCGATGGCTGCACGGTCGAAGTCATCGATGCCGCTCATGTCGCCGAGCATGTCGACGTATTGCGAGAGATCTCCGACCGGTGGCTGGAAAGCCGGGTGGGACGAGAGAAGAGTTTCTCGGTGGCGGCGTTCAGTGAAGCTTACCTTGCGGCGCAATCGGTCGTGCTTGTCCGCCAGGGCGGGATGCCGGTGGCATTTACGACATTCATGACGACCGATCTGAATGTCGAGGCGACGGTCGGTGTCATGCGCCATCTTCCCGAAGCCTCGCCTTATGTCATGGATTATCTGTTCGTGCAGCTGGCGCTGCATTTGAAGCGCCAAGGTTATCGCTATCTGAGTCTCGGTGTCGCGCCGTTTTCGGGAGTGCGGCCCGCGCCGCTCGGCTCGCCGCTTCACCGAGTCGGGTCGATGGTCTGGCGTTTCGGCGGACGGTTTTACAACTTCCAAGGGCTTCGCGCATTCAAAGGCAAGTTTCAGCCGTGCTGGGAGCCGCGCTATCTGGCGGTCTCGGGTTGGGCGGGTGCACTCGTCGCGCTGGTGGATCTTTCAATTCTGGCGGGGGGGCGCCGTTCATGACATGGCATGCCGTAGCACGGAAATTTCGACGGCTCGCCGCGCTTGCGGGCGCCTCTCTTTGTGTCTTCGGCGCCGCACATGCGGCCGAGTCGCAGGTATCGGGCGGACGGTATGGCGAGGTTACCGTTGCATGGCCCGAAGGCGAGATGCGCGGCTTCGTCATTCTTTTCTCGGCGGGTAAGGGCTGGAGCGCCGCCGACGCGCAGGCGGCTCAAGCATTGGCGCACGAAGGGGCTTTGACGGTGGGGGTCGACACCGGCCGTTACGCGGCCAATCTCGCCACGACGGGGCAGGCGTGTCGGCACCTCGACGGCGATGCCGAGGCGATCGGCCATCAGCTCGAGCGTCAACTGAAGTCCAACCGGTATTTCGCACCCATCGTCGCGGGAACGGGTCAAGGAGCAACGCTTGCTCTGCATGTGCTGGCGCAAGCACCCGCGAATACGATTGCAGGCGCAGTCGCTCTCGATGCCGAGGGCAAGCTCGATAAGGGCTTCCATCCTTGCCCTCCCGATCCCACGGTGAGCAGAGGGAGCGTTTTGCCGGGCTTCGTGGAGACGGGCGTGACGGCGCCACAGGCTATCAGCGCGTCACAGCAGGCGGAACGCTCGGCGGTCAAGGAGGGCGCCGATTCGCCTGGATTTCACTATGGCAAGAATGCGACGGCCTTGATGGCGCCGCTCCTCGCGAAGCCGCCACGGATGTTTGCCACAACGACGACGCGGGCGGACCAGCTCGTCGCGTTAATCCGGCCGCATCTGCAGACCGAGGTTGGCGGGGACCAAGACGTTTCAGACTTGCCGCTTATCGAGTTGCCCGCCGCCCATCCGAAAGGCATGTTGGCGATCATCATGTCGGGCGACGGAGGCTGGCGCGATCTCGACAAGACGATCGGCGAGCAATTGCGGAAGGACGGAGTGTCGGTAATCGGGTGGGACAGCTTGCGGTATTTCTGGAGCGAAAAGACGCCGGACGAGGTGAGCCGTGACCTGGCTCGCGTGCTGCGCGTCTATGGGGCGCGCTGGCATGCTGACTCGTTTGCGTTGATCGGTTACTCGTTCGGCGCCGATGTGATGCCATTCGCCTACAACAGGCTGCCCGCTTCCTTGCAAGACAAAATTGCGCTTATTTCTCTGCTCGGATTCGCGCCGGCGGCGGACTTCCAGGTTCGTGTGACGGGTTGGCTCGGTATGCCGCCGAGCGACAAGGCGCTGCCCGCGAAGCCGGAGGTCGATCGCGTTCCTGCCGCCATCGTCCAATGTTTTTACGGGGAGGATGAGGGCGATACGCTGTGTCCGGCCCTTGGCCCCACTCGCGAGATTGTTCGTACCCCGGGCGGGCATCACTTCGGCAGGGGATACGACGTGCTCGAAAAGCGAATCCTCTCGGGATGGGAAAAGCGCATTCATCGCGATGATCATTCCGCCATCCGCACCGGATCCGCCCACTAAGCCATCCGGCGAGCCGCCGACTACCCGCCGTCCTCTGCCTCTCGCGCATTCGCGCCCCATCGAAGTACTCAAAGCTAGTTGACCAGTGTGTGGTCTGGCAGGAGGCAACTCGTGCCAGCGTCAGCGCACGTCTGCCGTCAGGCTATCGGGCTGTCGGCACCGGCGTCAGGGTAAACGCAAATTCACGTATGGTGAACGGATTGTACAATCAGTAATCGACGGATGCATCGCCAAGGTGCCCCGTCCGCGACAGCAAGACAGCGGCATTCAGTTGGAGGCGACATCGGTGGCAAACGTCGATTACCAGACGCTGCAGTTCGATTATGTGAAAGCGAGTGAGCTCGACGGGTGTCCGGCAACGGTCCATCCGGTCGTGGTCGTCGGAGCCGGACCCGTCGGGTTGGCGGCCGCGATCGATCTCGCTCAACAGGGCGTTCCCGTCGTGTTGCTCGACAAGGACAACACGCTTTCGTCCGGGTCGCGGGCGATTTGTTTTGCCAAGCGCACGCTCGAAATCTTCGATCGCCTTGGATGCGGGCAACGCATGTTGGAGAAAGGTGTGCGCTGGCATGTCGGCAAGGTGTTTTTCAAAGACGAGCTGCTCTACTCGTTCGACCTGTTGCCTGAAACGGGCCATGCGAACCCCGCATTCGTCAATCTCCAGCAGTACTACGTGGAGG
>CAYPWK010000295.1:0-7490 GCA_964414365.1 uncultured Burkholderia sp.
CCCGAATGTGGCGGGCAAGCCGCATAAAAACCAAGAAAACGGCTGCTTCCTGTCACAAATTGCACGTATATTGATTGCATCATTCGGCCGTGCTGACCGACCTCGCTCTTTCTCGCGCGTCTTCCAAGATGACCGCCGCCATCGTCCCCCCTCTGCCTGAGGCCTCCTTCGTCGAATACGAAAGCCTCAAGGCAATCCTCGAAGCGGGCAGCCCGCGCATGACCATCAGCGTCGTTGGCGAAGTGAGCGCCGGCGAGCGCTCGTTCGCGGTTTACGTGGCCACGCTCGGCTCTTCCGATCCCCGCGCACCCGCCATCGGCTTTTTCGCTGGCATCCATGGCCTTGAAAGAATCGGCACGCAGTTGCTGCTCGACTACATGCGCGTGCTGCTGTGCCGCCTGGAATGGGATCACCTGCTGCAGCACCAGCTGCAGTCGGTACGGCTCGTCTTCATGCCGATCGTCAATCCAGGCGGAATGTGGGCCATGACACGTTCGAACCCGAACGGGGTGGATCTGATGCGAAACGCACCGCAAAGTGCGGAGGGCCGCGTTCCGTTTCTCGCGGGCGGGCAACGCATCGGCCCTTGGCTTCCCTGGTATCGCGGTAGGCACGGCGCATCGATGGAAACGGAGGCGGCGCTACTCATTCGTGTCGTCGAAGAAGAGCTGATGTCGCGCCCGCTCAGCTTTGCGCTCGATTGCCACTCCGGTTACGGCTTCCACGACAGCATCTGGTTCCCGTATGCGAAATCGACAAGGCATATCGCGCATCTGCCCGAGATGTTCGCGCTGAAGGCGATGCTCGAGGGCGCTTACCCTCATCACGGCTATTTTTTCGAGCCGCAGAGCCTGCAATACCTCGCCCACGGCGACCTCTGGGACTACGCTTACGATCGCCTTCGCGCCCCATCGGTCTTTCTTCCGCTGACACTCGAGCTCGGCTCCTGGCTCTGGATCAGAAAGAACCCCCTTCAGATCCTGAAACGAGAAGGCATGTTCAACCCGATCAAGGCGCACAGGACGGAGCGCGTGTTGCGCCGGCATGCGAACCTGCTCGACTTCCTTGCTCGCGCGGCCTACGCGGGCGAACGCTGGCTCCCGCAAGGCGTGGGCCGGCAGCAGCTGATGACGCGAGCGATCGAGCACTGGTATCGGAGGCGCAGCCGGTGACGACATGGATCCTGCTGCGCGGCTTGACGCGCGAGGCGCGGCATTGGGCAGGCATGCCCGAGCAACTGCGCGCGAGCGGCCTGGAGGGCGAGATCGTGTCAGCGGACTTGCCGGGAACGGGCGTTCATTCGCAGGTGCGTTGTCCCGCGAACGTGCCGGCGCTCGTCGACTTCGTCCGCGACGACATGCGCTCGCGCGGCTATGCGCCGCCGTTCCGAATAATCGGGCTTTCGCTCGGCGCGATGGTCGCGCTGGCATGGGCGCAACGCGAGCCGCGCGAAATAGAACGCCTCGTTCTCATCAATACGAGCATGCGGCCATTCAATGGGCCTTTTATGCGCCTGCGGCCGCGCGCACTCCCGGAACTCCTTTGCGCGGCGCTGAACTGGCGCGGCCGTCGCGATGCCGAAGCAGCGATTCACAACCTGACCTGCAATCGCCGCGAGATGCGCGACACGGACCTGGCCAAGTGGATCGCCATCTACCGAAGTGCCACGGTCACGCGTGCCAATGCATGGCGCCAGCTATGGGCGGCGGCATGCTTCAAGGCGGATGCCGCACCGCCGCAATGCCCGCTGCTCGTGTTGTCGTCGGAGGGCGACGCGCTCGTGCATCCCGCATGCTCGTCGGCCATCGCGCGGGCCTGGCAGGCCGAGCACCGCCAGCACCCGTGGGCCGGGCACGACCTGCCGCACGACGACCCGCTCTGGCTCGCGGATTCGGTGGCCGAATGGGTCGCGGCTACCACCGAGGAAAAGGCCGGCCGCGCCTGACGCGGCGCTGGCGGTTCCCGCATTTGCCGGTAGCAGCGGCGCGGGAGACGGGCGCATAATCGCGATGGCGAGCAAGAGCAGGCCCGAAACGTGCCCGTCGAACGCATTGTCGCCCGCCGCGGAGGACACCATGCTGACGAAGAACGAAGAAGCGGTTGCGCACCTGTTGGACGACGTCGTCGAGCATGCGCGAGGAAGATGGCCCCAAGCTGCTTTCGGACCGATCGAATCGTTCCTGCGCTTTTACTACGAGCTCGTTGACTCCCAGGACATGCAAAGCCGCTCGCTGGCCGATCTCTACGGCGCGGCGATGGCGCATTGGCAGCTGGCGCAGAAGTTCGTCACGGGCACTGAGGTGCTGCGCGTCTACAATCCCGTCGTCGACGAGCACGGCTGGCATTCCGACCATACGATCATCGAGATCGTCAACGACGATATGCCGTTTCTCGTCGACTCGGTGACGATGGAGGTCAATCGCTCCGGACTCACGCTGCATTCCGGCATGCATCCGGTATTCCGCGTCTGGCGCGGTGGGAACGGCGCGATCGAGCGGATCGAGCCCGGCGGGGCCGCACGGGCCGACGATCCGACGGCCAAGGCTTCGCGCCTCGAGTCGTTCATCCACTTCGAGGTGGACCGGTGCGGCGACGCGGCGCGGCTCGCTCAGCTGCGCGCCGACATCGCGCGCGTGCTCGGCGATGTGCGTGCGGCCGTCGAGGATTGGCCGCGCATGCTGGACGTCGCCAAGCAGACGATCAAGCGCGTCAATGTACAAGACTCAGGCGTGGAAGGCGCCGAGGCGCGCGCGTTTCTTGAATGGATGGTGGACGACCATTTCACGTTTCTTGGCCTGCGCGACTATGAGCTGGTTTCGCATGGCGACGGGCTCGCTTTGCGCGGCATCGAGGGCACCGGAGCCGGCATTCTGCGAGAAAGTCTGCGTGCGCCTGGCACCGCTGACGTCACGCCGCTGCCGCAGGCCGCGTTGAGTCTCATCGACGAAACCTCGCCCATCTTTCTGACCAAGGCGAACTCGCGTGCGACAGTCCACCGCCCGGGCTATCTCGACTACGCCGGCGTGAAGCTCTTCGACGAGTCGGGCAAGCTCGTCGGCGAGCGGCGTTTTCTGGGGCTTTATACGTCGACGGCTTATACGCTGCCGAGCGCCGATATTCCCATCGTGCGCCGCAAGTGCGCGAACATCGTGCACCGAGCGGGCTTTTTGGCAAAGGGCCATCTTTACAAGTCGCTGGTGACAGTACTGGAGCAATACCCGCGCGACGAACTCTTTCAAGCCAACGAGGACGAGCTGTACGATATTGCGCTCGGCATCCTGCGCTTGCAGGAACATCAGCGCACGCGCCTCTTCGTGCGGCGGGACCGCTTTGAGCGTTTCGTCTCATGCCTCGTCTTCGTTGCGCGAGACAAGTACAACACCGACTTGCGCCGCCGCATCGCCAAGTTGCTCGCCGAAGCCTTCAACGGGACGAGCGTCGAATTCACGCCGCTTCTGTCCGAATCGCCGCTCGCTCGCATCCATATCGTCGTGCGAACGGCCCCGGGCGCGTTGCCGCAAGTCGATACTCACGAGCTCGAGTCGCGGCTCGTGCACGCAACGCGCCGCTGGCAGGACGATCTAGCCGCCGCGCTGCTCGAACGCTTCGGCGAAGAAGAGGGCAACCTGCTCTTGCAGCGCTACGGCGAATCGTTTCCGGCCGGATATCGCGAGGATTATGCCGCGCGCACAGCGGTGCGCGACATCGAGCTCATCGAAGCGGCGCGCGAGCGCGACACGCTGTCGATGAACCTCTATCGCCCGATCGAAGCCTCCGCGCGCGCCTTTCGATTCAAGGTCTATCGCGTCGGCCAGTCGATCGCACTCTCGCGCAGCTTGCCGATGCTCGAGCACCTCGGCGTGCGCGTGGACGAAGAGCGCCCCTATCTAATCGAGCCGCGCGGCTCGACACCCGCATGGGTGCATGACTTCGGCCTCGAGCTCGCCGACGAGGCCGAGTTCGACATCGAGCACGTGAAGGCGCTATTCGAGGAAACGTTCGCGGGCGTGTGGAACGGCGAGATCGAGAACGACAACTTCAACCGGCTCGTGCTGCTTGCCGAGCTCGGCGCACGCGAAGTGTCGATTCTGCGCGCGTATGCGAAATATCTGCGGCAGGTAGGCTCGACGTTCAGCGATGCCTATATCGAGCGCGCGGTGACAGGCAATCCGGGTCTCGCGCGCATGCTCGTCGAGCTTTTCGTCGCCCGCTTTGCACCGACTGTCGGGCCGGCACGGGCAGCACGGACCGAGGAGCTCCTTCACGAAATCGAGACCGCGCTCGATCAGGTGCCGAACCTCGACGAGGATCGCATCTTGCGCCAGCTGCTCGGCATCATGTCAGCGACCGTGCGCACGAACTACTTCCGGCGCGACGCGAACGGGCGTCCGTTGCCTTACCTGTCGTTCAAGCTCGATCCAAAAAGCGTGCCCGGTCTGCCCGAACCCAAGCCGATGTTCGAGATATGGGTCTATTCGCCGCGCGTCGAGGGCGTGCACCTGCGAGGCGGGCGCGTCGCGCGCGGGGGCTTGCGCTGGTCCGATCGACGCGAGGATTTTCGCACCGAAGTGCTGGGCCTCATGAAAGCGCAGATGGTGAAGAACACGGTCATCGTGCCCGTGGGCTCGAAGGGCGGGTTCGTGGTCAAGAATCCTCCGCCTGCCGTCGATCGCGAAGCCGTCATGCGGGAAGGAATCGCGTGCTATCAGACGTTCCTGCGCGGCCTGCTCGACGTCACCGACAATCGCATCGGCGGTGCAATCGTTCCGCCGCCCGACGTGGCGCGGCACGATAGCGACGATCCGTATCTCGTCGTCGCGGCTGATAAGGGCACCGCGACGTTCTCCGACTATGCGAACGCGATCGCGCGCGAATACGGTTTCTGGCTCGACGATGCGTTTGCGTCGGGCGGCTCGGTCGGTTACGACCACAAGAAGATGGCCATCACGGCGCGCGGCGCCTGGGAATCGGTCAAGCGCCATTTCCGCGAAATGGGCATCGACACGCAGACGACGGACTTCACAGTCGTCGGCGTCGGCGATATGTCGGGCGACGTGTTCGGCAACGGCATGCTGCTCTCACGCCATATTCGGCTCATCGCCGCATTTGATCACCGTCATATCTTCCTGGATCCGGATCCCGACCCGGAGGCGAGCTTTGCTGAGCGCGAACGGCTGTTCTCGCTCGAGCGATCGAGCTGGGCCGACTATGACACCGCGCGCATTTCGGCGGGCGGCGGCGTCTATCCGCGCACGGCGAAAACGATCGTCCTCTCGCCCGCCGTGCAGGAGGCGCTCGGTGTGCGCGCGCATGCTTTGGCGCCAAACGAGCTCATTCGCGCGATCCTGCTTGCGCCCGTCGATCTGCTTTACAACGGCGGCATCGGCACCTATGTGAAGGCCACACATGAAACGCATGCGCAAGTCGGCGATCGCGCGAACGACGGCGTGCGCGTGAACGGAGCCGATCTGCGCGTCAAGGTGGTTGCTGAAGGCGGCAATCTCGGCCTCACGCAGCTCGGGCGTATCGAATATGCGCTAAAGGGCGGCCGCATCAACACCGATGCGATCGACAATTCGGCGGGCGTGGATTGCTCGGATCACGAAGTCAACATCAAGATCCTGCTCGGGCTCGTGGTGGCCGACGGCGAGATGACGGAGAAGCAGCGCAACGCGCTCTTGGCGGAGATGACGGATGAGGTAGCCGAGCTTGTCTTGCGCGACAACTATCAGCAAACGCAGGCCCTCTCGATCGCACGGCGTTATTCGGCCGACTCGCTCGAGGCCGAAGTACGGTTCTTGCGCGCACTGGAGCGCGCAGGGCGACTGAACCGCGTAATCGAATTTCTGCCGACCGACGAGGAAATCGCCGAACGGCAGGCCGCGAAGGTCGGGCTCACGTCACCCGAGCGTGCCGTGCTGCTCGCCTACAGCAAGATGTGGCTCTACGATGAGTTGCTCGAATCGAATTTGCCCGAAGATCCGCTCGTCTCAGACATGTTGCGCGAATACTTTCCGAAGCCGTTGCAGGCACGCTTCGCCGATGTGAGCGCGCGCCATCCATTGAGGCGCGAGATTCTCGCCACACATCTCACCAACGCGCTCGTGAACCGCGTCGGCTGCGCGTTCGTGCATCGGTTACAGGAGGAAACAGATGCGACAGCGAGCGAAATCGTTCGTGCCTGTATCATTGCGCGTGACGTATTCGACATCGGCCGTCTTTGGGGTCGCATCGACTCGCTCGACAATCGCGTCGCCGACGATGTCCAGGCGCGCATGTTCGTCGAAGTGGCGCGCCTCGTCGAGCACGCGGCGTTGTGGTTCTTGAGGCATTTTCAGGCGCCGGGTCTTGCGCGTGCCGATGCAGGCAGCGTGGCGGCGGTGATCGATCGTTGCCGCGATGCCGTGCACCGTCTCGCCCCGCAGCTCGACCAACTATTGCCGGGCAGCGACCTCGAGCGACTGGCCGACCGGCGTCGTTCGCTCGAAGAGGCCGGCGTCGACGGCGATCTTGCCGTGCGCGTGGCGAGCGGCGAAATTTCGGCGGCGATGCTCGACATCGCCGACATTGCATCGACGACGGGACAGCCGCTCGAACTCGTCGCGGGCGTTTATTTCACGCTCGGCACCGTTCTCAATTACGGGTTCATCGCCGAGCGCGCAGGCGCACTGCCGACGCATACGCATTGGGACGTACTCGCGCGCGCCGCGGCACTCGCGGAATTCGCGCGGCTCAAGCGCGCACTGACGGCCAGCGCGCTCGCCGAGGCGGCAGGCCGCGCCACGGCCGATGCTATCGCGGAAAACTGGCGCGACAAGCGCGCGGCGCCGCTCGAACGCTACGAACGGCTGCTCGCGGAGCAGCGCGCCTCGGGCGGAGCGAGCTTATCGATGCTGCTCGTGCTCGTCCGAGAAATGGCTGCGCTCGAACGGGCGTGAACTGTCGGCCCTCATAGACGGTCCTAGCGGCTAGTGCCGGTCGACAATCAGCGGGCGACGCGCGGGCAACAAGCGCACGCCAGGTTTTGGGATCGCGGAGGGGCCCCGGCCGGGCGCCCTCACGACCTTCATCCTCATCATTCGTGATGACTCTTCGTTTTTCTATGCGCAAATTCTTTTTCATTGCGTTGCTCTTCTCGTTGCTCTGTACCATCGCCCAGGCGGCTACGCCGGCGCCGGCGCCTGCATCGGCGCCCGCGTCGGGGGCGGCCGCTGCTTCAAATCCGTCTCCCGTCGTCCTGACGCCCGATCAGGCCAAGCATGCGCTCGAGGTGCTCGACGATCCCAAAGCGCGCGCGAAGCTGGCCGATACGCTCAGGGCCATCGCGGCTGCGGGGGCGCTCAGTGCTCCGCCGGCGGCGGCGAGCGCGCCCGCGCCAGCTGCGTCGCCGGCGAGTGCCGCATCGGCCGTGTTCGCGGCGATCACGGTCAAAAATGGCCTCATCTCACAGTTGTCGAGGCAAGCCGCGCTGAGTTTGCGCGGTGCGGGGC
>CAYPWK010000296.1:0-7432 GCA_964414365.1 uncultured Burkholderia sp.
GCCGCGCAGGCTACAGCGTCGCGCAATCGTATCGCGGAGCATATCGGGACGTTCGATCACCTTGGCAAAACCTTCAGTCGCGGCCCACTCCATCAACTCGTGCAGGAAACTGCCGGCATCGGCGCCGCGGGGAAAGCCGTGGAGTGCTCGATCCGCGAGTTCAGCGGCTGCTGCCGGTGCCGCCGACGGCCAGATGGCTTCCGGCTCGTCGGGCACATCGGCGTCGGAGAGTTCCCGGAAAACGTCTTGGCCGCGCGTATCCGGTACGGCATCCGCGCGCTGCGGTCCCGCCGTGTCGAAGGGAGCGGCAACCAAGGGGCCGGGGATCGAATGAGCGGACGTGCCGCCGATCACGCCGTCCACCTTGCGCAGGCTCGAGTAGCTCGCGATCCACCAGTACTCGCTCACGGCCCGCTGCAACGACGTGCGCGCCGCACCGCGCCGCGCTTGCGATTCGCGCGACGCAAACGGCTCGTCGCTCGGCGTCACCGCCTCGGCCACGCGGATATCGGCGCATCCTTCGGCGAGCCGCCGAAGCAGCTCACCGAGCGCATCGGGTGCCATCGGCTGGCCGCCATCGAGCAAATAACCCAGTGCGCTTGACTCGACGCCTTGAATCGGCGCCATGCCGATCCATGTCGCGTAACGCGCACGCGTTAGCGCGACGTAGAGCTTGCGCAGATCTTCGCCGAGCCGCTCGCGATCGACCTGCGGCAATACGGAGATGTCGGAGAGCGACACGTTCAGCTTGCCCGATTCGTCGTGCCACTTGAGCGGCATGTCGGTCGCCTTGGCGGGCCGGAAGTTGCAGGCGAACGGCAAAAACACGAGCGGGTATTCGAGCCCCTTTGATTTGTGAATCGTCACGACCTGCACAAGACCCGCGTCGCTTTCGAGGCGAAGCTGCCGCGCGTCGCCGAGCGCGCCGCTCGCCTCGTCCGCGATTTCCTCGTCGAGGTAGCGGATCAGCGCATGCTCGCCGTCGAGTTGCGTGCTCGCCTGCTGCAAAAGCTCGGCCAGATGGAGCAGGTTCGTCAGCACGCGCTCGCCGTTCGCCGACGCGCCGCTCGCTTGCCCCAACAGCCGGCGCGGTACCTGAAAGTCGTTGAGCAGCCGGCGAAGCATGGGGAGCACGCCCTTGCTGCGCCAGCAATCGCGGTAACCGCGAAACTGCAGGACGCGCGATTCCCATTCGATTTCGTCGTGCGTGAGCGCATCGAGCGCCGCCCAATCAAGTCCTAGCGTCACCGTGGCCAGGGCGGCGCGGACGAGCCGACCGTCATCGGGCTCCGCGCACGCTGCCAGCCAATGGCGCAGCTCGGCAGCCTGCTCGGTCTGAAAAACGGAATCCCTGTCGGAGAGGTAGACGCTGCGTGCGCCGCGCTCGGCCAGCGCAGCGCGGATTGCACGCGCCTCCTCGCCGTTGTTGACGAGCACCGCCATATGGGCGGGCTGCAAAGGCGTCGTGCCCGCTGGTCCTGCGAACCCGGCCTGGCCCGTTTGCCCCTGGTTCAACAAGCGAACCATCTCTGTCGCGCAGCTAGCCGCCATCGCGCGTAGGTAGGCGTCCTTGCCGAGCGGCTTGCCGCCCTCCGCTGGTGGCAACCACCATGCGGTCAGCGCCGGAAGATCTCGCTCGCCTTCTCGAAGCGCATCAGCGCGGCCTTGCGCGTCCGCGGCGACGAACGGCAGCGGGTTCTCGCCATCGACGGCGTTGCGGAACAGAAACGCGCCCTGCCCGTCCGCGCGTGCCTCCGCCGCCGCGAAGCAGCGATTGACGGCCCTCACCATCGCAGCGGTGGAGCGGAAGTTCTTCTTCAGCGTGTAGAGACGCCCCGCGCACGCACGACGCGCCGTCAGGTACGTATAGATGTCGGCGCCGCGAAACGCGTAGATCGCCTGCTTAGGATCGCCGATCAGGATAATCGCCGTCTCGGTGTCGTTCTCGGCGATTCGGTAGACCGAGTCGAATATCTCGTACTGGACCGGGTCCGTGTCCTGGAACTCGTCGATCAGCGCGGCCGGATACTGTCGGCGGATGATTTCGGCGAGGCGTGCACCGTTCGGAGCGTGCAACGCGTCTCGAAGCCGAGTCAGCAGATCGTCGAAGCCCATCTGCGAACGCTTCTTCTCCTCGACGGCGAAGCGCTCCGCGACCCAGCGGGCCGCGTGACACAGTACGTCGTGGCAAGCCGTCGGGCACGCCGCGAGCGCGGCGGGCAGCGCCTCGATCGCATCGAGCGCCGGATGATTCGGCGGGTCGCCGGACTTCCATATTTCGGCGAGCCCGGCTCGTGTCAGGCGCGTCCATATCGCGGCATCGTCGGCGAACGCGGGCTTGATCATCAGCGGCTCCACCGCCCACGCCCGCAACTTCTCGAGCCACGTCTGGCAGTTCGCCCGGTTCAGGCGCTGCGCATTGAATTGCTTTTTCTCCCGCGCGTCGTCGAGGATCGTTTGCAGTTCATCGGCCCATACGGGCCAGCTTTCCTTCAGGCGCGCGAGGTGCGCCTGCAGCCGTTCACGAGCCCCGCTCAGCGCCTCCTCGGGCGCCGGCGCCTCCGGCAAGAGGTTCGCGTATGCAAGGAGACCGCCGATCCTCGACTGCAGCTCGTGCGGGCTTGCGAACCATCGGCGTACTTCCGCGGCCGATTCCGCATCGAGCGGCGCGAGAAACGTACGCCAATAGTCGCGCACGACCTGTGCGCGCAACGCGCTCTGGTCCGTTTCGAGCGTCTGCGAGAAGAGGCTGTCGCTATCGAATGCGTGCTCGGTCAGCATCCGGTTGCACCACGCGTGAATCGTGGAGACGGCCGCCTCATCCATCCATTCGGCCGCGAGCTCGAGCCGGTGCGCGCAGGCGGACCACTCCTCGGGCGCGTACTGCGCGCGCAGCTCGTGCAGCAGATCGTCGCTTGGCGGGCCGTCGGCAGCATCCGCCGGATCCGCGCGGAAGTACGCCGCCGCCTCCACGAGACGTGCGCGAATCCGCTCGCGCAACTCCTTCGTTGCCGCATCGGTGAACGTGACGACGAGTATTTCCGGCGGCGTCAATGCCTGCATGCCTTGCTCGGGGCCGCCGTGACCCAGCACGAGGCGCACGTAAAGCATCGCGATCGTGAAGGTCTTGCCGGTGCCCGCGCTCGCCTCGATGAGACTGCTGCCGCGCAACGGGAATCGCAGCGGATCGAGCACCTCGGCAGCTGCGGGGAGGGGTGTGCTCATGGTTGCATTCATGCTTTTGCGTCGTTTTTCGTTCGTGTCATCGCGGGAATGGCAAGGTGGAGCGGCAACAACAATTCGACGGCCAGCCTCTCGAACTCTCCGCTTGCGGCGAGCGCGTCGAAATCAGGGTAGACGCGGCGCACATAGGCGTTCATATCCCGCTCGCCCGGTTGCCACGATGTCCCTTCGTAGGCGGCGCAAGCGGCCTCGCGCGCTTGCGCCTCATCGCCGCCCCACGGGCCGTCGCTCGCGCCGTTTTCATCGGCGCCGGGCGCTGCGAGGCCATTGCGCCGCTTCCCGAGCCATGCGAACGCCGCGTTGACCGCAAGCGGCAGCGGCCTGCGCATGCCCTCGTCCCACGCGCGCAGCAACGCGAGCAAATGCGCGCACGCCTCAGCCTGCTCCACCGGCGCAAACTCGATGCTGCCGATCTTGCTGATCACCACCGTGGTCACGGCGCCTCCGGCAAGCTGAGCCGCCAGGTGCGCGACCCAGAACGCGATCGCCCTGTCACGGCGATATTTGTTGTCCTTGACGAGCGTGCTCGCATCGAGGATCACACGGCCCAGCTCGCCGTCCGGACCCCGACGCAGATCGCTGACCCAGTCCTCGATCGAGCGTCGACGCGCATCGATCGTCGCCTCGACACGCAGTTCGAACTGCTCCTCGAGCCGCTGCGGCCAACGCTGCAGCGCAGCCTGATAACGCTCGAAGAGGTCGGGCATCGGCGCGAGCAACTCCTCGCCGAGGAGCTCGCCGAAACCGCCTTTCGCCAAATCGCCGCTGCGATACATGCGCTCGAGGCGCGCAAGCGTTGTAGGCATCAGATCGTCTTCCCCGCGCTCCAAGGCCGCCGTCTGCGCGCGGATCAGCTCGTTTTGCAGTCGCCACGTTTCAAGCCCATCGAGCTCGAACGGCTCATCGTTTTCGCTTGCCGTCGCGTCGGCCTCGAACGCTACGCGCAGACGCTGGCGGAAGAAGCACTTCACCGGGTCTCGCATGAAATCCGCGAGCTCGCGCACCGACAGCGGCTCTTCGCGATCGAGGGGCGGCAACGCAGCGACGGCACGATGGAGCGTATCGTCGGGCGCTTCGAGCTGGCTCCATTCGCTGGCAAATGTAAAGAGCTTCGAGCTCTCCGGCTCGGCAGGAAAATAATCGGCGCTGAACGGCTGCAGCCGGTGCACGATCGTCAGTTCGTCGATAAGCGCATGAGGCTTGCCGCGCTCGTCGCCGGCGAGACGCCAGCCTGCCGACAGATGCTCGCGCAGCTGCCCCACGAGCACCGAGGGCGGGCGCGGCGTGTTGTCGGTCACGCTGCGGCCGACCCACGACACGTGCAGACGCTCGCGCGCCGAAAGCAGCGCTTCGAGGAACAGATAGCGATCATCCTCGCGGCGTGATCGATCCCCTGGGCGGTAGCTTTGCCGCATCAGGTCGAAGTCCAGCGGCGTACGCGCGCGCGGAAAATCGCCGTCGTTCATGCCGAGCAGACAGACGTGGCGGAACGGGATTGCGCGCATCGGCATCAGCGTCGCAAACGTGACCGCTCCGCCAAAGAAACGCTGCGACAGGCCGCCGCCCTCGAACTGCGAGAGCCAATAGTCGGCCACGATCGAAAGCGGGAGTGCCTCGGTCAAAGCAGCGTCGTCGCATGCGTCGCGCCATGCTTCGAGCGCCGCGTCGAGACGGTCGAGCGTGTATGCGTCGTCACTATCGGCGGGCGCGAAAAAGGTGCCCTTGAGCTTGCGCAGGCGTTTGCACCACTCTTCCACGGTGGCCGGCTCGCGTAACGTGCGCCATGTCTCGTCGAGCGCATCGACGAGGCGCGTCAACGGCCCGAGGAGCGCGGCGTCGAGCCCGCCGATCTCGGCATAGGGTTCGATGTCGCGCCATGCGTTCGACTTGTCGCCCGCCGCATAGCCGAGCAGCATCCGGCGCAGGCCAAAGGCCCAGGTATTGGGGGCATCGTCGTTGCCCGACGTCGGCAAACCGAGGCTTGCCCGTTGCTCGCCGTGAAGCCCCCAGCGGATGTTCGCGCCGCCGATCCAGTGGTGCAGCTTCGGCACCTCCTCGGGCGCAATGCCGAAGCGCCCGCGCAACGCAGGCACTTCGAGCAGATCGAGCACATCGCTCACCGTCACGCGCGATTGCGGCAGCGCGAGCAGCGTTTCGAGCGCGCCGAGCAGCGGGTCGAAATGGCGCTGGCCGCGATCCGCGACGCTGAATGGAATATGACGCGGATCGCTGCTCTCGAGCATGCCGAACACAGCCTGAATATGCGGCGCATAGGCTTCAATGTCCGGCACCATGACAATCACGTCGCGCGGACGCAGCGTGGGATCCTCGGCAAATGCAGCCAGCAGCTGGTCGTGCAGAATCTCGACTTCACGCTGCGCACTGTGCGCGACGTGAAAGCGGATCGACCGATCCGCGCGCGGGTCCACCGCCGGCCAGCGCTCGCGTGTCTCGGCGAGCGAGCGAAGGTCGCGAACGTCGTCCTGCAATTGCTGCAGCATCGTTGTCGTGCTGTCGCCTTCGAATAGATCGATGCGTTGGCCGATGCTGGTGAAGCGCGACGCGTAGGTGTCACGCGCGGCGTCGCTATCGAATTCGTCGAGCAAGCCGATGAAGTCCCGGCCCTGCTTGCCCCAGGCCGCAAGCAGCGGATGTGCGTAAAGGTGCAACTGCGCCTCGTCCACGATCGCGGGCATGCCTTGCCGGCGGCGCTGGCGCGAACGCTGCGCGCGCAAGAGATCTTGATCGGCGACGATGTCGGCCCAATAGTGCGCGCAGGGGTTGTGCACGCACATGAGCACTTGCGTGAAGCGCGCAAGCGCGGCGAGGACCTCTAGCGATTGCCGCGGCAGGCTGGAGATACCGAACACGATGACCCTTCGCGGCAGCCCCCGCGGCCGCTCGCCATCGCCCATTGCGGCGACGCGCCGCATGAATGCCTCGTGCACCGCCGCGCGCCCGGCCTTTGCGGCGTCATCGGGCCCGTGCGCGCGGACATCGTCGAGCAAAGCGCGCCAGAGCGCCGCCTGCCAGCGGTGCTCGTCCGGCAGCGAAGTGCGCGCGTCGCGCGCGTCGATCAGCACGTCGTCGCCCGCCGCCCACTTTGCAAGCCAATCCGCGCGATAGAGCTGGTACTGGTCGATGAGCTCCGCGACACGCTGGGCGAGTTGAAACCGCTTGCGCTGGTCGTCGTCGTGCGCCATGAACCGCTTGAGCGGGCCGTATTCCGGCAACTCGAGCAGTGCCGGCAAAAGACGCGTCAGCCGCCACTCGAGGCGCGATTTGTCGAACGGGGAAACGGCCGGCACTGCTTCCGGGCCGAGCACCGCGCGATAGGCCTGCCAGAGAAACCGCGCCGGCAACGACAGATCGAGCGCGGCCGAAATCCCGCAACCGCCCTCGTCGGCATCGGCCGCGAACGCGAGCTTCAGCCACTGGGCGATCCCGTTGCTTTGCACGAGGATCACTTCGTTTTCCAGCGGGGCCAGCGGGTACTGCTTGATCCATTCGATCATCAGGTCGCGTAGCCGCTCGGGCCGGTTGCCATGCACCAGCATCAGTCCGGCGGGAAGCGTTTGTTTCGTCAAGCAGGACTCCATCGATGAGCGTGCGAAGGCGGTCCGCGCCCTGCGTGGCGTCTTCGCTGGGGGACCGCTTCGGAAAAAAGGGGGTTCGTTCGGGCGAGTGGCGATTCGAACCGCCACACATATTAAGGCAGCATTCGGAACGAGGCAGCCCGACTGCGAAATGCGATCCGCGGTTGCGCCGTTGCATGTGTGTGCGCAAGCGTCGCCAAGCATTGCGCGGCGCCTTGCGCGTTCATTGCGGCGATCGCTCGCCCTGCGCGCGCCGACAACAAGTGTTGGTTGTCGGGGACGATGAGCCTGTGCGGCTTTGCCCCGAGGTGATCGGGCGCGCGGCTCAAACCGCGCGCCACCATATGGCGACCTTCGCCTTCAGGCCTGAAACCGCTCGGCGCGGTAAGGATCGAGGAGTTTCACGCGCACGTCTTCAATCATTTCGGTCACGATCAACTGCGAAAGCACCGCTCCCAAGCTGACACCGGCGTTCGTCGTAATGGCCGCGACACCAGGACAATCGTCGCTGCGGCTGAAAACGGGCAGCCCATCGGCCGGAATCACGCGGCGCGTTTCGGTGACTTTTTCGACCTTCGCGCCTTTCAACCCCG
>CAYPWK010000297.1:0-7394 GCA_964414365.1 uncultured Burkholderia sp.
CGCCGCGCTCGGCGCGATGGTGAGCGCACAGGCTGCGCAGCGCGCGACGGCGCTCGTGCAGGACGCATGCGATCATGGCGCGACGATACGCGCGGGCGGGTCAACGGATGGCGCGATCATGCAGCCGACCATCGTCGATGGCGTGACTCCCGAGATGAAGCTGTATGCGGAGGAATCGTTCGCGCCCGTGGTGACGGTGCTACGCATCGATAGCGACGACGAAGCGGTGCGCGTCGCCAACGACAGCGAATTCGGCTTGTCGGCAGCCGTGTTCAGCCGCGACATTGCGCGCGCGATGCAGGTCGCGAAGCGCATCGAAGCAGGCATCTGCCATATCAACGGGCCGACCGTGCACGACGAAGCCCAAATGCCCTTCGGCGGCGTGAAGAGCAGCGGATATGGACGCTTCGGCAGCAAGGCATCGATTGCCGAATTCACCGATCTGCGTTGGATCACGATACAAACGGGTCCACGTCATTACCCGATCTGAACGCTGCGATGAGGCATATAAATCGAAATCGGGCATGCTTCGCACGAGGCTGAGACCCTCGCGGCGGGCTTCGGCCCGTCGCGCGAGCAAGCCCCCACCCGCGTAAGCGCCAAAGCGGTAACGCGGTCGATAGGAGACAACAAGGTGAATTCCCAGCCGACGCAATCCCACGTCGACAGCGAGACGTCCGTGCCTTACCGCGCGGTGCGGATCGGGTTTGCGCCCGTCCGCGTGCGCCGCGAAGGCGACGTCTGGTACATGGAATCGGGCGCGACGCTCGGCGCATATCCGAAGCGACTGACCGACCGGCTCGCGAGCGGCGCCCACGCACATCCCGACCGCTGGCTCGTCGCGCGCCGCGGCGCCGATGGCGAATGGCAGGGTATCAGCTACGCGCAGATGCTCGCGCGTGCCCGCGCAATCGGTCAGGCTCTGCTCGATCGCAATCTGTCGGCCGAGCGGCCTGTCGTCATTCTCTCCGGCAACGATCTCGAGCACATGACGGTCGCGCTGGGCGCGATGTGGGCCGGCGTGCCCTATGCGCCGATCTCCCCCGCGTATTCGCTCGTGTCCAGCGATTACGGCAAGCTGCGCCACACGCTCGATCTGCTGACACCCGGACTCGTGTTCGCCACTGATGGCGACACATTCGCCGCCACCATCGACGCCACTGTATCCGGCAATGTCGAAGTGGTCACGGCCACGGGCTCGTGCGGACCACGCCACGCAACGCCTCTGTCGGCGTTGCTCGACACGCTTCCCACGACAGTCGATGCCGCACACGACACGATCGATCCGGACGCCATCGCTAAATTCCTGTTTACGTCCGGCTCGACGATGCTGCCGAAAGCCGTCCCGACGACGCATCGCATGCTGTGCAGCAATCAGCAGATGCTGCTCGAAACGTTTCCGGAGTTCGCCGACGAGCCGCCTGTGCTGGTCGACTGGCTGCCGTGGAACCACACGTTCGGCGGCAGTCATAACGTCGGCATCGCGCTTTACAACGGCGGCACGCTGTACATCGACGACGGCAAGCCCGTTGCGAAGAAATTCGACGAGACCCTGCGCAATCTGCGCGATGTCGCGCCGACGATCTACTTCAACGTGCCCAAGGGATGGGAAGAACTGACGAGCGCGCTCGAAACCGACGCACAGTTGCGCGAGACTTTCTTCTCGCGCGTGAAGGTGTATTTCTTCGCGGGCGCGGGACTGTCGCAGGCCGCGTGGGATCGGCTTCAGAGCGTCACTGAGCGCTTTTGCGGCGAGCGAATCCGCATCATGGCCGGTCTCGGCATGACGGAGACTTCGCCGGCATGTCTGTTCACGACGGGGCCGGTGATGGGCGCCGGCTACGTCGGCATGCCCGCGCCCGGCTGCGAAGTGAAGCTTGTCCCCGTCTCGGGCAAGCTGGAGGCCCGCTTTCGGGGCCCGCATGTCATGCGCGGATACTGGCGGATGAACGACGCATCCGCCGTCGGATCGTTCGATGAAGAAGGTTATTACTGCAGTGGCGACGCGCTGAAGTTTGTCGATCCGCGGCGCCCGGAACTCGGCCTGATGTTCGACGGACGCATCGCCGAAGATTTCAAGCTGAGTTCGGGCACTTTCGTGAGCGTCGGGCCCATGAGGGCACGCGTCATTTCGGCGGCCGCACCGTATGTGCAGGACGTGGTCGTCACGGGTCTGAACCGCGACGATGTCGGACTGCTCGTATTTCCGCGGCTTGAGGATTGCCGGCGGCTCGCGCAATTGCCGGTGTCCGCGAGCGCGTTCGAGATCGTCAGCGCCCCAGCCGTGCGGACGTTCTTCCGCGATCTGCTCGAGAGGCTGAACCGCGAATCGACGGGCAGCGCCACGGCTATCGCGCGGTTGCGGCTGCTCGACGTGCCGCCATCCCTCGACCTCGGCGAGGTCACAGACAAAGGGTCGATCAACCAGCGCGCGGTGTTGACGCATCGCGCGGATCTGGTCGATGCGATGCATGATGTTCGCCGAGTCGATCCCGCCGTGATCTACGCTACGCATTGCAGCACATGAAAGCATCGGGGATGGTGTACGGCGCAAATCGGCGCGGTAACATGGCGTCTTCGACTTAAAGCACACCGGTGTGATGACGGGCAAAACTCCCACAAAAACCGCGAAAGGGACCAAAGCGAGATCCGCAACCGCCGGCCGCCGGCGCTCGGCCTCGACGGAACGTAAGGCGGCGGCGCGTCCCCGACTGACCTATCTCATCGGCAGCCTCGACAGAATCCTGCGACGCAAGATGACGGAGGCGCTCGCGCCGCTGGGGCTGACGCTCGCGCAATTCACGGCGCTTTCGGTATTGGAAGCGCGCGGCGAGGCCTCGAATGCGCAGCTTGCCGAGCGGTCGTTCATCACGCCGCAATCGGCCAACGAGGTCATGAGCGTGATGGCGTCGCGCAACTGGATCACGCGCGAGCCGGATCCGAACCATGGGCGCATCGTCGTTCTCCGACTCACCGATGAAGGACGCGAAGTACTCCATCGTTGCATGGATACGGTGCGGATTCTGGAAGCCCAGATGCTCTCGGGGATAGTGGCAAGCGATGCGTCGGCCGTGCAAGGGATGCTTGAACTGTTCGTCCGAAATCTTAGAGAGTAACGATCGCCTCAGCCGCCCGTCGAGATCGTGACAGTCTCCCATTGCCGGATCTCGTCTTCGAGCGCCGACAACTTGCCTCACACCAGGTCGAGTGCATCACTGAAGACCCGGGCACGAGCCGCGCCATCGAGACCTGCGCCAGTACCACCACGTCCACCTGCTCTGCCAGCGTCGAGACAGTGCTCTTTGACTTTCGTCGTGTCGCGCGCCGTCCCCGCTCAGACCTAGAAATCCGCGACCTTGCCCCACGACGAGTCGCCGAATCGGCTGGGCCGATACGGTCTGGGATCCACGATCGGCTCCGCACCGGTGGCAAGGTCCGCGATCAGGTGGCCCGCGCCTGGGCCGATGCCAAAGCCGTGTCCGGAAAAGCCTGCTGCCAAAATCAATCCGGGCATGCCGGTCACTTCGCCAATACCGGGAACACCGTCCGGCGTGCTGTCGACGAAACCGGCCCACGCGTGCGTGATCTTCGCTTGACGGAGTTGGGGCAGCAGTTCGACGGCGCGGCGGTGCGTCTCCCTCACCGTCGGCCTATCGGGCTTCGGATCCAGAATGCGCACGCGCTCCATGGGAGTGGGCGCATCGAGTCGCCACCGCTTCAGCGTCTCGTGTCCACCACGCATGCCTTCCAGGCCTCCCGGAAGAAGGCTGCGCCAGCGCTTGGCGAACATGGGTACGAAATGTGGGGCGAACCGCATGAACTGCGGCGTCACGTCTACGCGCGCGCGGCCGCTGATGGCCAGTGCGTAGCGTCCGTCGTTGCGGCGCGTAACGGATACGCCAGAGGTGAACAGGGCATCCGGCAAGGGATGTTCCACGGGCGACACGCTGAGGATGGATTGGCGGATCGAAGCCTGGGGAAAACGGACGCCGAGCTGGCGGCAGAACGAGGACGCCCAGGCGCCACCAGCGAGCACCGCTGTCCTGGTCTTGATGACCCCGGCTTCCGTGACGACTCCGCTGACCCGCCCGCCCTCGAGCTCGATGCCTCGGGCCGCGCAGTGTTGGTTCACGCTGCCCCCGAGCTTCATGACCGCAGTCGCCACGGCCGGCGCGGCCTTCCCGGGATCCGCAGTGCCGTCGGTGGGCGAAAAGACGCCGCCTTTCCAGGCGCGTCCGGTCGCCTGCCCCCGCTGCGTAGCTTGCCGGCTATCGAGCATGTACGTCGTCACTCCGGCGGTCTTTGCAAACTCGCCCCAACTCGCCCAACGGGACAACTCGGCCTCGTCGTTACTGAGATACAACAGCCCACAGCGATGAAAGCCCGGGTCTTCGCCCGATTCGGCGGCAAATCGCTCCCAGAGATCAAGGCTCTTGCTCGCCATTGGCAATTCGCGAGCGTCGCGGTTCTGCTGTCGGCACCAGCCCCAATTGCGGCTCGACTGTTCGGCGCCGATCCTCCCCTTCTCGACCAGGGCCACGGAAACCCCGCGCTGGGCCAGGTAGTAGGCGGCAAAGACGCCGATAATGCCGCCCCCGATCACGACAACGTCAGCCGCCCCCGGCAACGTGGACGAAGTTTGGATGTGGTGCAGCGGAGGGGACATGATTAATCTCGCTTGAGCGAATCCTGGACCTTCTGAACAACGTAGAACTTCGCCACGCGATCGCTGCTTTCCCACCCAATCGGTGCGCCCCGTGGCACGAACAGCGCGTCGCCAGCGCCAAGCGACAGCACGCTGCCATCAGGCGCCGCGAACCGCACGCTGCCGGCCAGCAATTGCATGAACTCGTTCACGGGATGCGGGCGAACAATCCGATGGTAGGGCGTCGAATCCCACGTGCCAGCGAGGTACTCCGCGCCGTCGTCGGTGAAGACATTGTCGCTGCGGCATTGCGGGGCCGGGCTCAGCAGCACCTCCGCCGGTAGCGAAGCCGAGGGCTTGAAGTCGGCGTCGGCGCGCAGGGGAAAGAGCCCACTCTTTGTCGGTTTATCGCAAGCAGCCGCGCAAAACACGAAACGCACGCGCGATTCGGCCAGGACGCGAAGCGCTGTACCCGCCCCGATGACAACGCCCGCTCGCGGACCGAGCACCAACGGGGCTTCTCCGGCCGCTTCCAGAATGAGTTCTCCTTCCACTACGACGATGGTTTCAACGTGGGGAAAACTCGAGACCTGGAACTCGCCGATAACGCTGGCACGACCCGCGACCATCGAGTCAGGTCCTTCCCAAGCGATCTCCCGCTGTCGCGCAAAAGGGTCGTTCTTGCCGAACGCCGCCCTGCGAAACGAGGTTAAAAGGGGTGCACCGTCGGCACGGTGCAGCACGAAGGCCACGGTCATTGTTTCTGCTCCTGCGCATTGCTCGGTGATAGCTTCTTGCTGTCGAGCATTTAACCAGCGCAAAAAGTCAGAGTGTCACTGATTTGAGCGGGCAGACAACGCAATCCATCCGTTGTTAGGGGCCCTAACAGCAGGGTCTGCGGTAAAGGCCCAACATGGTTGCGGTGTGGAGGCCTTCACACCTTTTCCAGAGACCGAAGTGACGGGCGAGTACTTCTACCACCTCGACCGCATGGCGGCGAACGAATGCCTCGGCCGCTTGACGGCCGGCATGAACGCCGATGGCAAAGGCCTTCGGTCAGATCCAGGGCCCACCCGGCGACAATTGCGTTTCGATTGCACTCTTGTCAATCACCGACCATACCCGCGCGATCTTTCCGTCACGAAACTCGTAAAAAACGTTCTCCGCGAAAGAGACTCGCTTACCGCCGATGTGTAAGCCGAGGAAGCGTTGACCCGGGCTGCAATCAAACGCCAGACGGCTTGCGACGACAGGTGGCTCGATTACCAACAGCTCGATCGCGAAGCGCAGGTCCGGTATATCGCGGACATCTCGTTCCAGCATTTCACGATAGCCCGATAGTCCCATCTGCCGACCGTTGTGAATGACGTCATCGGCGACGAATCGGCCGAGCGAGGACCAGTCGCGCTTGTTTAGGCAATCCAGGTAGTCGCGGTAAACGTTGCTTAGGTTCTGCTCGCTCACAATGGCCTCCGTGTCGCTTGTCGGTTCAGCTTAGTGCGATCGTACTGGATGTCTTGCATGTCATCGCCCCGGCGTGCGCAGCGGTCAAGTGCGGACGCGGACCCGACAGAGGTTTTCAGTTAGAGGAATGGCGAGATGTTTTCCATCGCGCGGGTCACGTAGGTCTCCTTTTCCCCCACTGGCGCAACATAGTGAATCGCGCTGCGCGCAGCCTCCACGCCCGCGAGGCGCGCAATCACCCAGGCCGCGAGATAGTGCGATGCCAGACACCCGCCCGCCGTCGCGAGATTCCCCTTGGCCACGAACGGCTGATTGAGCACCGGCACGCCCGCCTCTTCCACCCACGGCTTAGTGGTCAAATCCGTGCAGGCGGGAACGCCGTCCAGCAAGCCCAGCTTCGCGAGTATCAGCGTACCCGAGCACTGCGCGCCCAGCAGCTGGCGCGCCGGGTCGAGCCTGAGTTGCGACATCAACGTCCGATCGGCGACGACGTCCCGCGTCAGTACTCCACTACCGACTAGCACCGCCTCAGCGTCGCATGCGTCGATCAGCGACGCTTGCGCCTCCAGCACAAGGCCGTTCATCGAACGCACCCTGCCTGCGGGACTCGCGATCGAAACCCGCCAGCCGGGCTTCTTGACCCGGTTCAGGATGCTGAACGCGATCAGCGAGTCGAGTTCGTTGAAGCCCTCGAACGTCAGAATGGCGATGTGCATGGCGTCCTCGTACGGTGGAGAAGTTGTATTGAGCCATCGTAGGGCCGACAATGAATACAATCAAATTATTGTCATGGATACACTCAGCCATGCGGGAGCCCCGCTACAAACAGTTGGTCGATCGGCTCGCGGCCGACATCCGCGCGGGCCGTCTGCGCCCCGGCACGCGTCTGCCGACACACCGCGACCTAGCCGCCCGCGAGGGCCTGGCGCTGGTCACGGCCACGCGCGTCTACGCGGAGCTGCAAGCGATGGGTCTGGTAAGCGGCGAAACGGGCCGCGGCACCTTCGTCAAGGAGCCTCTGCCCCATGGTCAAGGCGTTGATCTGCCTGTGTGGAGCGCGGATGCAGTGGACCTGACCTTTAACTATCCGTCGTCACCCGACCAGACCGAGCTTCTCAGGACAGCGCTGCGCCAGCTCGCGGCGGCAGGCGATCTGGAGTCCCTGCTGCGATATCAGCCCCACGGCGGGCGCGAGCACGAGCGCGCGACGGCGGCGCGCCACCTGGCCTGCCGGGGCCTCGACGCAACGCCCGAAACGACCATGCTCGTGAGCGGCGCGCAGCAT
>CAYPWK010000298.1:0-7383 GCA_964414365.1 uncultured Burkholderia sp.
AATCAGGTGACGAGCTTCGAGCTCGCCCGGAGAATGAGGTGCGAGTCAGCGAATTGAGCTGCAGCCCATCCTGTCTATCAGAACACACGAAAACTGTTGCAAACGGGACGCGTTCATATAGCATCTGATGATTTCGCGTCGCGGATTTCTGACTGTATCGGCGGCGGGAGCGGGCGCGATGCTCGTGGCTCCCTACATCGCGTTTGCGCGTGTCGCCACGACGCGCCGCTTCGTCTTCGTGATTCAGCGCGGCGCGGCCGACGGTCTCAATATCGTCATTCCGTATGCCGATCCGGCCTATGCGACGTTGCGTCGCGAACTGGCGATCGATGTGTCAAGGGCAGCGAAGCTCGACGGCACGTTTGCACTGCATCCGTCCCTGCCGCGGACGGCCGAGCTTTATGCAGCGGGGCAGGCGCTCTTCGTGCACGCCGTTGCAACGCCGTATCGCGACCGCTCGCATTTCGACGGCCAGAACGTGCTCGAGACGGGCGGCGCCTCGCCTTACAAAGTGCGCGATGGCTGGCTGAACCGTCTCGTCGGCATGTTGCCGACCAATTACGCCGAGGCGATCGCTATCGCGCCCACGGTGCCGACGGCGCTGCGTGGCAAGTTCCAGGTGACGTCCTTCGCCCCATCGGGCTTGCCCGGCCCATCCGACGACCTTTTGCTTCGCGTCGGACAGCTCTACGAGCGCGATGCGCAGCTGGGCCCGCTATGGAACGCCGCGATGGCCACGCGCGAAATGGGGGGCGGGCGAGCCGGCGCCAAGCAGGATCCGGCGAGCGTTGGCAAGCTGGCCGCGAGCTTCCTCGCGCGCGACGACGGTCCGCGCATCGCGATGATCGAGACGGGCGGTTGGGATACGCATAGCGCGCAGAACGGGCGGCTCGCCGCGCAGTTGAAGGCGCTAGACACCATGCTCGCTGCCCTGCGCGACGGCCTCGGGCCTGTCTGGGCCGATACCACCGTGCTCGTCGCGACCGAATTCGGTCGGACGGCCGCGGCGAACGGGACGGGAGGAACCGATCACGGCACGGGTTCCGTGGCGATGCTCGCAGGGGGCGCCGTGGCCGGCGGGCGAGTCGTGGCGGACTGGCCCGGCTTGCGTACCGAGGACCTCCATGAAGGACGCGACCTGAAGCCGACGGCCTCGCTCGACGCCGTCATCGCCTGCACCGCCGCTGAGACGTTCGGGCTCGATGCGCGGCGCACGGCCGAGGCACTCTTCTTGCAAAAAAGCACGGCGAAGCCGTTCGAGGGGCTCGTGAAGGCTTAAGCGTCGAGGGGGTACCTCGCCGAGCGTCTGGAACGAAGCTTGCGCGACGGCTTGAATCGTTGGCCCGTCGAATGCGAGGTGACATGACGATCGGCTGCCCCGAATGCGGCGCGCTTGCAGATATTCCACCGCTCACGCAGCGCATGATGGCGCGTTGCCGTATCTGCCACTTTCCGCTCGAGCGCAGGACGGGCCGCAGCATTGGGGCGGCGCTCGCCTGCTCGCTGACGACATTCGTGCTGCTTTTACCCGCGAATCTCACGCCGCTCATGACCGTGCGGATGCTGAACGGCGAGCGCTCGTCGCTGCTCTCTTCGGGTATTGTCCAGATGTGGACCGACGGCTTCCCGATACTCGCCTTACTGCTCGGCATGTTCGGTATCGTCTTGCCGTTCGTCCGCTTCGGCGGCCTCACGCTCGCGCTCGCTGCGGTGATGCTCGGGTGGCGCTTCAAGGGTCTCGGGCAGCTTTACCGCCTGACGGTCTCGCTAGACTTATGGGCGATGCCCGACGTCTTCCTCGTCGGTTGCTTCATCGGCTACATGCGCGTTACGCAGAACATGACCGGCACGGTCGGCCCCGGCGGCTATTGCTTCATCATCGCCGCACTCATGTCGATGTTGACGAGGGCGGCGCTGGACAGCCGCACGGTCTGGCGCGCGCTCGAGCACGAGCAACGGGTCCACAAGGGCGAGCCGGTGATCTCGTGCACCGCATGCGACCGCATCGCGCCGCGCACGTTCGAAGGGCACCCGTGCCCGCGCTGCGGCCTTACGCTGCGGGCGCGCAAGAGAGACGCCATTATCCGCGCCGCTGCGCTCTCGCTCGCCGCGCTCCCCCTTACCGTGCCCGCCAACGTTTATCCGATGACGATATCGACGGAACTGGGCCATGACACCCCGGCGCGCATCATCGACGGCGTCGCCGATCTGTTCCAGGTCCACCTGTGGCCGCTTGGCGTCCTTGTCTTCTGCACCAGCATCGTGATCCCCGTCGCCAAGATCGCCGGCATGGCGTGGTTCATTACTTCCGTCATGCGCCGCTCGCGGCGGCATCTGCGCGTCAAAGCGCATCTCTATCGATGGATCGACGAGCTTGGGCGCTGGTCGAACGTCGACGTCTTCACGATTGCGGCATTCTCGCCGCTGATCCGCTTCGGCCATATCGCATCCGCACGGCCCGCGGCGGGCGCGACCGCGTTTGCGCTCGTCGTCTTCCTGACGATGCTGGCATCGCGCTCGTTCGATCCGCGACTGATGTGGGACGTCCGTGCGAGAGAGCCGCGCGCCGACAACGAGCGGTCGCCGTCGTTGGCCGTCGCCGGGCAGGAAACGCCGCCATGACCGAAACGCGCGATGTGCGGTTGCGCCGCACGCAAGCCGAGGTGCGTCGCAGCGCCTGGCCAGGCTGGATTTGGGCAGTCCCGATCGCCGCGTTTGGCGTTGCAGGGTGGCTCGGCATCCGTGCACTGACGCATGGCGGCGAGACGGTGACCGTCACGCTCGACGATGCGTATGGTGTGAAGGCCGACGATACGATCGTCACGCTGCGTGGTGTGAAGGTCGGCGACGTCTCCGACGTCGAGCTTGCGCCGGACGGGAGGCACGTCGAGATCAAGCTCAAGGTCGATCGCAAGGAGGACCGCTACCTGCGTAGCGGAACGCAGTTCTACGTGAAAGGCGCGCAGATCGATCTCGGCGACCCCTCGTCGATAAAGAACGCGCTCTCGGGGCCGGAAATCGTCATGGAGCCCGGGCCCGGCAACCCCACCCGACAGTTCACGGGCAGTGCAAAGCGTCCTGCGATCACGGCCTCGTCCGGGCCGACTGTGACCTACGATCTGCGTTTCAACGGCGCCGTCGGCAAGCTCGAGGACGGCGCCCCCGTCGAGCTGCGCGGCTTCCAGGTCGGCGCCGTCACGAGCGTGCACCTCGCGTACGATCCCGCTACCGGCACGCTGAGCACGCCCGTGCAGATCGCGATCGAGCCCGCGCGGCTCGGCATCGGCAATATTGCGCGACCTCCGAATGGCAACTGGCGCCCCGTCGTCGACGACATGCTGAAGCGGCTCGTCGGCGAGGGGCTCAGGGCGAGTCTCGCTCAGGATCCACCGCTCATCGGCCCGCGCAAGGTGAAGCTCGAGTTCGTGTCCGGCGCACCGCAGGCGTCGCTGACGGCGGGCGCCGACGCGCCGATGATTCCGAGCGTCGCGCAAGCCGATCTCGATTCGATTACGTCGAAGGCGGATCAGGTGATGACGAAGGCCGATCGCGTCATGGCGAAGGTCGAGGCGCTGCCGATCGAGGAGACCGGCCACGACGTCCAACGCGTAGCGGCTCGCGTAGGCGCGCTCGCCTCGTCGCCGCAGGTGGCCGACAGCATCGCGCATATCGATCGTGCCGTGACCGAGATCGATCGCACGATGCGCGAGATATCGCCGCAGGTGGGGCCGCTCGTCGCGCAGTTGCGCCAAACGGCAACCGCGGCCGACAACGCCGTTTCGGCCGCAAACCGCACGCTCGGCGGCGATCCGACAACCCAGAGCGATCTGCCCGCCGCTTTGCGGGAGATGACCGACATGGCCCGCTCGATTCGCGCGCTTGCCGACTATCTCGACCGCCATCCGGAGGCGCTCGTGCGCGGCAAGCAAGGGGACGGCCCATGAAGCCGGCGCTGGCGCAAGCATGGCGTTACGGGATGACGCTCGCGACCGCGGCCCTCGTTGGCCTGGCGATGCTCGCCGCCGGCTGCGGCCATAGCCCGCCGACACACTACTTCGCGCTCGACGCCGTGCCGGCCTCGGCGCCGATGCCGTTGGGACCGATGCCGCCGGTCCAATTGTCGGCCGTCCACATTCCGGCGGTGCTCGATCGTCCCGAAGTCGTCACGCGCATTGCGCCGAACCGTCTCGCGGTCGGCGACAACGACCGCTGGGGCGCGCCGCTCGGCCAGATGATGCGCAACGTGCTGGCGCAGGACCTTTACGCTCGTCTGCCGGCAGGATCGTTCGTTTTTCCGGATGCCCCGGCGCCAGCCGATACGCGCAAGCTGGTCGTGACCGTCCTCGACGTCGATGCCGACCCGAGCGGCGCACTGACGATGCAAGCGGCTTGGACGCTGATGGCGGGACGCTCCGCGCAACCGGTGCTCACTCGGCAGACCACCCTCGCTACGCAGGGCTTGGGCACGGGTGCGGCCGGGCAGGCCGCCGCGCTGAGCCGTGCGATGGGGGAGTTGGCGGACCAGATCTCAGCATCGATCGGGGGCCATTGATCGCGGAGGGCGAATGCGCCTCGCCGCGTCAGCTCCCGGCGCCGAGCCTCGCCTGCATTGCGTCTTCGAACCGACTCAGCGTATCGGGAGCGGCATCGGTCACGGCCCACCAGATCATCCCGCGCTCACGCCAGCGGACGAGCGCATAGCCCTCGAGCGTCCGCGCGTCCGAACCGGCCCGAGCAGCCGGCGCCGAATCCGTATCGGGAAAGACGTAGACGTCGACGACATGCTTGCGGTAGCGATAGACGAGCACGGCTACGCGGCGATGACCGACGTAGTCGAGGCGCCCGCCGACGAGCGCAAACCCGCTCGATGCGAGATCCTCTACCGGCGGCGCGTAATCGAGCCGGCCGTTGAACCAGGGCTTCACCGTGTGCTGATCGGAGGAGACGACATCGATGTCACGCCCCGACAACTGCGCGCGAACGTGGCTCGCGACGAGCTCGTCGACGAACGCTCGTGAGCCGAGCGGCCGCTGAAGGAGCCCGATGGTGATGGCGACAATGGCCGCCGCCGCGACAAGTGCGACGCCGACGGCGCCGAGGGTGCCGAGCCGGGCCGCGTAGCCGGACCCCGCCGCAATGCCGTCGAAGCGCGGCAGGCGCCAGCCGGCGAGCCAGCGTTCGATGCGCGAGTGGCGACGCGGTTGCCAAGCCGCGTTGCGTTCCGGCTTCGCTTCAGCCTCAGGTGCGGGCATGGTTTGCGGCAACGCTGCCACGATGCGCGAACGCAGGGACTCGGGGGCTCGGTGGTAGGCGGCTTGGTGTACGGCACGGCTGATTCCGAGCACGGCTTCACTCTCGCGACGGCATTCGGCGCACTGCTCGAGATGCGCCTCGACTTCCCGGGCTTCTGACGCGGAAAGCTCGCGATCGACATAGGCATCGATGAGAGGCCGCACTTCTTTGCAGTCCATCAGGCGTCTCCCTCGCAATGGGGCCGCGCGCGGACACTTCCCGCGTTGGCCGGCCCGAGCGTTGGCGAATGGTCGAGGCCGCGCGACGCCAGCCGCGCGTTCAATAGCGCCGCGAGTTTGCGCCGCCCACGCGTCAACCGCGACATGACCGTTCCGATCGGCAGATCCGCGACGGCCGCGATGTCGCGATAGCTCATGTCTTCGAGCTCGCGCAAAACGAGCACTTCGCGGAATTCGACCGGCAGTTGCGCGAGCGCCTCATGCACGAGCCGCGTGTCCTCCTCTCGAATCAGCAGTGCCTGCGGATCGCTCGGCGCGGTGCCCCAGCCGTCGATTGCCGTCTCGTCGGCCCGATCAATCTCGTCGTCGAACGCGGCCACCTCATGCGACGAGGTGCGCCTTTGCCACTCGGTGTACCAGGTGCGGCGTACGATCGCGAGCAGCCACGGTCGCGCGTTCTCGCCGCGAAACGAGTCGAAGAAGCGGAACGCGCGCATGAACGCCTCCTGGACGACGTCGTCCGCGTCGCTCGCATTGCCCGCAAGCCAGCGCGCAAGATTGTAGGCCGCATCGAGATGCGGCAATGCCAACTGCTGGAAGCGTCGGCTGCGTTCGGCGTCGTTGAGCGAGCGCTCGCCCTTGCTATCGGTCTCGGCCACCCTGGCCCCTCCGGGTTTTACGGCCTGATACCGGCCGCGCGCCCAGTTTATTCCCGTGTAACCGCTCGCGGTAGTCGATCGCATGAAGCCTCAGCGCACGACGATCCGTCCGACCATCATCGGATGAATCCCGCAGTAGTACTGATAGGTGCCGGGTTTCGCGAGTACTGTTGCGAACGAATCGTTGGTGTCGAGCGCCTGTGAGGGCTTGAATGCGCCGTCGACGCTGACGACGAGATGCGGCTCCTCGTCGCGATTGGTCCAGACGATGCGCGCCCCGGCCGGTACGGTCAACTCCTTCGGGGCGAAGGCGAAGTTGCGGATGTCGACGCTGTAGGTCGTCGCGGCACCGCCCGAGGGCGATGGCGACGCGCTGTCGTCGGCGTGGGCCATCGACATCAGCAGGGCAAGCGGGGCTAGCGCTCCGACCGCCAATCGGACGGCGGCGGCGCGGCGCTCTTGAAGTCGTGAGTTCATGCGAGCGTCTCCTCAGTCAGTGCGAGCGTCCCGCCGGTTTGTACGCGGCGTACCGAGCGCACGCCGATATAGTCGGCAAGCTTGCCGGACGGCAGATCCTTGAGTGGGCCGGGCGCCGGGCCCACGCCGGGTGCGGGCTGCGGGTACGCCGTCGAGCGCGCCGTATAGAAAGTGACATGGCCTTCCACCTTCTGTTGAATCTGGTGAATGTGCCCGTTAAGGACGGTCACGGAGCCGAAGCGCCGCAGCAACGAGAGCGCTTCGCCCGAGTCGTCGGTGCCCCATCCCCAGGAGGGATAGATCGCCCAGAGCGGCATGTGCGCGAACACGACGATCGGCGTCTCCGCGGAGCGGCCCGCCAGGTCGTTCTTGAGCCAGGCGAGTTGATGGGGGCCGAGCCAGCCGAGTCCGCCTGCCTTGAGGTTCAGCACGTTGACCAGAGCGACGAAATGCACGCCGTGGTGATCGAAGCTGTACCATCCCCCGGGCGTTGCGTCTTTCTGGCCGAAGCGTCGAAAAAACTCGGCGCCGTTGTCGCCGATGACATCATGCTCTCCGGGCACGTAGAACTGCTGCTGCGTGCGGGAAGTGCGCATCAGTTGCGAGACCGTATCGAACTGGTCGGGCCTCGACAGATGCGTGAGGTCACCCGTATGTACGATGAAGTCGGGGCGGTCCGGTTGCGCGTCGATGCGCTCGAGCGCGGCTTTCAGCGTCGACGCTACGTCGGGATTGGGCGCTTTGTTGAAGCCGATATGCGAATCGCTGATTTGCAC
>CAYPWK010000299.1:0-7378 GCA_964414365.1 uncultured Burkholderia sp.
GCGCACCAACAAGAACTGCAGCTATGCATCGGGGATCGTGCAAATGAGCATCCGGCATCGTATTACCTTGCTGGTCGTATCCATGTTCGTCGCGTTGTCGGCGATCGGCATCTATGCCGTCTATCAAACGCGCACGAGCGCGGTGAACGTCAAGCAGGTGACCCAGGGCGTGGTGCCGAGCGCGCTCGCTTCCGCCGATCTGGTCTCCGCGGTGAAGGACGTTCAGATCGCCACGATGACGCTCGTCTACGCGCCCGACGGCAACATGGTGACTCAGGCCCAGGACCAATTGAAAGCGAAGGAGGTCCAGCTTCGCCAAGGGCTCGATGTGCAGGCGAAAGCGGCGGCGAGCCATGCGCAGCAAGGCCTCGTGACGCAGGCCCGGGAAAGCCTCGACAACTACTTCGCCGCGATCGCCGACACGGCGAAGATGAAAGCCGACGGCAAGGATGCGCTCGCGCAAGCGTATCTCTTCGCGAACGTCGCGCAATATCGCGACGAGCTCGAAGGCATTGTCGACACGCTGCGTATCGAGAAGAACCGTCAGAAGGACGACGCCATCGACGCGCTCAACGGCAGGCTTGCGACGACAACGACGGCGATCGCGGGTGTGACGGCCGGCGCCGTGGTGCTGCTCACCGCAATCGGACTCCTGCTCTACCGCCAGATCACGCGCCCGTTGATCCGCATGCAGCAGGAGATGAGCGAGATCGCGTCGAGCCAGGACTTTACGCGGCGTGTGCCCGTGGGGCGCATGGACGAGATCGGCCGCTCGATTGTGGCGTTCAACGAGATGATCGAGAAGATCCAGTTGAGCTCGGTCCAGCTCAAGCAAAAGACCGCCGATATCCAGGCAATGTTGCAGAACATGCCGCAAGGGATTCTGACCGCAGTGGAAGGCGCGGTCGTGCACGCGGAATATTCGGCCTATCTCGAGACGATCTTCGAGACGAACGACATTGCCGGCCGGCCGCTCATGGACCTGGTCTTCGGCGAGACGGCGCTCGGCGCCGACGAACTTGCGCAGATCGATGCGGCGATTCACGCCTGTCTCGGCGAGGACAGCATCAACTTCGAGTTCAATCAGCATTTGCTCGTCAATGAGATCGCGAAGCGGATGGCCGACGGCCGCGAAAAAATCCTCGATCTCAGCTGGTCGGCGATTACCGACGAGACCGACACGATCGTCCGCCTGATGCTCTGCGTGCGCGACGTCACGGAACTGCGCAAGCTGGCAGCGCAGGCGAGCGAGCAAAAGCGGCGGCTCGAGATCATCGGCGAGATCCTCGCGGTCAGCCAGGACAAGTTCCATCACTTTGTGGAGAGCTCCACGCGCTTCATCAGCGAAAGCGAGCGGATCATTCGCCAGCACGAGCAGCCAAGCGGGTCTGCCATTGCGGAGCTCTTCCGCAATATGCATACGATCAAGGGCAACGCGCGCACTTACAGCCTCCAGCATCTGACGAATATCGTGCACGAGGCCGAGCAAGCCTATGAGGAACTGCGCCGATCGGAAGCGGCCCGGGAATGGGATCAGCAGGCGCTGATGCAGGATCTCGCACGCGTGCGTGAGGCCATCGAAAGCTACGCGCAGATCAGCGAAGTGAGCCTTGGACGCAAGGGCCCCGGGGCGACCGGCGATCGCGAGCGTTATGTCGTCGTCGACGAGGCGCACATTCACGACAGCCTGCGGCTCATCGATCAGGCTGACCCGGCAAGCGTCCGCGATCTACTGACCATGCGCGACTCGCTGCGGCAAACGCTGAGGCTCTTCGGCACCGAATCGATCGGCGAGGCGCTTTCGGCACCGCTCGAGTCGTTGCCCTCGCTCGCGCAGGAGCTCGGCAAGCCAGCGCCCGTGGTGCGGATCGACGACAACGGCTACCGCGTGCGCAGTTCGATCGCCGGCACGCTCAAGAATGTGTTCACGCACTTGCTGCGCAACTCGATCGATCACGGCATCGAGCAGGCAAGCGAGCGTGAGAAGCAAGGCAAGGCGGCCGCGGGCGTCATCGATATCGAAGTCGGCGTCGACGGCGGCGCGCTGCAGATTACGCTCAGCGACGACGGCCGTGGCCTCTCGCTCGCGCGAATCAAGCGTATCGCCGCCGAGAAAGGGTGGATCGCGCCTGACGCCGCACTAACCGACGAAGCGATCGCCGAGTTCATCTTCCGGCCAGGCTTCTCGACGGCCAAGGAGGTGACGGAGGTGTCGGGGCGCGGGGTCGGGATGGACGCGGTGCGCGACTTCCTGAAGCGCGAGAACGGCACGATCTCGCTGCGCTTCACCGACGATCGCAAAGGGGAGCCCTATCGCCACTTCCAGACGATCATCTCGCTGCCGGATTGCTTCGCTGTGGATAGTCTCGACCGCGAATCGACAGGCCCCGGGCAGTTTCGCGTCGACGCGGTAGCCGAATGAAAGAAGCAAGGAAGAGGCAGTGAACGCAAGTCATCTCGCAGTAGCATTGATCGGCGGCATCTTCGGTCTGACGGCCGCCCTCCCATGGCACACGTGGGCAAGCAAACGAACGGCGGCGCGGCTCAGCGTCGAAGCCGGCGCTCAGCGCGAGGCCGCACTATCGGCGGCCGAGGCGCGGGAGCGGCAACGAATCGAGCAATACCAGGGGCAGCTGGAAGAGGCGCGTTCGCGCATTGCCGAGCTCGAGAGCGAACTCGCAACGGCGACCGAGAACGCGAGCGAGCTCAGTGCGGCGCTCGCGCAGGCGCAGGTTGAACGCGCCGCCTGGCTCGAGGACGCCCGCCGGTTAGCCGGCGAGGCCGCTCGCCTGCGAGGCCTCTCGGGAACATTCGAGCGCTGGCATGAGCAGATGACCTCGCTGATGACGCAAAACCACGACATGCACAAGAAGAATCAAGAGCTCTCTGCGATTGTGGCGCATGTACTCATCGTGTCGTTGAACGCGTCGATCGAAGCCGCGCGCGCCGGCACCGCCGGGCGCGGATTCTCGATCGTGGCAAGCGAAGTCCGGACACTCGCGACTCGCTCGCAGGAACTCTCGAAGAGCTATCAAAACAGCCTCCACCGCAACGACCTGGTTACCACGGCCACGTTTCAAGACATCCAGGCCGGCGGGAAGATGATCACGGCATCGCTCGGCAGCGTCGATGCGCTTGCGAGCCAGCTCGAATCGAAGATCTCGCAGGCATCGACGTGATCAGCGCTCAAGCGAAAGACAGTTTGGCGCGCATCTTCGAGCGCGCGGCGCGCTCGCGCCTCGTCGCAGACGAAAGTCACGTCTGCGAGATCGCGCACGCCGAAACAGGCACGCACGCGTCGGCCGAAAACGAGAAGGCAGTCATCCTGACCATTTCCTCGATCTCGTTTCGCCTGCTGCTAGGCCTGCATTTCAGCGACGACGAGACGACGCGCCGGTATTTCGTCCGGGACGACGATACGCGACCGCTGGCCGAAGCGTTCATGGAAGTGGCCAATCTCTGCTGCGGCGCGATCAACCAGGCGCTCGTCGAGCATTTCCCCGACTTGGGGATGTCAACGCCGTATGTGCTCGCGAGCGCCTGCATCGCGCATCTCGGCGAGCTGCACCCTGCCTGGGAGTCGCTGTACGAGATCGTGATCGACGGCAACGTTCGTCTCGCTGCAACGCTCTGTGTCTGCGCGCACGCCCCGATCGACTTCGTTGCCGACACATCGTCAAGCGAAGCGCAGACGAGCGGCGAGCTCGAGCTCTTCTGAAGATCAAAACGCATCAATCGGAGATTGAAGGAAACAACATGGCGAAGATATTGGTCGTAGACGATTCCAGCACGGTCCGCGACGAAGTGGCGGGTTTTTTGCGCAAGAACGGGTTCGAGGTCGACACGGCCGTGGACGGCAAGGACGGACTCGCGAAGCTGAAGGCGAATCCCGGGATCAAGCTCGTCGTCAGCGACGTCAACATGCCGAACATGGACGGCCTCACGATGGTAGAGAAGATCCGCGGCGAGCTCGGCAATGCTGCGGTCAACGTCATCATGCTGACGACGGAAAGCAGCCCTGCCATGAAAGACCGCGGCAAAGCGGCCGGCGTGAAGGGATGGATCGTGAAGCCTTTCAAGGGCGACGCGGTGATCGAAGCGTTCAGGAAGCTGGCAGGCTGACCGGCTTGGCAGGCGTTTCGAGCTTCCACGGCCGAGCGTCCTTCGATGTCGCCGCAGACGTTGGGCGCGCAACGGGGAACTTTTTAGCGGTTTGCCCTCTCGACTGACGAATGATGATCGTGCGTCATATAGTCTGACTTTAAGGGCCGGCGCCCAATACAAAGCACCGCCGACACCTTGCCAGAAAATCCCTACATACGACGCAACCTATCCCTACCCGACAATCCGCGTCTTCCTATCGAAGAACTCGGGCGGCCCGCGTAGGATGAATCTCAAGCACGACGGGCCGGCGCGGCCGTCGTGCATGACGGCATAAATGCCGAACGATCATCGTTTTAGTTTTATTACGAACGGGAGCGCCGAGATGAACACCTGCGTCGTCGACCACGAAGTTTGGGAACTGCGGCCCGAGGAGACTGCGCTGCGCCAATGGGTGATGACTTGGTACTACTTCGCCCTGAGCGAGGGCTATGTCGAGCCCGAGTACGAGCTTGACGAAGCGACAGCCGAGCGTCTGGAAGGCTACCACCAGGTCGGCATCACACCCCATGAAGGCGCCGACCTCGTGTTCGGCAGGCTGCACTAGCGAGCGCCAGAGCCGGCGCCTAGGGCGGCGCCGGCCCGAGCGCAGCCGACACCTCGCCCCTCGGGAATGGGGCCCGCCCTGCCCTGCGCGGATCTACTCCGCAACGAGCCCATGCCGAATCGAATAGCGAATCAGCTCCGCACTGTTGCTGAGCCCTAACTTCTGCATCAGCCTTCGCTTATGCGTGCTGATCGTCTTGGCGCTCAGCGCGAACGCGTCGGCGATCTCGTTGATGCTTCTTCCCGCCGCCAGCAGGCGGAGAACCTCGAACTCGCGATCCGAAAGAATGCCGTGCGGCGGCGTGTCGCCCGAGTGCCGCTCGAATACGATCGCGTCGACGAGCTGCGGATCGATGAACCGCCCGCCCGCGGCGAGCTTGTGAATCGCCGCCAGCAAGATCTCGGGATCGCTGTCTTTCGTCACATAGCCGGAGGCGCCGGCGCGCAATGCGCGTGAGACGACCTGCGCTTCGTTGTGGATGCTGAGGATGAGGATCGGCATGGCCGGATACTCGGCATGCACGCGCCGGATCAGGTCGACGCCGCTGATGCCAGGCATCGTCATGTCGAGCGTCAGCAGGTCGACAGTGTTCGTGCGCAGCTTCGTGAGCACATCGGCGCCGCTCGCGGCTTCGTCGACGACGACGGTATCCGTCGCCGTGGCGACGATTTGCTTCAGTCCGCTACGCACAACGGCGTGGTCATCGGCGATCAGGATTCTGATCATGTTACTTTCCGCTATGGCTGTTGAGGGGAACGCTGATCGAGACGACAGTGCCCGACTGCGGGGCGCTGTCGATCTGTAACGAGGCGCCGATCAGCCTGGCGCGCTCACGCATGCCGAGCAAGCCGTATGAATCGTGCTTGCCGGCGGCCGCAGGGTCGAAGCCGCAGCCGTTGTCGCTCACGTGGAGCTCGAAGCCCGCATCGTTGCGCGTGACGGTTACGTGCACGCGCGTCGCCTGCGCGTGGCGCGCGACGTTCGTGAGCGATTCTTGCACGACGCGAAAAACAGCCGTCGCGTGCGCGTCGCAGAGCACCGGCTCCGATGCATTCATGAGGAACTGGCAGGGAATGCCCGTACGCTTGCTGAACTCCTCGGCCAACCATTCTAGCGCGGACGCCAGGCCGAAGTTGAGGGCGGCAGGCCGAAGATGGTTCGCCACATTGCGCACCATGAGAATCGTCTTTTCGACGAGCTCGCGCATCTCCGCGACCTTCTTCAGCACCTCGGGATCGCTCAGCTGCATTTTCAGCAGCGACACGTCCATCTTCAGCGCGGTCAGCAGCTGCCCGAGCTCGTCGTGAATCTCGAGCGCAATGCGCTTGCGCTCCTCTTCGCGCACGGCCTCCATGTGTGCACCCAGCTCGCGCAGCTGTTCGCGCGATTCGAGCAGCTCTCGCTGCTGCGCGCGCAAGTCCGCGTTCGCCCGCGCCAGCTCATGGGTTCGCTTGGCGACGCGTGCTTCGAGCTCATCGCGAACGCGCGAGAGCTCGCGCTCGGCGCACTCGCGCACGGCCACTTCGTTCTCGAGCCGCCGGTTTTTCTCGATCAGCGTTCGGTGCATCGCTCGCATCGCGAGATGGACGTTGATGCGCGCCATCATCTCCTCGATCCGCACCGGCTTCGTCACATAGTCGATGCCGCCCGCGTCGAATCCCTCGACCATGTCGTCGATGTCGTCGGCCACCGTCATGAAGATAACGGGGACGTCGCGAGTTCGCCAATCCGCTTTCAATTTGCGGCATGTCTCAAAGCCGCTCATCCCCGGCATCTTGACGTCGAGCAATATCAGGTCCGGCTGCGAAAAGCGCGCGCGCTCGATCGCCTCCTCACCGTCGAGTGCGATCAGAACACGGAATCCGCGATCGGTCAGACTATCGACGACGACACCGAGGTTCGCGGGCGCATCGTCGACGATGAGAAGCGAGGCCGGCGGCGACTGCTTCGCCATTGCGGTCACCGTCATGACTCGTTCCCTGCATCGAGATGCCGCTCGACGAACGCAAGCAGCTGTTTCGACTGGTACGCCTGGGCCAGCGCCTCGAGGGCCGCCGAAAACGGCGCGTGAGAAGGGTCGGCGGCAGCCGCCGCTTCGGCCCAGCGCCGTACGCCGCGCATATCGCCCATCCGCGCCAGGCAGTGAAGCTCTCTCATACGCTCGACGCCCGGGGTCGGCAATCGCTCGGCCGGCAAGCGCACGCGCTCGGACAACTCCGGCGCCGGCCGCGCATCGTAAATCCATTGCAGTTCGAGCACAGTTGCCATCTCGCCGAGCACCTTGTCGAAATCGAGCGGCTTCGAGAGGAACGCATCGGCACCGGCGGCGAGACTCTTGTCGATATCGCCCCGTAGTGAGCTCGCCGACATGACGATGACGGGCAACCGCCGATAACGCTCGGACGCGCGCAATTGTCTGATCCATTCGAGACCGTCGACGCCGGGCATCACGACGTCGGTCAACACAATCGACACTTCGAAATCCACGAGTTTCGCCGTAGCCTCGGCCGCGGAGCCGGCGGTGACGACGTCGAAGCCGAGACCGGCGAGCAGGCTCGAGGCCACGGCCCGATTCAGTTCCACATCGTCGACGATCAAGACCCGGCGGCGCGGGCCCTCATAGCCGATCGCGATCCGCTCCGGATCTCTTGCCTCGCCGGAAGGCGCCTG
>CAYPWK010000300.1:0-1670 GCA_964414365.1 uncultured Burkholderia sp.
ATACATCCACGACCGCAAGCAGTTCGGCCAGTCGATCGGCGAGTTCCAGTTGATCCAGGGCAAGCTCGCCGACATGTACACGACCCTGCAGGCCTGCCGCGCTTATCTCTATGCGGTCGGCCGTCAGTTGGACACGCTCGGCCGGGAGCACGTGCGCCAGGTGCGCAAAGATTGCGCGGGCGTCATTCTCTACACGGCCGAAAAAGCGACCTGGATGGCTGGCGAGGCGATTCAGATTCTCGGCGGCAACGGCTATATCAACGAATTCCCGGTGGGGCGCCTCTGGCGCGACGCTAAGCTCTATGAGATCGGCGCCGGCACCAGTGAAATCCGCCGCATGTTGATCGGCCGGGAGCTGTTCGCCGAAACCGCGTGAATCCGCCCTTCTTCAAGAAAACGAACGTTCGGCCGTGCTTGGGATGACGGCCGTGAGTCGAGGCGAACGACCTTATGCCGATCATCGAAAGCAAACTCAATCCGCGCTCCGAGGAATTTCGGGCGAACGCGGCCGCGCTCGAAGCGCTCGTCGCCGATCTGCGCAGGAAGGTGGCGCATCTCGCGTTGGGCGGCGGGCAGGCGGCGCGTGACAAGCATGTCTCGCGCGGCAAGTTGCTGCCGCGCGATCGCATTGCACAGTTGCTCGATCCGGGCACGCCGTTTCTCGAGTTTTCGCAACTGGCCGCGTTCGGCATGTATCACGACGCCGCGCCGGGCGCCGGCATCATCACCGGGATCGGGCGTATCGCCGGTCAGGAGTGCGTGATCGTCTGCAACGACGCGACGGTCAAGGGCGGCACCTACTATCCGATCACCGTAAAAAAGCACGTGCGCGCGCAGGAAATCGCGGCCGAAAACCGCTTGCCGTGCGTCTATCTCGTCGATTCCGGCGGCGCCAATTTGCCGAATCAGGACGAGGTGTTTCCCGATCGTGATCACTTCGGGCGGATCTTCTACAACCAGGCAAACCTGTCGGCGGCCGGCATTGCTCAGATCGCCGTCGTCATGGGGTCGTGCACGGCCGGTGGCGCATACGTGCCCGCGATGAGCGACGAATCGATCATCGTCAAGAACCAAGGCACGATTTTTCTCGGCGGTCCGCCGCTCGTGAAGGCCGCGACGGGCGAAGAAGTGAGTGCCGAGGATCTCGGCGGCGGCGACGTGCATACGCGGCTCTCGGGCGTGGCCGATCACCTCGCGCAAAACGATGCCCATGCGCTGGCCATCGCGCGCAGCATCGTCTCGAAGCTCAACCGTGTGAAGCAGATGCCGGTGGCGGTGCGAGAGCCCAAAGCTCCGCGCTACGATGCGCAAAGTCTCTATGGCGTGATCCCTGTCGATACGCGCAAGCCGTTCGACGTCCGCGAAGTCATCGCCCGCATTGTCGACGATTCAGAGTTCGACGAGTTCAAGGCCCGCTACGGCACCACGCTCGTGACGGGCTTCGCGCATATCTGGGGTCATCCCGTCGGCATCGTCGCGAATAACGGCATTCTGTTTTCCGAGTCGGCCGTCAAGGGGGCGCATTTCATCGAGCTTTGCTGCCAGCGCAAGATCCCGCTCGTCTTCTTGCAGAACATCACGGGCTTCATGGTGGGACGCAAGTACGAAAACGAGGGCATTGCGCGCTGCATCATAACCTACCACTCGGCCGGTGTCAACAGCCATTATTT
>CAYPWK010000300.1:1680-7359 GCA_964414365.1 uncultured Burkholderia sp.
AACGAGGGCATTGCGCGCAACGGCGCCAAGATGGTCACAGCTGTCGCGACGGCCAAGGTGCCGAAGTTCACCGTGATCATCGGCGGTTCGTTCGGCGCCGGTAATTACGGCATGTGCGGCCGCGCCTACTCGCCGCGGTTTCTCTGGATGTGGCCCAACGCGCGCATTTCGGTGATGGGCGGAGAGCAAGCTGCTTCGGTGCTCGCGACGGTCAAGCGTGACGGCATCGAGGCGAAAGGCGGCACCTGGAGCGCCGAGGAAGAGGAAGCGTTCAAGAAGCCGATCCGCGATCAATACGAGCACCAAGGGCACCCCTATTACGCCAGTGCGCGTCTTTGGGACGACGGCGTCATCGATCCGGCGCATACGCGGGACGTGCTCGGGCTCGGGTTGTCTGCTGCGATGAATGCGCCGATCGAGGAAACGCGTTTCGGCGTGTTCCGGATGTGACGTCCTACTTACGAGGGGCAATGCAGAGGTGCAGGCGGTGCGTATTCGAAAAGCGGTGGTCGACGGCTAACGAGTTCGGCAGGAGATGATCGATGCAGTATGCGATGCTGGAAGTTGCGTTTTCGGAGCACGTAGCGACGGTAACGCTCAATCGCCCCGACGTGCGCAATGCGTTCAACGAGGCGATGATCGCGGAATTGACCGACGCGTTCAAGCAGCTCAATACGCGAGACGACGTGCGCGCCATCGTCCTCGCGGCAAACGGTGCAGCGTTTTGCGCCGGTGCCGACCTGAACTGGATGAAGAAAATGGCGTCGTTCTCCGACGCGGAGAACCGCGCCGATGCGAGGCGGCTTGCCGATATGCTCGCCGCGATCTACCGCTCGTCGAAGCCCGTGATTGCGCGCGTGTCGGGAGATGCATACGCAGGGGGCGTTGGCCTCGTCGCCGCGAGCGATATCGTCGTTGCCGTCGACAGTGCGCGGTTTTGCCTCTCCGAGGCGAGGCTGGGACTGATTGCCGCGACGATCGCCCCTTATGTCGTGCGGGCACTCGGCGAACGGGCGTCGCGTCGATACTTCACCACGGCCGAGCAGTTCGATTGCGCGACGGCGCTGCGTTTGGGCCTCGTTCACGAAGCGGTCGGTCAGGAGGCGCTCGACGCGACGGTATCGAAGATCGCAGCCACGCTTTGCGCGAATGGCCCGGAGGCCGTGCGCGAATCGAAGCGCCTCGTGCAGGATGTTGCGGGGCGCGCGCTCGACGAAGCGCTCATCGACGATACGGCCGCGCGTATTGCACGGATCCGCGCGAGCGCCGAGGGGCGCGAGGGCGTGGCCTCGTTTCTGGAAAAACGTGCGCCTTCGTGGCGCGATTGACCGACCGACTCACTCGACGATCCCGGCCGACGCGCGGGACGGGTAAGCCGCTCACTTGCGAGACCTTTCATGTTCAAAAAGATCCTGGTCGCGAACCGCGGGGAAATCGCCTGTCGCGTTGCCGCGACCTGCAAGCGGCTCGGTATCGCGAGCGTCGCCGTTTATTCGGACGCAGATGCAACGGCCAAGCACGTCGCCGCATGCGACGAAGCCGTGCATATCGGTGGATCGGCGGCTGCGGACAGCTATTTACGCATCGAGCGAATCATCGATGCCGCAAGGCGGACGGGGGCGCAAGCCGTTCACCCCGGTTACGGGTTTCTTTCGGAGAACGAAGACTTCGCGCATGCATGCGAAGCGGCCGGGCTTGTCTTCATCGGGCCGCCTGTTTCCGCGATTGCGGCCATGGGCTCCAAGGCCGCGGCCAAAGCATTGATGCACGCCGCCGCGGTACCACTCGTGCCCGGCTACCACGGCGATGATCAGGACGCTGAACTGTTGCGCCGCGAGGCCGATAAGATCGGCTACCCGATATTGCTCAAGGCGAGCGCGGGCGGCGGCGGAAAAGGAATGCGCGTCGTCGAGCGAGGCGAGGAGCTCGCCGCGGCGCTGGCTTCGTGCAAGCGCGAAGCGGCGAGCAGTTTCGGTAACGACCGTGTGCTCATCGAAAAGTACCTGACGCGCCCGCGCCACGTCGAAGTGCAAGTGTTCGCCGATAAGCATGGCGGTGCCGTTTACTTGTTCGATCGCGACTGCTCGGTGCAGCGCCGTCATCAGAAGGTGCTCGAGGAGGCGCCGGCACCGGGGCTTGCCGACGAAGTGCGCCGCGCGATGGGCGAGGCTGCGGTCGCGGCAGCGCGTGCTGTCGACTACGTGGGAGCGGGCACCGTCGAATTCATCATGGCGGGCGGCGAGTTTTACTTCATGGAGATGAATACGCGGCTGCAGGTCGAGCATCCGGTCACCGAGATGGTCACGGGGCAGGATCTCGTCGAATGGCAGTTACGTGTCGCGGCCGGGGAGCCGTTGCCCTTGCGTCAGGACGAGCTTACGCTCGAAGGCCACGCGATCGAGGCGCGAATCTACGCTGAAAATCCGTCGCGCGGTTTTCTGCCGTCCACCGGGGCGCTCAGGTATCTGCGCATGCCTCAAGCCGTGGAGTTCACGATCGGCGCGCCGGCGCGTGCACCCGTGCGGATCGATAGCGGTGTTCGTGAGGGCGACGCGATTACACCGTTCTACGATCCGATGATCGCGAAGCTTATCGTGCACGGCGCGAATCGCAATGAAGCGCTCGCGCGGCTCGCGCAGGCGCTCAAGGATTGCGAAGCGGTGGGTCCGCAGACGAATGTCGAGTTCTTGCGGCGCATCGTCGCGAGCGAGCCGTTTGCCTCCGCCGATCTGGACACAGGGCTTATCGAACGTCATCACGGCGCGCTTTTCGCGTCCGGATCGAGGCCATTCAAGGAAGCGCTCGCGCTTGCGTGCGCCGCGCTGCTCACGCGCGAGGGCGGGGTGGCTCATGGCGCCTCGCCGTGGGATGCGCTCTCGCATTGGCGGCTCAACAGTGCGTACCGGCAAACGATCGAATGGCGCGACATCGAGCGCGACGAGCCGTTCAACGTCGTCTACGTGCGCGACGGCGACGCCCGGTCGCTCGTCCATGCGCAATGGACCGAGTCTTTCGACTGGTGGCGCGGTGACGAGCCGCATGCCTTCGGCGCCCACATCGGAGATACGCGCGTGACGGGGCGCGTATTCGTCGACGGCGACGTCTTCCATGTGTTTTGCCAGGGCACCACGCTCGCATTCGAATGGATGAACCTGCTCGCGCATGCGGCCGATGCGGAGCATGGCGAAGGCCGGCTGACCGCTCCGATGCCGGGCAAGGTGATTGCAGTGCTCGTCGAGCCGGGGGCGGTGGTCGAGAAGGGCGAGCCGCTCATCGTCATGGAGGCGATGAAGATGGAGCATACGATTGGCGCACCGGCGGCGGGTAAAGTCGCCGAAGTGCTGTTCGCGGTGGGCGATCAGGTGGCCGATGGCGCGCAACTGCTCGTCATGGAAATGGGAGACTGAAAGCGCCAAAGTTCGTTGCAATCGTCAATTTTTGTAAGGCGACGGGCTCGCGGGGAGTGCCCATGCATCCGCGGCTGGTAGCATACTCGCGCTTGTCCGTTGCGCTATTGCGGACAGGGTTCCTACAGCCGAATTTCGAAGGAGAGCGTGCCATGGACGCACAGCAGCTGATTTCCGAGTTTCTTTCTTCCGAGCACGGAAGCCAGGCTACCCAGGCGCTGACGGCGCAGGGTATCAACGCCGACGATGCGCAGCAGATGCTCAGTCAGGCGGCGGCGACGGCACACGCCCACGTCGAAGAGCAAAACCCCGGTGTGATGGGCGAACATTCGGGCAAGAGCTTTTTCGCCGCGTTCGCGGCAGGCCTCGTCAGGGGCGATGGCTTTTTCAAGTCGCTGGTGGAAGGTGGGGAAGGTGTCCTCACCGGTCGTATCGCCGAGTCGCTCGCGCAAAGAATGGGGATCGACCCATCCACGGCATCGACGGTCGCGGCAGCCGCGACCCCTTACCTCGTGGCATTCCTGAAGGAAAGGTTCGGCTGAGTCATGCGCGAGGGCCGGCTGGCGCAGCGCAGATCGCTCCCGTTCAGGTGCAATCGGAGGCTATCGTGGCGATTCGAGTCATTGCAAAAAGCGTGTGCGAGCGGAGCGCACCGGTCATCGCGGGCACGCTGCGCACGCCCGTTATCATCGTGATTCTTGCGGTGCTTGCAGCGTTGGGCGTGCTTTTGGAGCATTACAAGTGACGCCGGCTGTCTGACCCGCTTTCCCACCGGACTACCCTCCGCATCTCTCGTTCGGCAGTCCTAGGCGCGCTCGCCCGCCCCGACCTATGCTGAGAAGGTCCGCATTGGCTTAGGAAAGGGGAGCGCACCATGCCAGTAGTCGATGGATTCGTCGGCGTCGTCGGCAATACGCCGCTGATTCGTCTCGCGAAGCTGAGCGACGAAACGGGCTGCGAGATTCTCGGCAAGGCCGAGTTCATGAACCCGGGCGGCTCGGTCAAGGACCGTGCGGCGCTTTACATCATCGCGGACGCGGAGCGTCGCGGTGCGCTGAAGCCGGGCGGCACCGTCGTCGAGGGCACCGCAGGCAACACCGGCATCGGTCTCGCCCATATCTGCGCGGCACGTGGCTATCGGTGCGTCATCGTGATCCCCGAAACGCAATCGCAGGAGAAGATGGATCTACTGCGCGTGCTGGGCGCCGAAGTGCGTCCGGTGCCTGCCGTTCCCTACAAAGACCCGAACAATTATCAGAAAATTGCCGGACGTTTGGCTGATGAGACGGAAAACGCCATTTGGTCGAATCAGTTCGACAATCTGGCGAACCGCCAGGCGCATTACGAAACGACGGGACCCGAGATATGGCGCGATACCGGGGGCAAGATCGACGCGTTCGTCTGCGCGACGGGTACCGGCGGCACGCTCGCGGGCGTCGCGCGTTTTCTGAAAGAGCAAAACCAGGCGATCAAGACCGTGCTTGCCGATCCGCACGGCAGCGGGCTATACAGCTTCGTCAAAACGGGGGAGATCAAGGCTGAGGGCAACTCGATAACGGAGGGAATCGGCTCGAGCCGCGTGACGGCGAATCTCGAGGGCACGCCGATTGACGATGCGATCCGCATCGACGATCAGCGTTGCGTGACGATGGTTTATCGGCTCTTGCGCGAGGAAGGGTTGTACGTCGGCGGTTCCACGGGCATCAACGTCGCAGCCGCAGTCGAGCTCGCCCGCGAAATGGGTCCCGGCCACACGATTGTGACGCTGCTGTGCGACAAAGGGAGTCTCTACTTCGCACGGCTGTTCAATCGGGAATGGTTGGAAAAGCGGGGGTTGAGGGCGGGTTGACTGGCAATTGCTCAAAACGCGGCAACCAACAGCGCTCGCACGACGCGAAAAATCCCGTCCGCGATCTGCTGCGCGTCGAGCCCCATCTGGTAGGCGACCACCATCACTGGACTGACCGATAATAAACCGACGAGGATGGCCTTCATCTCCGCGCTCCAGCGTTGCGCCATACGCCCGCATTAAGCGCATCGCAGATGTGCGAGCCCTCGCACGAAGCATGCCATCCGCGCTAAATCTAGGTGTAGCCGAGGTTTGACTGCGAGCGCGCACTGCGGCTGCAGGCGCAGCACACCGAAGACGCTTCTGTTTTGAAACGTGCAGAGCTGCAGTACCTGGCCGAGCATCGAACTGCCTTATCTCCGACAGCCCTGGCACGAGCATTCGAGCGGCAACGCACGCAAAACGTATCGAACGTGAAACGGG
>CAYPWK010000301.1:0-7338 GCA_964414365.1 uncultured Burkholderia sp.
AGCGTCGACGAGCTCGCGAGCGTCGAAGGCATTTCGCGCCAACTCGCCGAGCAGATCTATCGACAATTGCACTAGTGTCCTGGGTCGGGACACTAGATGCGATAATCGCGCAATTTTCCGATATCGCTCAAGAACACCGCACTCGCTCATGCCGTTCAACTTCCCCATCTTCCTGACATGGCTGCGGATCGTGCTGATTCCGCTCATCGTAGGCGTGTTCTACATGCCCGATGCCGCGATGGGCGAGTTCTATCGCAACGTCGCGGCCTGCACGATCTTCGTGCTCGCCGCGCTCACCGACTGGTTCGACGGTTATCTCGCCCGCAAGTGGAACCAGACGTCGGCGTTCGGCGCCTTTCTGGACCCCGTTGCCGACAAGCTGATGGTCACCGCGGCGCTGCTCGTCCTCGTCCAGCTCGCGCGGATCGAGGCGGCGATCGCGCTCGTCATCGTGGGCCGCGAGATCGCGATTTCGGCGTTGCGCGAATGGATGGCGCACATCGGCGCGTCGAAAAGCGTTGCAGTCAATCGGCTCGGCAAGTTCAAGACCGTCTGCCAGATGGTCGCGATTCCGATGCTGCTCTATTACGAGCCGTTACGGCTCGTGCCCGGCCGGGTCGTCGTCGATACGCGAATTTGGGGCCTCTGGCTCATCTACGTGGCGGCGATTCTTACGGTCTGGTCGATGTTTTATTACATGAAGCTGGCGTGGCCGGAGATACGTCAGCGCGGCCGGGCGCTTTAGCATCGACCCTAGGGTCAACCCTGATGTGGTAATCCCTAGGTTCGCGTACGATCTGAACCCTCGCGTTCGGCTGTCCGCCCGCTGCGGGCCGCTACGAGCGACCGCCGTTGCTTTTTTCCTTCCCGCCGCCGTGCTTCACGCGCGCGGCTCGTTTCTCCGAGAGCGTCATGTCGTCCAGCGCATCCCCCGCACCGCACGCCGAATCGAAAGTCCGCACCGTCTTTCGCGTGGTGAGCGGCAACTTCCTCGAAATGTATGACTTCATGGTCTATGGCTATTACGCTTCGGCGATCGCCAAGACCTACTTTCCGAACGGCAGCGACTTCGTCTCGTTGATGCTCTCGTTGTCGGTGTTCGGTGCGGGCTTCATGATGCGGCCGCTCGGCGCGCTCGTGCTCGGCGCCTATATCGACCACCATGGCCGCCGCAAGGGCCTTATCCTCACGCTTTCGCTGATGGCGATCGGCACGCTCGCCGTCGCGGCCGTTCCGGGCTATGCGACGATCGGCGTCCTTGCACCGGTGCTCGTGCTGCTCGGCCGGTTGCTGCAGGGCTTCTCCGCCGGCGTTGAGCTGGGCGGCGTCTCGGTCTATCTCTCCGAGATCGCGACGAAGGGGCACAAAGGATTCTATTGCTCATGGCAGTCGGGCAGCCAGCAGGTGGCCGTCGTTTTCGCGGCGCTGCTTGGCGTATTCCTGAACCGTCTGCTGCCGGCCGAGCAAGTGACGGCCTGGGGCTGGCGCGTGCCGTTTTTGATCGGCTGCCTGATCGTTCCGTTCCTCTTCCTCATTCGCCGCTCGCTGAAAGAGACGGACGAGTTCCTTGCGAAACGGCATCGCCCGACGATCGGCGAGGTCTTCAAGTCCCTCGTGCAGAACTGGGGCATCGTGTTGGGCGGCATGGGCCTCGTCATCATGACGACGGTCTCGTTCTACATGATCACCGCCTACACGCCGACGTTCGGCAAGGAAGTCCTGAAGCTGTCGGCGGTCGACACACTGATCGTGACTGTCTGCGTCGGGCTTTCGAACCTCGTCTGGCTGCCGGTCATGGGCGCGGTTTCCGATCGCGTCGGACGCCGTCCGGTGCTGCTCGTCTTCACGACGCTGACGATCCTGACCGCCTACCCGTCGGTGCATTGGCTCGTGAGCGAGCCGTCGTTCGGGCGGCTGCTCGGCGTCGAGCTTTGGCTTTCGTTCCTCTACGGCAGCTATAACGGCGCAATGGTGGTGGCGCTCACCGAAGTGATGCCGACCGATGTTCGCACGGCCGGTTTTTCGCTCGCCTACAGCTTGGCGACGACGATCGGCGGCTTCACGCCCGCCATCTCGACGCTGCTCATTCACGAAACTGGCAACAAGGCCGCGCCTGGACTCTGGATGGGGCTTGCCGCCGTATGCGGGCTGATCGCCACATTCGCGCTTTATCGCTCTCCCGAAGCGCGCAATCAATACAAGACCGCTTAACGTTGCCCTAGACGCGGCCCAGCTCCGATTCGAGCAGTCGGGCCGCTCTCCTCACTACCTCGTCCCACGCTCTTGGCGCGCGCTGCCTGATGAGCCGAGCGCTCGGGTACCACGGGCTCCTGTCGGCGCCGATCTCGCGCAGCACCTCGCTGTCGACGGTGAACCAGCGCCAGTCGGCCGCGAACGGCAGCATCAGCAGCAGCGGTTTGCCGAGTGCGCCGGCCAGGTGTGCGATCGACGTATCGATCGACACCACCGCATCGAGGCCGTCGACGATCGCGGCCGTATCGGCGAAGTCGCGAATCCGGTCGTCGAATCGATGGATCGACGCCGCGCGCGGATGCGAATCGAGCACACGTCGTTCTTCGTCGCTGAGATTGGGCTGCAGCACGATCCAATCAATGTCGGCGAGCGCGAAGAGCGGTTCGAGCGCGGCGAGCGGCATCGAGCGAGTTTCGTGCCGCTGAATGCGGCCTGACCACGCAAGACCCACCTTGCATTTCGCCCGCTCGCGCCGCAGATCCCGCCATCGATCGAGGTAGCGTTCCGGCACGTCGACATAGCGTTGCGCGGCCGGCAACGAATCAGCGGTGGTCCCGAGCGCGAGCGGCAGGCTCAGCAGCGGGCAGTGCAGGTCGGCGTCGCCGTCCGTGGCGCCGCGCTCCACGACGTCGACGCGCCAGGCTTCGCCGAGCGGTGCGACGAGGGGCAGCAGCTCGCGCTGCACGGCGAACACGATGCGCTCGACGCGCTTGCGCGCGAGGGGGATAAAGCGCATGAACTGCAGCGTATCGCCGAAGCCTTGCTCGGCGACGATCAGCAACGTACGGTCGGTGATCGGCTCGCCGCGCCAGCGCGGCAGTCTATCGGCAAGCTCGTCGAAAGCACTGGCTCGTTTGCGTTCCGCTTTCTGAGCTTCGCCGCGCTGCTGCTCGCGTGCAGCACGAACGAGATCCAGCCGAGCCTCGTAATCGCGAAGGCCCCGATCGAAGTCGCCGAGCGCGAGCAGCGTCAGCGCACGATTGAGCCGCGCCGAGGCGAGCTCTGGGCGCAGCCGCAACGCCTGATCGTACGCGCGCAGCGCCGCTTCGTGCGCGCCCATCGCATGGTGCGCGTTGCCGAGGCTGAGCCAGCCGAGGCTCAGGCGCGGATCGAGCCCGACTGCGCGTTCGAGCGCGGGGATGGCTTCCGTGTGGCGATCGAGCGCGGCCAGCGCGTTGCCGAGCCCGAGCAGCGCGGGCGGAAATTGCGCGTGCAGCGCGAGCGCCGCTTCGAAAGCCGCGACGGCTTCGTTGTGTCGGCCGATCGCGTCGAGCGCGTTGCCTAGGTTGAAGTGCGCGGCGATGAAGCGCGGCTCGGCGGCGAGCGCTCGACGAAAGTGCGCGATGGCCTCCTCGGCGCACTCGAGCGCCGCGAGCGCCATGCCGAGGTTGTTGTGCGCGCCCGCATGGCCGGGACGCAGCTCTAGCGCACGCGTGAATGCGTCGATCGCTTCCCCGGGGCGGCCGATCGCGTGCAACGAATTGCCCAGGTTGTTCCAAATCGAAGCGTCGCTGGGCGAGAGGCGCAGCGAACGGCGATAAGCATCGACGGCGTCTTCATGGCGGCCTAGTGCCGCGTAGGCATTGGCAAGGTTGTAGTGCGCGAGCGCAAAGCCGGGCGCGAGCGTCAGCGCGTTGCGAAAACGCTCGATGGCGCCGTCGAGACGGCCGAGTGCCTTCAGAGCGTTGCCCAGATTCAGCTGCAATGCCGCGTCGTTCGGGCGCAATTTGACCGCCCGGCCGACGAGATCGGCGGCTTCGGCGTGGCGTCCTTGTTGATGTCTCAACACCCCGAGCAGGTGCAGGGCGTCGGCGTGAGCGGGGTCGGCGTCGAGTGTCGCGCAATAGTCGCGCTCGGCCTCGACGAGCCGTCCGTCACGATGAGCCGCATAGGCGCGGTCGAAAAGTGTATCCATGACGGCTGGGTGATCGGCGAACGCGGCATTCTCCCACAATTGCGGGACGCGACGAATGAACGTCCAGCCGGATCGCGGCCAGCGTACACTAAGCAACGTGTCATGTTCGCCCGGAGAAAAAAGCATGGCGGCCCCCCTCAACGAGCAGCCGGTGCTGGTCGTCGGCGCGGGTCCCACGGGCCTCGCCGCCGCTATGAGCCTCGCGCGCGCACGAATTCCCGTGCGCCTCATCGATCGTGCACTTCGGCCGGCGCCGCATTCGCGTGCGATCGGTATCCAGGCTCGCACGCTCGAGCTGTTCGAGCAGCATCGCGTGGTCGAGCCGTTTCTCGAAGCGGGCCATCGGCTGCGCGCGGCCAATCTCTATTCGAACGGCCATCGGCTCGCGCGGCTCGACTTCGATCCGTTGCTGACGCGCTATCCCTATCTGCTCGCGCTCGATCAATCGATCACCGAACGGATTCTGACGGACCATCTCGCCACGTTCGGCGTCGAGATCGAGCGCGGCGTCGAACTGGTGAGCCTGACGCAGGACGCGTCAAGCGTCGAATTCGGTCTGCGGCATGCGGACGGTCGCGAGGAAACGGCGCATGCTTCGTACGTCGTGGCGGCCGACGGCGCGCATAGCAGTGTCCGGCACCTGCTCGGCCTCCAGTTCGCGGGCAAGGCGTTCGAGCAGACGTTCATGATCGCCGATCTTCACGCCGACTCGGATCTGTCAGAGGATGAATTCCATATCTTTGCGTCGGGCGAGGGGCTGGCGGCGCTCTTTCCGATGGGCGGCGGGCGCCATCGGCTCATCGCCGACAATCCGCCGGGCGACGCCGAAGGCGCACCGCTGCTGCCCGTGCGCGAGGAGGAGAGCCGGGCGCATGAGCCTGACATGGCCGCGATGGCGGCCGGCGTTGCCCGAGAGGCGGAGCATGTGGCCATCGCCGTCGAATTGCGCGAATCGTCGGCGCCTCTGATCGAGCGCTTGCGCGCGGCCGCGCAACGGCGCATCCAGCGGCCGCTGGAGTTGTCCGAGCTCGAGTGGTCCTCGTATTTCCGGCTTCATAGCCGGATGGTCGAAAAGCTGCGGGTGCAGCGCGTCTTCCTTGCCGGCGATGCCGCGCATGTGCATAGCCCCGCGGGCGCGCAGGGGATGAACACGGGCATACACGAGGCGTTCAATCTCGGCTGGAAGCTCGCGCGCGTGCTATCAGGCCACGCGCCGGAGTCGTTGCTCGACACCTATCAGACCGAGCGTCAACCGATCGAGCGCGACGTGCTGCGGCAAACGAATTTCATTACGCAACTGGCGGAAGCGGAGCGTGGTCCGCTGAAGCTGCTGCGCGACCGCGCGATGCCGGTGCTCGCCGCGTTCGGCCCGCTTCGCGACGCGGCGCGGCTGATGGTGAGCGAGCTCTCGATCCAGTATCGGCGCAGTCCGCTGACGCTCGAGCGTGTGCTCGATGGAGGGCCGCGCGCCGGTGAGCGAGCGCCCGACGCGCTGGTGCAGGTGATCGACGGACCGCTCGGCCGCGCGCCCGGCACAGGGTACATCTTCGATCTGCACGATCCGGCGTTCTACACGCTGTTTTTGCTCGTCGCATTGCCGATCGATGCGAAGGCGCGCTTTGACGCGACAGGCGCGCTCGCTCCCGAAGCGATCGGCGCCGACCGCGACCTCGACCGTATCGCGTCGATGGTCGACGGCGTGCTATCGGGCGCCGTGCGGATCTGGCGAGTGACGGATGTGCTGACGGGCGGCGGGCCATCGTTGACCGAGGCCTACGGACGCACGCGGCCCGCGTTCTATTTGCTGCGACCTGACGGCTACCTCTGCGCGCGCGGCCGCCCGGCCTCCGACGCGAGCGCGCTCGTGCGGCATTGCGAGACCTGGTTTGCCGCGGCGCGCAGGCACGGGTGAACTCCGCCAAGCGGCGGCCTCGCAAGAGGGGGTAGTGTGGGCGGGATAGAACAAGAGCCCTTCGGCGCGATGCACCGAAGGGCTCCGTGGCGATGAGGGCCGCAGCCCGGTCTTCAAGCGGCCTTGGCTGGCGTCAGATCGTCGCGCGCTTTCGTGAGCGCCTCTCTGACGATCGGCAGCATCGGCGCGCTAGCGGCCGGATCGTCGAGCATCGCAAGGATCGTGCGCCGCATCCGCGGCTCCCAGAACTTCCGGACATGATCGGCGATGCCGGCGAGCGCCTCGTCGTGATCGGGCATCGAGCCGAAGAACTCGCCGATGCGGTTCGCCATGTCGATCAAATGGTGCTGGTTCATGCTGGCGTTCCTCACTTGCCCGCGCTTGCGGCGGCGAGCGCCCGCTCGCGCAGCAACGCGAGCTGCGTTTCCGAAAACCGCGAGTATTGCTGCTGCCACTCCGATGGCTGCTGCACCGGCAACACCTGGACGGCCGTGACCTTGTACTCGGGGCAGTTCGTCGCCCAGTCGGAACTGTCCGTCGTGATGACGTTCGCGCCCGATTCAGGGAAGTGGAACGTCGTATAAACGACGCCCGGCTGCATGCGCTCGGTCACGAGTGCCCGCAAGACCGTGTATCCGGCGCGCGATTCGATGCCTACCCAATCGCCCGTCTTGATGTTGCGGTCTTCGGCGTCGTGCGGATGGATCTCGAGCCGATCCTCGTCATGCCAGCGCACGTTCTCCGTGCGCCGCGTCTGCGCGCCGACGTTGTACTGCGAGAGGATCCGTCCCGTCGTCAACAGCAGCGGGAAGCGCTGCGTCACCTTTTCCTTCGAGGGCACGAACTTCGTGATGACGAACTTGCCCTTGCCGCGGACAAACTCCTCGATGTGCATCGTCGGTGTGCCTTCCGGCGCGGCCTCGTTGCAGGGCCACTGCACGCTGCCGAGCTTGTCGATGAGATCGTACGAGACGCCGTGGAACGTCGGCGTGAGCCGCGCGATCTCGTCCATGATCTCGGACGGATGCGCATAGTTCATTTCGTAGCCGAGCTCACACGAGAGCAATTGCGTGACTTCCCAATCCGCGTAGCCGGCGAGCGGCGTCATCACGCGGCGCACGCGCGAGATGCGCCGCTCGGCGTTCGTGAACGTGCCGTCCTTCTCGAGGAACGACGAGCCCGGCAGGAACACGTGGGCGTAGTTCGCCGTCTCGTTGAGGAAGATGTCCTGCACGACGATGCATTCCATCGACGAGAG
>CAYPWK010000302.1:0-7303 GCA_964414365.1 uncultured Burkholderia sp.
CCGGCAACAAGCTGCTCGGCGAGTTCAACCTCGAAGGGATTCCGCCCGCACCGCGCGGCGTGCCGCAGATCGAGGTGACCTTCGACATCGACGCGAACGGCATCCTGCACGTGCACGCGAAGGACAAGGGCACGGGCAAGGAGAACAAGATCGTCATCAAGGCGAGCTCGGGGCTTTCGGAGGCCGAGATCGAAAAGATGGTCAAGGACGCCGAGCTGAACGCGGCCGAGGACCATCGCCTGCGCGAGCTGGCCGATGCCCGCAACCAGGGGGACGCGCTCGTGCATAGCACGAAGAAGGCGGTCGCCGAGTACGGCGACAAGCTCGATTCGGGCGAGAAGGAGAAGATCGAATCGGCCCTGAAGGAGCTCGAGGAAGCGCTGAAGAGCAATACGAGCGACAAGGCCGACATCGAGGCGAAGATCGAAGCGGTTGCGACGGCCTCGCAAAAGCTCGGCGAAAAGATGTACGCCGACATGCAGGCCCAAAGCGCGGCGGCTGGCGCCGCGGGCGCTTCGGCCGGCGATGCGGGCTCGGGCGCAAGCTCGAGCAAGCCCGAGGACGATGTCGTCGACGCGGAGTTCAAGGAAGTGAAGAAGGACTGAGCTTAACGCTCTATCGCAATGGCGGCCGTCGCCCCCTCCTTGCGCGAGTGGGGCGGCCGGCCGGCAAAACGCCTGGCGGACTTTCGGGTTCTCCGGGCACATTTGCTTTATGGGCGGGATGCTTGCTTTGGCCCTGAAACGCGGCCAAGGCGAGCATGCCGGACGGGTCGGAAGACTCCACAGCATGCGAAAGGAGCGGCCGCGCGCGTGGCGCGGCCGGCGGTGAACCGATGGCGAAAAGGGATTACTACGAGGTTCTGGGCGTTGCGAAAAACGCGAGCGAAGAAGAGATCAAAAAGGCTTATCGCAAGCTCGCGATGAAGTACCACCCCGACCGCAATCCAGACAACAAGAAGGCCGAGGATAGCTTCAAGGAGGCCAAAGAAGCCTACGAGATGCTGTCCGACTCGCAAAAGCGCGCGGCCTACGATCAGTACGGCCATGCCGGCGTCGACCCGAACATGGCGGGTGCGGCGGCGCAGGGCTTCGGTGGGTTTGCCGACGCGTTCGGCGACATTTTTGGCGATATCTTCGGCCAGGCGGCCGGCGGCGGTCGTCGCGGGGGCCCGCAGGTCTATCGTGGCGCCGATCTGCGCTACAGCATGGAGGTCACGCTCGAACAGGCGGCGCACGGCTGCGAGACGCAGATTCGCGTCCCGACCTGGGTCTCGTGCGAAGTCTGTCACGGCTCGGGTGCGAAGCCCGGCACGAAGCCGGAAACCTGCCCGACCTGCCATGGGTCCGGGGCCGTGCGCATGTCGCAGGGGTTCTTCAGCATCCAGCAGACTTGCCCGAAGTGTCACGGCAGCGGTACCTACATTCCCGATCCATGCCTGCACTGCCACGGTGCGGGCAAGGTGAAGGAAACGAAGACGCTCGAGGTGAAGATTCCGGCGGGCATCGACGACGGGATGCGGATTCGCTCTTCCGGCAACGGCGAGCCGGGCGTGAACGGCGGGCCGCCCGGCGACCTTTATGTCGAGATCCACATCAAGCCGCACTCGGTGTTCGAGCGCGACGGCGACGATCTCCATTGCCAGATGCCGATTCCCTTTACGACGGCGGCACTCGGCGGTGAAATCGAAGTGCCGACGCTCGCGGGACGCGCGACATTCACGGTGCCCGAAGGGACGCAATCGGGCAGGACGTTCCGGCTGCGCGGCAAGGGCATCAAGGGATTGCGCTCGAGCGTTCCCGGCGATCTCTACGTGCATGTGCAAGTAGAGACGCCCGTGAAGCTGACCGAAGCGCAGCGCGAGTTGCTGAAGCAATTCGAGAAATCGCTAATGGAGGGGGGGCCGCGTCACAGCCCCCAGAGCAAAAGCTGGTTCGACCGGGTAAAGAGCTTCTTTGACTAGGACGAAATGACTCCCGTGCTCCCTGCGGTCGCTGCCCCCTAGGAGGCGCTCAGTACGCTTGGGGCGGAACCAGTGACCGGAGGAAATCCCCTTGGGGACGCAAACTGGCGTACGGGCTGACGAACGCAGCCAGATTTTCGCGCTGCTCGACGATTGCGATGCAAGCTCCGCGCGCCGCTCGAGCCGCTTATACACGGGGTTCGTGCGCGCGCACGTCGCGACTGCTGCCTCCGAGCTCGATGCGGTGTGCGAAGCGGCCGCGGCCGATGCCGCCTCCGGTCTCAATGTGGTCGTGCTCGGCGATTACGAGTTCGGCCGTGATCTCCATCTGAACAACGTCGCGAAAGTGCATTCGACGCAGCGCGGCGCGCCCTCGCTGCGTTTTTTATTGTTCGAGCACTGCGCGAGACTTACACGCGACGAGACCGACGCGTGGCTAGCCCGGATGGACGGCGACGCGAGCGAGCCGTCGGTGGCCGGCGCCGCCAACGTCGTCGAGAGTGTCACCAGCGACGAGTACGAAGCCGCGATCGCGGCCGTTCATGCGGCACTCGTGGCAGGCGACTCGTATGAGATCAACTATACCTATCGGCTGGCATTCGACGTGTTCGGCTCGCCCGTTGCGCTCTACCGGCGTCTGCGCGCGCGGCAGCCGGTCCATTATGGAGCGTTGATTGCCTTGCCCGGCGGCGAATGGGTGCTGTCGTGCTCACCGGAACTCTTTGTCGAGAAGCGCGGAAAGCAGTTACGCACACGCCCGATGAAGGGGACGACGGCGCGCGGGCGCACCGCGGAGGACGACGCGCGGGCGCAAGCCTTCCTGCGTAACGATCCGAAGAACCGGGCCGAGAACCTGATGATCGTCGATCTGCTGCGCAATGACTTGTCGCGTGTGGCGAAGACCGGCTCGGTTCGAGTGCCTGCCTTGTTTTCGGTGGAGCCTTATCCGTCCATCTGGGCGATGACGTCGACGATCGAGGCAGAGCTCGCCGCCGGCGTGTCGTTTGCCGATGTGCTGCGCGCGCTGTTTCCGTGCGGGTCGATTACGGGGGCCCCGAAGCATCGGACGATGCAGCTCATCAACGAAATCGAAACGACGCCGCGCGGCCTCTATACCGGCACGATCGGCTGGTATGATGCGCCGGCCGGCGGCGACGTCCCGGCGACCGAAGGAGAAGGTGGCGCCAATGCGTGCGGAGACTTTTGTCTCTCGGTCACAATCCGCACTCTGACGCTGGAGGCGCCGATCGCACGGCAAGCGTCGAACTCACAAGGCGCTTTGCCCGGCGATGGCCGCGCGGGGCTCTTACGCGGCACGATGGGGGTCGGTGGCGGAATCGTGCTCGATAGCGTGGCCGCCGACGAGCATGCCGAATGCCGCCTTAAAGCGCGGTTCCTGACGGCGGCCGATCCGGGCTTCCAGCTTTTCGAGACGATGAGGGCTACACGCGCAGCAGGCGTCGCGCATTTGGAGCGGCACCTCGCGCGTCTCGCCGGCAGCGCGGCGCAGCTCGGCTTTTCATTCGACGATGTCTCGCTGCGTCGACAGATCGCCGATCGTTGCGCCCGATTGAGCGATGTGCAAGAACATCGCTTCAGGCTGGCCCTCGCCAAGGACGGAACGGCAGAGATCGCGACGGCGCCGCTGGGACCGGTGAAGACGCTGGCGGGCAGCGGGGAGGAGGCGGCGCATGAGGTGGCGCATGCGGCTGCGCTCGTCGGTCTCCTGCTCGCCCCTGAGCACGGTTTCGCGCCCAGGCGTTCCGATGACTTCCTGCTGCGCCACAAGACGACCCACCGCGCTGAATTCGACCGCGGCTGGCGCGAGGCGGAAGCGCGAGGCGGCTTCGACATGTTGTTCTTCAACGAGCGCGGAGAACTGACGGAAGGCGGCCGATCGAACGTTTTCGTCAAGCTCGAGGGCCGGTGGTGGACGCCGCCGCTCGAAGTCGGCTTGCTGCCCGGCATCATGCGTCAACTGCTGCTCGAAGACGCCGCGCTGAGTGCTCGAGAACGCGTGCTGACGTTGCAGGATGTGCGCAATGCGGAGGCGCTGCTCGTCTGCAATGCGCTGCGCGGCGCAATGCCTGCGCGCGTTCTTCCTGTTGCCGGGCCCGGCGCAGCTACTGACTCCGTCCAGCGCCGCTAGTCTCTTTGAAACCAGCCGTCACGCAATATCAGCGGCCGCTTCCTCGCCGCTTTCAGAACTCGTGCTCGGGCGCCGGAAACGAGACTTCCTTGACGGCTTTGACGAAGGCTTCCACGGCGGCCTGAATGCTAGGCGCACCCTCCATGAAGTTCTTCACGAAGCGCGGCGGCTTGCCGGGGAAGATACCGAGCATGTCATGCAGGACGAGCACCTGACCCGAGCAGTCGACCCCGGCGCCGATGCCGATCGTGGGGATCCGCAACTCGTTGGTGACGCCCGCCGCAACCGCCGAAGGGATCGCTTCGAGCACGATGAGTTGCGCGCCTGCGTCCTGCACGGCGCGCGAGTCGCGCAGAAGTTGCGCAGCGCCCGCTTCAGTCCGGCCTTGCACCTTGAAGCCGCCGAATGCATGGACCGATTGCGGCGTGAGCCCCACGTGCGCACAGACCGGTACCGATCGCTCGACGAGAAAGCGGACGGTTTCAGCGAGCCACTCTCCGCCCTCGATCTTGACCATCTGCGCGCCCGCACGCATGACCTCGACGGCGCTCTCGAACGCTTGAGCCGGGGTGCCGTAGGTGCCGAACGGCAAATCGGCGACGACGAGCGCGCGCGGCTCTGCCCGTTCGACGCAGGCTGTGTGGTAGGCGATGTCGCCGAGCGTGACGGGCAGCGTCGTCTTATGGCCTTGCAATACGTTGCCGAGCGAGTCGCCGATCAGGAGGACGTCGACGCCGGCACGATCGGAAAGCGAGGCGAAGCTTGCGTCGTAGCAGGTCAGCATCACGATCTTCTCGCCGGCCTCGCGCATGGCCTGGAGCTTCGGCACCGTCACCTTCGGGCGGCTCGTTTCCTGCAGGTAAGTCATCGCGTGTCTCGTCTGAAAATGATCTTCGCGGTACGGCGTCGGTAGCCGAGCGCGAATCTTACTGCGCTTTTACGAAGCTCGCCTTGCGGCCGCGCATCGTTTCGATTCGCTCGACGACGAGCGCGAAGTCGGCCTCCGACTCGAGCGGATTCAGATGGTCGGTGTTGACCGTCAGCACGGGGCTGACATCGTAGTGATAGAAGAGCTGATCGTACGCTTCGGCGAGCTTGCCGAGATACGTTTCGGTGATGAGCCCCTCGGCCGGCCGCGCGCGTTTTTGTATGCGCGCGAGCAGGGTATGCGGGTTGGCCTGCAGATAGACGACGAGATCGGGCGGCGGCGCGCTCGCGCTCAGATGCGCGACGAGCGACCCGTAAAGCCGCCATTCGTCGTCCGGCAGCGTAAGTTTCGCGAAGATATCGTTCTTTTGCGAAATGAAATCGGCGACGAGCGGCGTGCCGCTCGCGACCGCCTCGGCTACTTCACGCGCCTGCTCGGCGCGCTGCAGCGCGAAGTGCAGCTGAGCCGGCAACGCATAACGCGCCATGTCCGAATAAAAACGCTCGAGAAATGGGTTTTCGTCTGCACGCTCGAGTAGCGTGCGCATCGACCACCGCTGCGCGAGCCGTTCAGCGAGCGACGACTTGCCGACACCGATGGGCCCTTCGATCGCCAGATAGCGATAAGGCCCGTGCTGTGCGGGAGGGGTGACAGTGAGAGGGGGCGAGGTCATCGGCGTTTGCCGCGCAGCGCGGCGAGCATGGCGCAGCCGCAGGTTTGCACCTTCTCGACCCGTTGATGTGCGACGCGCTCGATTAGCGCGTCGGCACGGCCGATGCCGGGAATGGTGATCTCCCCGTCGATTTCGAGGAGGGGCACGAGAACGAAAGCGCGCTCGGCCGCTCGCGGATGCGGGACGATCAGATCGGCGTCATCGATGCGCTCGTCGCCGAACAGCACGATGTCGATGTCGAGCGTGCGGGGCGCGTTGCGGAATGGCCGCTCACGGCCGAAATGATGCTCGATGCGCTGGCAGAGCGCGAGGAGCGCGCGCGCGGTGAGCGAGGTCTCGATCTTGACGACGAGGTTGTAGTAGTCGTCGCCCTGCGCGTCGATCGGTTCGGTCCGATAGAGGCTCGACTTGGCGAGCACGGTGACGCAGTGCTGCTGCGCGAGGCAAACGACGGCGTCCTTCAGGGATTGACGGGCATCCCCGAGATTCGCGCCAAGGCCGAGATAAGCAACCGTCATGACATGGCTTCCTACGACTTCACGACTTCACCACTTCTTCGGCAGCTAGCGCCGCCCCTTCAATCCTCGTGCACATCGTGCGTGGCGGCGGTGTTCGTCGAGCCTCCCTCGCGCGCGCCGTCGGCCTGATCGGCCGAACCGCCCTCGGCCGGTTTCCGGCCGCGGCCGCCGCGCCGCCGGCGCTTGCGGGGCGCCCGATCCTTGTTGCCTCCTTGCGCAAGCAGTGCTTCGCGAGCCGCGGCATCGCCTTCGATGAAGGCGGTCCACCAATGCCCGATCGCGGGGTCCAACTCGCCCGACTCACAGCGCAGCAGGAGGAAATCATAACCTGCCCTAAATCTTTGGTGTTCGATGAGCTTCAGCGCGCTGCGGCCCGAGCGCTTCTCGAGGCGCGACTGCAGTCCCCAAATTTCGCGCATGTCGGCCGAGAAGCGCTTGTGAATCGCGAGTTTCCCCGCCTGCATCTCGATGACGTCGTCCATCGCACGGTGCAGAGCGGGAATGGGGTACTCGCCCTCGGCTTCGTACGCTTGCGCACGTTGCTGCACATCGTGCCAGAGCAGCGTCGCAAAAAGAAAACCGGGCGAGACGGGTTTGCCGGCTCGCACGCGCGCATCGGTGTTATTGAGCGAAAGGGTAACGAACGATTCGCCGTGCGGCTGTTCCAGCACGACGTCGAGCAACGGCAGCAGGCCGTGGTGTAGGCCTTCCTTGCGCAACTGCTTCAGGCATGCGAGGGCATGGCCCGATAGCAGCAGCTTCAGCATCTCGTCGAAAAGCCGCGCGGCCGGCACGTTGTGAATCAGGTCGGCGAGCGCCTTGATCGGCTCGCGCGTCGCGTCGTCGATCTCGAAACCGAGCTTTGCCGCAAAGCGCACGACGCGCAGCATCCGCACCGGATCCTCGCGGTAGCGCGTGGCGGGATCGCCGATCATGCGCAGCATGCGGGCCTGGACGTCCGCGATCCCGTTGTGATAGTCGAGCACCGTCTGCGTCGCCGGGTCGTAGTACATCGCGTTGATCGTGAAGTCGCGCCGTGTCGCGTCTTCGTGTTGCTCGCCCCAAACGTTGT
>CAYPWK010000303.1:0-7239 GCA_964414365.1 uncultured Burkholderia sp.
TGTGCCAGCGCGGCGGCGCTCGCCGCGGCCATGCCGCTTGCCGGCGCGGCCCACGCCCAAGAAACCGCCATCTGCTACAACTGCCCGCCCGAATGGGCCGATTGGGCCAGCCAGCTCAAAGCCATCCAGGAAAAGACGGGCATTCACGTGCCGTCCGACAACAAGAACTCGGGGCAAGCCATTGCTCAGTTGATCGCCGAAGAGAAAAGCCCAGTCGCCGATGTCGTCTATCTCGGCGTCTCGTCGGCCTTCCAAGCCAAGGAAAAAGGCGTGGTACAGCCCTACAAGCCAAAGCACTGGGATGACATCCCGGCTGGACTGAAGGATCCGCAGGGCTTTTGGTTCGCGATCCATTCGGGCACGCTCGGCTTTTTCGTCAACAAGGACGCGCTCGAGGGCAAGCCGGTGCCGACCTCGTGGGCCGACCTGCTCAAGCCCGAGTACAAGGGGATGATCGGCTATCTCGATCCGTCGAGCGCGTTCGTCGGCTACGCGGGCGCCGTTGCCGTCAACCAGGCGTTAGGCGGCACGCTCGACAACTTCGAGCCAGGGCTCAAATGGTTCGAGGCGCTCAAGAAGAACGCGCCGATCGTGCCTAAGCAGACGGCCTACGCGCGCGTGCTCTCGGGCGAGATCCCCATTCTCATCGACTACGACTTCGATGCTTATCGCGCCGAGTACAAGGATCACGCGAACGTCGCGTTCGTGATTCCCAAGGAAGGGACGATCACGGTGCCGTACGTGATGAGCCTCGTCAAGGGCGCACCGCACGAGGCGAACGGCAAGAAGGTGCTCGACTTCGTGCTCTCGGACGAGGGGCAGAAGCTCTGGGCCAACGCGTACTTGCGTCCGGTGCGCGCGAGCGCGATGAGCAAGGAAGCCGCGGCGAAGTTCCTGCCGGCGAGCGAGTATGCGCGCGCGAAGCCTGTCGACTTTGCGAAGATGGCCGCGCAGCAGCAGCAGTTCGGCCAGGAATATCTGAAAATCATGCATTGACGCCGCCCGGCACTCGGCCCGCTTTCACCATGCACGACATCACCTTTGCCCTGCGCTGGCGCATCGCGTTCCTCGCGCCCGCGCTCGCCGTCTTCGTCGCTTTCTGGCTGCTGCCGATCGGCGTGCTCGTCGACGTGAGTGGCAATGGGCACGCGTTCGCCACCTATCGCGCGCTCGTCACCAACGGGCGCTACATGGGCAGCCTCGGCGCGACCATCGCGCTTTCGGCCGCCGTGACGATCGCCACGCTCGTGCTCTCCGTGATCGCGGGCCTTCTGCTCGCGCGCCGCGATTTTCCGGGCAAGCGCACGCTGGTCGCGCTGCTCACGTTTCCCCTCGCGTTCCCCGGCGTCGTCGTGGGCTTCATGGTCATCATGCTCGCGGGGCGTCAAGGGCTCATCGGCGCGATCACCGAAAAGCTCACCGGCGACAAATGGGTTTTCGCCTATTCGATGACGGGGCTTTTCTGCGGCTACCTCTACTTCTCGATTCCACGCGTGATCGTGACCGTGATGGCCTCGGCCTCGAAGCTCGACCGCTCGCTCGAGGAAGCCGCGCGCTCGCTCGGGGCGTCCCCGTGGCAGATCATGCGCGACGTGATCCTCCCCGCGCTCGCGCCCGGGCTCGTCGCAGCGGGCGCAATCTGCTTCGCGACTGCCATGGGCGCCTTCGGCACGGCCTTCACGCTCGCCACCGACATCGACGTGCTGCCGATGACGATCTACACCGAGTTCACGCTGAACGCGAACATGGTGACAGCGGCAGGCCTGTCGGTCCTGCTCGGCATCGTGACCTGGCTCGTACTGGCGCTTGCACGCAGCGCGACGGGTTCCGCCGTCGCGGCAACGGCATGAGCACCACCTTCTCGCGCGGGAGTTCACCATGAACGTCGTCGTCGAAAGAAGCGCCTCTCACGAGCTCGGTGCGCGCCGCATCGCGAATCTCTTCGCGCCGAGGCGGCTCATCGCCCTCGGCCAGTGGGCCGTCACGCTTGCGCTTTGCGCCTTTCTCATCGTTCCCGTCGTGATGTCGGTGATGGCCGGCCTCACCGTCAACTACTTCCGCGGCATCTCGAGCGGGTTCACGCTGCGCTGGCTCGTCGAAGTCTGGGCGCAGTATCACGCGTCAGTGTTCCTGTCGCTCGAGGTCGCGGCCGCGACGCTTGCCATCACGCTCCTCACAGGTGTACCGGCCGGATACGCACTCGCGCGCAGCAAAACGCGGACGGCAAGATTCGTCGAAGAGCTGCTCGTGCTGCCGATCGCCCTGCCGGGCCTCGCTTCGGCACTCGCGCTCATCGTCGTCTACGGCGGCTTCACGGCGTTTCGCATGAGCCTTTGGTTCATCGTCGCGGGGCATGTCGTCTTCACGCTGCCGTTCATGGTGCGCGCAGTCGCGGCCGTCGCCGCGAGCGTCGATTTGCGCACGCTCGAGGAAGGCGCGGCCAGCCTCGGCGCGACGTTCGTCGAGCGGTTCGCGACTGTCGTCCTGCCTAACCTGCGGCCTGGTATCGTCGCCGGCGCGCTGGCGGTGGTGACGCTCTCGATGGGCGAGTTCAATCTGACCTGGATGCTGCATACGCCCGATACAAAGACGCTCCCGGTCGGGCTCGCCGATACCTATGCGTCGCTGCGCATCGAGGTCGGTTGCGCCTATACGATCGTCTTTTTCATCATGACGATGCCGCTGCTCGTCGCCATGCAATGGCTCGGCATCGACGCTACCGGCCAGCGCGCGCTGCGCAACCGTAAGCGCAGGCGCCCCGTAAGCGCCCCACACCAAGCCGCCCTAGAGGAAAGTCCCCTGGGGCAACGCCGATAACACGGGCCGCTCTCTCCGCCTGTTGCCGGATCACGCCATGAAGCTCACCCCCGTCCCCATCGCTCTTTCTCGTTGCTCGAAAACGTTCCACGGCACGCGTGTGCTCGAGCCGCTGGACCTCACGATCGGTGCCGGCGAAACGATTGTGCTGCTCGGCCCTTCCGGCTGCGGCAAGACGACGACGCTGCGGATCATCGCCGGGCTCGAGACGCCCGATGCAGGTGGCACGGTGTCATTCGGCGACGACGACGTGACGCGGCTGCCGATCGAGCGCCGCCAGGTCGGGATGGTGTTCCAGAGCTATGCGCTCTTTCCGAACCTGAACGTGCGCGAGAACATCGGGTACGGCTTGAAGATCGCGAAGGTGGCGCCCGCGACGGCACGGCGGCGCGTCGACGAGCTGCTCGCGATGATGCGGCTGGAGGCGCACGGCGACAAGCCGATCGATCAGCTCTCGGGCGGACAACGCCAGCGTGTCGCGCTCGCCCGCGCGCTCGCTCGCGAGCCGCGTGTGCTGCTGCTCGACGAGCCGCTCACGGCCCTCGACGCGCGGTTGCGCGATACGCTGCGGCGCGAGATGAACGCGCTGCTGCGCGGTCTCAATGTGACGACGGTCTACGTCACGCACGATCAGGCCGAGGCGATGGAGCTTGGGGATCGGATCGTGGTCATGAGCGCGGGACGCATCGAGCAAGTCGGCACCCCGCGCGATATCTACTACCGGCCGGCGACGCGGCATGTTGCGCAGTTCGTAGGCACGATCAACCGTCTCGCGGGACAATGGCGTAATGGCGCGCTCGCAACCGCGGGCGGCACGATCAGGTTGCCGGCGGCGCTCGCCCCGGAAGCAGGTGGCGAACTTTTCTTTCGGCCGGAGGATGCCCGGCTCGTCGAGCCGGGCGAAGCACCGCTCGTCGGCATTGTCGAAGGCGTCTCGTTCCTCGGCGAGCGCACGCGCGTGACGGTGAGCGGCGCGGCCCCCGATGCGCTCGTGATCGACGCACCGGGGCGGATCGAGCTCGCACGCGGCCAGACCGTCGGGATCGACGTGGCGCCCGAAGGGCTCATCGCGCTAGCGTAATTCCTTCGACGCTCTGGCCGTCCATTCATACCGGCTCGGCCGATCGTGTGCGGCCAGCGCCAGCGCCTGCGTTACAACGAGACCGCTGCAACTTCATTACTTCGACTACGGAATCGTTCATGCTGTTGGCACAAATCAGCGATCTACACATCAAGCGCCCCGGCGCGCTAGCCTACCGGCGCGTCGATACAGCGGCCGCCCTCTCGCACTGCATCGCACGGCTCAACGCGCTCGCGCCGCGACCCGACGCGGTCGTCGTCACAGGCGATCTTGTGGACCACGGCAGCGCCGAGGAATACGAGCACTTGCGCACGCTGCTCGCGCCGCTGGAGATTCCGTATTACCTGCTCGTCGGCAATCATGACGGGCGGGACGCCCTGCGCGATGCGTTCGGGGAGCAGGCCTGGCTGCGCGCGGGCGGGGAGTTCGTCCAGTACGCTGTCGACGTTGGGCCGGTTCGTCTCATCGCGCTCGACTCGCAGGTGCCGCAGCAAAGCGCGGGCGCCCTCTGCGAGGCGAGGCTGTCATGGCTCGCGGCGGAACTCGAAGCAGCCCGCGGCATGCCCGTCATCATTGCCCTTCATCATCCGCCGTTCGTCTCGGGAATCGGTCATATGGACCGCCAGCGGCTCGATCCGGCGTCGAGCGAGCGGCTCGCGGCGATCGTGGGCCGGTACCCCAACGTCGAGCGTGTGATCTGCGGGCACGTGCATCGGCCGATATCCGTGCGGTTCGCGGGCACGGTGGCATCGGCCGTGCCGGCCCCCGCCCATCAGGTGGCGCTCGATCTACGCGAGAATGCGCCTTCGGCGTTCCGCCTGGAGCCGGCTGCCTTCGCCTTGCATTGGTATGACGGGGCCACCGGGCTGGTCACGCATCACGCCTACATCGATGAGGGCGAAGGACCCTATCCGTTTTATGAGCCGGACGGCAGGCTCATCGACTGACGCGCGCCTCGCTCGCCCATCTTCCCCTCTAACTTTCCTCTTACTTTTTGAGATCAGGCCACCGTGTCCTCTTCCGCCGATACGTGCACGACCGACGCCGGGCCCACGGGTCGCTACTCGCGCGCGCTGTTGCTGCTGCTTGCGACGGTGGCAGGCGTCTCCGTCGCGAATATCTACTACAACCAACCGCTGCTCGACAGCCTGAGCGCCTCGTATCCGGCCGAAGCGGCCTGGGTCGGCGCCGTCCCGGCCTCGACCCAGCTCGGCTACGCCGCCGGCATGCTGTTTCTCGCGCCGCTAGGCGACCGGTTCGATCGCCGGCGCATCATCCTGCTGCAAACGGGCGGTCTCATGCTTGCGCTCGTGATCGCGGCGCTCGCGCCGACACTGACCGTGCTCGCCGTCGCGAGCCTCGCCATCGGCATCCTCTCGACGATCGCGCAACAAGCCGTCCCGTTCGCGGCTGAGCTCGCGCCGTCCGCACAGCGCGGCCATGCGGTCGGCACGGTCATGAGCGGGCTTTTGCTGGGCATCCTGCTCGCTCGCACGGCGGCGGGTTTCATTGCCCAGTATTTCGGCTGGCGCACGGTCTTTGCCGCATCCGTAGCGGCGCTGCTGGCGCTCGCCGCCGTCGTCGTCCTGCGCTTGCCGAAGAGCCGGCCGACGTCGATGCTCCCGTACGGCAAGCTGTTTGCGTCGATGTGGCATCTCGCCGTCGAGCTTCCCGGGCTGCGCCAGGCCTCGTTCACGGGCGCCGCTCTTTTTGCGGCGTTCAGCGCGTTTTGGTCCGTGCTGACGCTGCTGCTGGCCGGGCCGCCGTTCCACCTTGGACCGCAGGCGGCCGGGCTCTTCGGTATCGTCGGCGCGGCGGGCGCGCTGGCGGCACCGCTTGCCGGGCGCTCGGCCGACAAGCGCGGGCCGCGCGCCGTCGTTACGCTGTCGATCGCGCTCGTCGCGATCTCGTTCGTTATCTTCGCCGTTTCGGCGGCGAGCCTCGTCGGGCTCGTGATCGGCGTGATCGTTCTCGATATCGGCGTTCAGGCGGCGCAGATTTCCAACCAGTCGCGCATCTATGCGCTGAAGCCCGAGGCGCGCAGCCGCCTCAATACTGTCTACATGGTCTGCTACTTCATCGGCGGCGCAACGGGCTCGGCCGTCGGCGCGCTTGCCTGGCGCCACTTCGGCTGGACGGGCGTCTCTTCGGCGGGCCTCGCGTTCTCGATGCTCGCCCTCTTGCTCCACTTGCCGCGGCAGGCCCACTGAAACCACCTGGGAGCGACCGGCGCATTTCTTGCCCGGTTGCCAAGCCCTGCCCTACCGGTGTATCTTCTCCCGTGCTAACGCGGGGGTCCTGCGTCGCGCTCTTCTGACGATCGTCGTTTCCGGTTTTCGTACGAGTGGCGCCGCGCGGGTGAGAAACACCCTTTGAACCTGATCTGGATAATGCCAGCGCAGGGAAGCGTACGGGTTTTCAGGTAATCCTTCGCCGCCCGGCCTACTTCCCCGTCTCCTGCTCCTGCATTAGCGCCACATGTCAGGAGATTCGAATGAATGCCAACCCTAAGTTCATTTCCGCCGATGCGCACGTCGATGCCGCGGCCGTCGCGCCGCTGCCCAACTCGCGCAAGATCTACGTAACCGGCTCGCAGCCCGACATTCGCGTGCCGATGCGCGAGATTACGCAGGCGGACACGCCTAGCGGCTTCGGCGGCGAGAAGAACCCGCCGATCTATGTCTACGACACGTCGGGCCCGTACACCGACCCCGAGGCGAAGATCGACATCCGGCAAGGCCTGCCTGCCTTGCGCCAGCGCTGGATCGAGGCGCGCGGCGACACGCAGGTGCTGACCGACCTCACGAGCGAGTACGGTCGCGAGCGCGCAGCCGACGCGAGCACCGCGGCATTGCGCTTTCCGGGCCTGCATCGCAAGCCGCGCCGCGCCAAGGCCGGCGCCAACGTCACGCAGATGCACTACGCCCGCCAGGGCATCATCACGCCCGAGATGGAGTTCATCGCCATCCGCGAGAACCAGCGCCGCGCCGAGTACATCGAGAGCCTGCGCGCAAGCGGCCCGAGCGGGGCTAAGCTTGCCGACATGATGAGCCGGCAGCATCCGGGGCAGGCCTTCGGCGCCGCGGCGTTCGGTGCCAACGCGCTGCGCGAGATCACGCCTGAGTTCGTGCGCGAAGAGGTGGCGCGCGGTCGCGCGATCATTCCCGCGAACATCAACCACCCGGAAAGCGAGCCGATGATCATCGGCCGCAATTTCCTCGTCAAGGTCAACGCGAACATCGGCAACTCGGCCGTTACGTCGTCGATCGGCGAGGAAGTCGACAAGATGACGTGGGCGATCCGCTGGGGCGGCGACACGGTCATGGATCTGTCGACGGGCA
>CAYPWK010000304.1:0-1921 GCA_964414365.1 uncultured Burkholderia sp.
CATCGCTGAAAGCGTGCAATAGTCTGAAGGATTTAACCTTGACGTATGTCAAGATGACGGCGGGCGCCCGCGGTCCGCGATTTTAGCCGATCCCAATGGCCTTTTACACCGCGAATTGATGGAGTCGGCGAACTCGCCGTCTAATTCAGCGATGGTTGCATATAGCCACTAAAGAGCAGCGAGACTTGTGCTGCGCCGAATAGCATAATGAGCAACGCACCAGAAGCGGCAATCCAGCGCTGCGTCATGCGCAGGCGCCCTAGCTGAGTCACGGGGCGCCGTGCTAGCAGCCGGTTCGCGCCCAGCGCGCCCAGCCCGACCAGCGTCACTGTGATGGCAACGCCGGCCGCCATGGCGAATGTCGCGGCGATGCCGATTGACGGCACCTTCGCCGCAATGGAGGCGGTCAGCACGAAAATCGCGCCCACGCATGGCCGTAGGCCGGCCGCGAAACCCGTGACGAGAAGTTGCCAAAGCGCCGACGCGCCGCCCGGCCTAAAAGCGCGGGTTCGGCCACGTAACGCCAGTGTCGCACGCAGATACGGCTCGTCATTCGACGACTCGCCGGAGGCCGACCTCACGCGGCGGCCCTTCGGAAGGAGCTCGACTGCCGACGGATCGAAACAGCAATCGCGGCGCGCGATGCAGGTATAAAAGGCCCACCCGCCGGCGATGCAGAGCAATGCATAGCTCACGACTTCAATCGATTCTGCCTGCGTGAGCACCCCTGCCATACCTGCTTTGGCGAACCAGGTCATCCCGAACACGAGCACGAGCGCGCTCAGCGCCTGCACTGTTGCAGTCCAGCCGCATAAAACCAGGGCGTGGCGCGCCGACGTCTTGCGAGAGCCAAGATAAGCGCCGGTTACCAATTTGCCGTGTCCGGGCCCGACGGCATGCAGCACGCCATAAGCGAACGACAGCAGCAATAAAGCGAACCACGTGGCCGGCGTAGCATTCCGCCGCACGCGAGCCGCGGCATCGGAGATCCTCGAGTTCAGTTCACCTTGCCAAACGATCCCTGTGGCAATCGCGGCACGTACCGGCGCCGGCAGTAAAAACGACGATGGCTTCGGTTGGGACATCGCCGGTGAAAGGCGGCTCATTGAAGCGCTGGGCGAGGAAGCGGGTGCTGGCGAGGAAGGAACGGGGCGTCCGAATACGTCAATTGCCTGTTGCGCCGCATTCGCCCGGGCAGCAAGGGAGAACGCGACAGCTATTGCGAGGAATGCAAAGAACGCGAAAATACGACGGCGCATGCGGTTCAGCATGATATGGCCGTCGCTCGAGGAATGACGAAGCCGCCGAAAATCGGATGATCACGGTCAGCGAACGATTTCGCCGTACATCTTGTTGCTGCGCGACCGCTGATCGTGACCGGGTTCTCGGCGCCGTCCGGCTCATAGTCGACAAAGTACGAATCATCCCAGATGCCAAGTGCGACCTGATGCGCCGTCGCTGGGACAGGCTTCACGAGCTTGAGCGTGAACGCGTAGGTGATTTTCCCGTGATCCACCGACACCTGGAAGTTTGCGGGATCGAGAAATGGCTGAGGATTACCGTCCACGAACAGGTGGTTGAAATATTGCAACACCCGCAGTTGCGAGAACGCTTGATCCCAAAATATCCGCGTGTCCTTGGCATTTAGCGTTCCGTTTTCCGGCAGCGAATCGATGCCCACGAGTTGAACCGGGAACCCTTCCGAAAAGCGCCAGGTCTCAGCGATCGCCGTGATCGACGTCCCCTGCATTTCGACGCGTGCGGCGTATTTGATCCACACGTGCGGATGAGCCGATGCCGCGCCGCATGCGAGTAATGCAATCAGCGGCGGAAGTCTTCTGAGCAAATAAAGATAGCGAGAAAGCGGCATTGGCGCGGGCAAACGGGGCAACGTGACGCGTCAGTGTGCCAGCCCGGGGCG
>CAYPWK010000304.1:2021-7221 GCA_964414365.1 uncultured Burkholderia sp.
TACCCCGCGATTACGACACCACTATTTTATATCACGTTGTGATGTATTGTCGCAGCGGGCGTGCATCGTTTTTGCTGAAACAAAGCGCCCGCTTACCGCAAGAAGGGTGCGCATGCTTGCGATAAGCCCGCCATGCGAGCGCTGCCGCACGGCAAACAGCGCAAACGGAGGGGCTATGCGACGAATCAACGAGAGAGTACGCGGTGCAATTGTTGCCGCCCTGGTTTCCTTGCTCGCCGCATGCGGCGGCCACGGCGGCAGCTCGAGCAACGGCAGTACCAGTACTGGCAGTACCGGCGGAAATACAGCCGCTCCGCCGGGCGGCGTTCAACTGCAAGTCGTCTCCTTCGGCGACAGTCTGTCGGACGTCGGCACCTTTGCTCCCATCGCGAGCGCGGTCGGCGGGGGACGGTTCACGACGAACCCGGGGCAAGTATGGGCCCAGGATGTCGCGCAATATTACGGCGATACGCTCAGTGCGGCGTTCACGATCGACATCACTCACAAGCTGAATGCACAGAGCGGCCTCGGCTATGCGGAGGGAGGCGCCACCGTAGCGACGCCGGCCAACCTCTACGACTTTCTGACCGACGTGCTCGGGAACATCGAAATGCCCGTCACTCAGCAAGTGCAGAACTATCTGGCGACACACCGGAGCTTCAACGCCAATCAACTGGTGCTGGTATGGGCCGGCTCGAACGACGTGCTTCGCGCGGGGACGCCGCCGGCCGCGATATCGATCGTGCAGACGGCGGCAACCACGCTGGCCCAGGTCGTCGGTCAGATCGTCCAAAACGGCGCGACGCATGTCGTCGTGGTCAACATTCCGAACGTCGGCCTTTCGCCGAAGGGCCTCGCCTCGCCCGATGGCGGGGCAAACCTCACCCTGTTGTCGCAAACATTCAACGATAGCTTGAACGCCGCCTTGCAAACCGATGGACTGCAAGGCAAGGTCATCCAGATCGACTCCTACACGTGGGTCAATCAGGTCTTCGCGAACTTTCAAGCCAATGGCTTCACCGTATCGAATACCAGCGTCGCCTGCGATCCATCGAAAACGCCGCATCAGACGTCATTGCTGTGCTCGCCGAGTACCTATTCGACGGCCAATGCCGATCAGACGTACATGTTCGCCGACGACCTTCATCCGACGACGCATCTGCACGCGCTCTTCGCGCAGTTCGTCGAGCAACAGATCGCCAAGAGCGGCCTAGGTCGCTAAACGTTGCGCCGAGGCACCGCCTCGGGCGCAACGGGCATCATTGCTGCAGCATGAGTTCTTGGTAGAGCGTGAGATAGCGCTCGGCGGCGCTTTGCCAACTGAAACTCTGCTGCATCGCGCATTGCTGAACACGCCGCCAATCGGTCCGCCGAGCGCGCAATGCGAATGCCCTGCGAATCGCGGCCACGAGCGAATCGCGCTCGAATCGCTCGAATACAAAGCCCGTCGCCGCCCGATCGGCGAGGTTCTCGAGCGACGCATCGAACACCGTGTCCGTCAGGCCGCCGACACGATGCACGAGCGGAAGCGATCCATATGCGAGCGCATAAAGCTGGGTGAGGCCGCACGGCTCGAAACGCGAGGGCACCATTACCACGTCGCTGCCGGCAATGACGAGATGCGCGAGCGCCTCGTCGAACCCGAGATGCACTCCGGCCGCCTCCGGGTGCGCCTGGACGACGCGCCGCATGCCTGCCTCCAACGCGGGATCGCCCGTTCCGAGCACCGCGAGCTGACCACCTCGGCTTACGATCTCCGGCACGGCCTCGAGCAAAAGGTCGAAGCCCTTCTGCTCGGTCAGTCGGCTGACCACGCCGAACAGCAACGCATCGGGATCGACCCTCAGGCCCAAGCGTGCTTGCAGCTCCGCCTTGTTCTTCGACTTCGGATGCAGCCGCGTCAGCCCGTATGTCGCAACAATCGAGCGATCGTTGCGTGGGTTCCAGACCGTGTAATCGACCCCATTCAATATCCCGGTCAAATCTCGCGCGCGGTGCCGCAGCAATCCGTCGAGGCCGGCGCCGTGCTCGGCCGTCTGAATTTCGCGAGCATAGGTCGGGCTAACCGTCGTAATGCGATCGGCGAAAAAAAGCCCGCCCTTCAAGAAGGAAATCTGGCCGTGGAACTCGAGCCCGTCGATCCCGAAGTAGTGGCCGGGCAAGCGAAGGGCGCTCCACTCGTGCGCGGGAAAGAGTCCCTGATAGGCAAGGTTGTGCACCGTCACGACGCTCGGCACGTGGGAGTTGCCGCTCGTCTCGCGCGCGGCGCGCAGATACGCGGGCGCGAGCGCGGCGTGCCAGTCGTGCGCGTGGACGACGGCGGGCCTCCACGCAGGATCCGCGGAGTCCGCCAGCTGCGCCGCGCTCCAGCCTAAAAGGCCGAAACGCAGCAAGTTGTCGTCGTAGGGGCGGTGCGTCTCGTCGACGTAGGGATTGCCGCTGCGCCGAAAAAAACGATCCGCGCGTAAGACGTAAACACCGAGCCCCGAAGCGCCTCCACCGTCCCCTCCCAACGTGCCGAGCTGGATCGAGGCATCGTCGACGCCGAACGCTGGGTCGAGGCGGGCGACCTCGCGCAGACCTTGGAGCCCGTCGATGACGGACGGAAATCCCGGCAAAAGCACGCGAGCATCCGCGCCGAGCTCGAGTTGTGCGAGTGGAAGCGCGCCGAGAACGTCCGCCAAACCGCCGGTCTTGAGCAGCGGATAAAGTTCGGCGGCCACATGGAGAACGCGGACATGTCGTGAACTCATCAGGTCGCCCGCCTGCCAAGCGAGCTTTCTGCCGAAGGAGCTTCCTTTTCGCCCCGTTCCGGCCGCTCAGCCCCTTTGGCCAGGCTGGCCGCGGTGACGAGCACAATGCCGTCGTCGGTGCGGTAAAAGCGGGCCGCGTCCGCGGCCGGATCTTCGCCTATCACGGTTCCCTCCGGAATGATGCAGCCACGGTCGATGACCACTCGCCGCAGCCGGCAACAGCGGCCAACCGTCACCTGCGGCAGCAGCACGGTCTCGCTGAGATTGCAGAACGACTCCACGCGCACCGAGGAAGACAACACCGACCGCGAGATCTGTGAACCCGAAATGACGCAACCGCCACACACTAGCAGGTTCGTTGCGACACCTTGTTGACCATTGAGATCGCGAACGAACTTCGCCGGCGGCAACTGCTCCTGGTTGGTCCAGATCGGCCAATTGCGGTCATACAGATCGAGCGTCGGGACCGTCGACGCCAGATCGAGGTTGGCCGCCCAATACGCATCGATCGTGCCGACGTCGCGCCAGTATGGCGGCGCTTCCGGATCCGACGATACGCACGACATTTGAAACGGATGTGCAACGGCTCGTTTTCGGGAGACGACGAGCGGAATGATGTCCTTGCCAAAGTCGTGCTGGCTGCGAATGTTGGCGATATTCTCATCGAGCAGCGCGTAAAGATAATCCGCATTGAACACGTAGATGCCCATGCTCGCGAGCGCCACATCAGGCTTGCCGGGCACGGCGGGCGGATCGGCCGGCTTCTCGACAAAGCCGATGACGCCGCGGTGCTCGTCCACCGCCATCACGCCGAACGCGGTGGCTTCCAGGCGCGGCACTTCGATACAGCCCACGGTGCATTCGGCGCCGGTATCGACGTGATCGCAGAGCATGCGCGCGTAGTCCATCTTGTAGACGTGGTCGCCCGCCAGCACGATCACGAAGCGCGGCTTGATCGAGCGGATGATGTCGAGATTCTGGAAGACGGCATCGGCCGTTCCGCGATACCAGTGCGCGCCATCTACGCGCTGCTGGGCCGGCCACATGTCGATGAATTCGCCGAACTCGCCGCGCAAGAATCCCCAGCCACGCTGCAAGTGCCGCAGCAACGAATGGGCTTTGTACTGGGTCACGACCGCAACGCGGCGTATGCCGGAATTCAGGCAGTTGGACAGCGCGAAGTCGATGATCCGGTATTTGCCGCCGAAGTGCACGGCCGGCTTGACGCGCTTGTCGGTGAGCGGGCCCAGGCGGGTGCCTCGGCCGCCGGCGAGAACAATCGCGAGCGTGGATCTTTGCAAGTCGTTGAGGCTTGCCGATGTCTCCATGATTGCCTCCTTTATGTTGCCGCCCTGTCGTCGAGCCGCCCCGCCGCCGCTAGCGGCTTTTTTTCGTATGGGCAATGGGCGTTTTATCGATGCCGACCTGCGTGCCAATCCCGGGACCCGCGGCAATCGATGCAAAGCAAGCACCACACCACGGACTCCCTCGCTGCGATGCGCGGCCCGTCAATAATGGCATCGTGCGCCTGTCTGCAACGGAAATCGTCTAGCAGATTCCGACTTAAGCAATGCGAATCTGGTCAGGGGCTCTTACATTAATTACAGACCGCTGACTCTTACTCCCCCGCCCAGTCGCCACGCAGATTGCTTTCGTGCAACAGCTGCAATAGCGTGGCGGCCGGCCGCGAGAGCCGTTTTGCGGCAAGCGCAATGAACTCGACGGTGGGCAGAGCGGGCAGACTCGCTCGATTGACTGGCGGCGAGAGGCCCCTCGCTGCCAGATATTCGGCCCGGACGGTCACGCCGAGGCCCGCGCGTGCGGCGGCGACGCAACCGGCATAGCTGCTGCTCGTGCAGACGATTTGCCATGGAACGCCGGCTTGCGCGAGCGCATCGAGCACCACGGCGCGCGTTACGCTCGGTTCGGCGACGAGAATCAGCGGCAGCGGCTCGCTCGGGTCGACGACGGTTCCCGCGCGAGCAAGCCACTCGAGTCGCCCGGTGAAAAGCGGCGCGCCGCGCCGGTCGCCGAGACGGCGCTTACCGATCAGCAAGTCGATCGCGCCCGCATCGAGCAGCTCGTAGAGCCTGCCCGTCATCCCGATCGTGATCTCCAGCTCGACATCGGGATGAGCATCGCGAAACGCCGCGAGCACGGCCGGCAATGGTCCCAGCGCGACGTCGTCGGAGGATCCGAGCCGCACACGCCCCTTCAGCTTGGAGCCCCGGAACTGGGCCTCGGCCTTCGCGATCGACTGCAGGATCACGCTCGCATGGGCCAGCATCGCTTCGCCGTCCGCCGTCAGCGCGACCGAATGCGTATCGCGCACAAAGAGCCTTCGTCCAAGCTGCTGCTCGAGCCGGCGGATGTGCTCGCTGACACTCGATTGTGTAAGCGTCAGTTGCCGGCCTGCTTCGCTGAAGCTGCGGCAGCGCGCGACGGTC
>CAYPWK010000305.1:0-7201 GCA_964414365.1 uncultured Burkholderia sp.
GCGGCTGTCGCCCATCGCCGGCATGGGCCGCATCTTCTCGATCAACGGGCCTATCCAACTCGGCATGTCCATCGCGAAGACGCTCGTCGTCGGCATCATCGGCGCGCTCGCCGTTTGGCACCGCAAGGAAGAGATCCTCGCGCTGCCTACCGAGCCGATGCTGAGCGCGATCGGCCACGGGCTCTCGCTCGTCGCCACCTGCTGCGCGATGACCGTTGCCGGCATGTTCGTTATCGCGGCGATGGATGTCCCCTACCAACTGTGGTCGTTTCACAAGAAGCTGCGGATGACGAAGGAAGAAGTGAAGCGCGAGCACCGTGAAAACGAGGGCGACCCGCACGTGAAAGGCCGCATTCGTCAGCAGCAGCGCGCGATGGCCCGCCGCCGCATGATGGCCGCCGTGCCGAAGGCCGATGTCATCGTGACGAACCCGACCCACTACGCCGTCGCGCTCCAGTACGCGGACGGCGAGATGCGCGCGCCTAAGGTCGTCGCCAAGGGCGTCAACCTCGTCGCGGCCCGCATCCGCGAGATCGCTAACGAACACAACGTCCCGCTGCTCGAAGCGCCGCCGCTCGCACGTGCGCTCTATCACAACGTCGAGCTCCATCACGAGATTCCGGGCACGCTCTATAACGCGGTGGCCGAGGTGCTCGCCTGGGTCTACCAGCTGCGGCGCTTCCGCCGCGACGGCGGCGACGTGCCGGCCGCGCCGACGGAACTCGACGTTCCCGCCGATCTCGACCACGGCCCCGTCTCGGACGAGGACGCGCTCGAAGAAGAGGAAGACGCGCTTTCCTCGCGCACGGGGCGCGCAGCGCGCTCGTCGGGGCGTGACGCCGGCACCGGAGCGTCGGCATGAACGCGCGCGTAGGAAGTCTTTTCGGCAAGGGCCCGCAGATGCTGGCCCAGACGAATTTGCGCAAGCTGGCGGGGCCGGTCCTGATCATCATGATCCTCGGCATGATGATTCTGCCGTTGCCGCCGTTCCTGCTCGATCTGCTCTTCACGTTCAACATCGCCCTCTCGGTGATGGTGCTGCTCGTCAGCATGTACACGATGAAGCCGCTCGATTTCGCGGCGTTCCCGAGCGTGCTCCTCTTCTCGACACTGCTGCGTCTCTCGCTCAACGTCGCGTCGACACGCATCGTGCTGCTCGAGGGCCATACGGGCCCGGCCGCCGCGGGCCGTGTCATCGAATCGTTCGGCCACTTCCTCGTGGGGGGCAACTTCGCCGTCGGCATCGTCGTCTTCGCCATCCTCATGATCATCAACTTCATGGTGATCACGAAGGGCGCGGGCCGTATCGCCGAAGTGGCCGCGCGCTTCACGCTCGATGCGATGCCGGGCAAGCAGATGGCGATCGATGCCGATCTGAACGCGGGCCTTATCAACGAAGAAGCCGCGCGCAAGCGGCGGCAAGCCGTCGCGCAGGAAGCCGAGTTCTACGGCGCCATGGACGGCGCCTCGAAATTCGTGCGCGGCGACGCCGTGGCGGGCCTCATCATCATGGTCGTCAACGTGGTGGGCGGGCTCATCGTCGGTGTCGCGCAGCACGGGATGGACTTCGGCTCGGCCGGCAAGACTTATACGCTGCTCACGATCGGTGACGGCCTCGTTGCGCAGATTCCGTCGCTCGTGATTTCGACGGCGGCCGGCGTGATCGTCTCGCGCGTCGCAACCGATGAGGACATCGGCACACAGCTGACGGGGCAACTTTTCACGAACCCGCGCGTGCTGCTGATCACGGGCGCGATCATCGCGCTGCTCGGCCTGATCCCGGGCATGCCGCATTTCGCGTTCTTGCTGCTCGGCGCCGGCGCAATTCAGCTCGGCCGCTACATGAAAAAGCGCGCCGAGGTTGCCAAGGCGAGCGCCGTGCTCGTCGATACGGCGCCGGCGACGGCACCGGTCGAGAACAACGAGGCAAGCTGGGACGACGTGACGATGATCGACACGCTCGGCCTCGAGGTCGGCTACCGGCTGATCCCGGTCGTCGACAAGAATGCCGACGGCGAGTTGCTCAAGCGCATCAAGAGCATTCGCAAGAAGTTCGCGCAGGAAATCGGCTTCCTGCCGCCCGTCATCCATATTCGCGACAATCTCGAGCTGCGTCCGAACGGTTATCGGATCACGCTGAAGGGGGTCGAAGTCGGCGTCGGCGAAGCCTACCCGGGCCAATGGCTCGCGATCAACCCAGGCCAAGTCACGGCCGCGCTGCCGGGCATGCCGACGAAGGACCCGGCCTTCGGTCTGCCCGCCATCTGGATCGATACCAACTTGCGCGAGCAGGCTCAGGTCTACGGCTATACGGTGGTCGACGCGAGCACGGTCGTCGCCACGCACCTGAACCATCTCGTCGTTCAGCACGCGGCCGAACTGCTGGGCCGCCAGGAAGTCCAGGCGCTGCTCACGCGCATCGGCAAGGATGCGCCGACGCTGGTCGAAGACCTCGTGCCGAAGACGTTCTCGCTCTCGACGCTGCAAAAGGTGCTGCAGAGCCTGCTCGAGGAAGGCGTGCCGATCCGCGATATGCGCACGATTCTCGAAGCGTTCGCGGAGCAGGCCGGAAAGCTTTCGGATGCGCACGACCTCACTGCCGCCGTGCGCCTCGCGCTCGGGCGCGCGATCACGCAGCAATGGTATCCGGGCAACGGCGAAATGCAGGTGATGGGACTGGACTCGAATCTCGAGCGCGTGCTGTCGCAGGCGCTTTCGACGGGCGCGAACCCCGGCCTCGAGCCCGGCCTCGCCCATACGCTCCTCACGGAGACACAGCGCGCAATCACGCGTCAACAAAACACCGGTCTGCCGCCCGTGCTGCTCGTTCAGCACGCCCTGCGCGCGATGCTCGCGCGCTTTTTGCGCCGCAGCCTGCCGCAATTGAAAGTGCTCTCGTACGCCGAGGTACCCGAGACACGCACGATCAAGGTCGTTAACCTCATCGGGGGTCTAGCTTGAACATTCGCAAATTCATCGGCGCGACGAGTCGCGATGCGCTGCGCCTCGTTCGAGAGGCCCTCGGCGCGGATGCGGTCGTGCTGTCGAACCGGACCAACGATGACGGCAGCGTCGAAATTGTCGCGCTCGCCGATACCGATCTCGCGGCGATTGCGCCGCGTGCCGGCGACGGCGCCGGTGCAGGCGCGGGCGCGGGCGCGGGCGGTCACGGCGCCCCGCCGGGCTATGGCGCGGCCGGCGCAAGCCGCCCACAGGCCGCGACCGAGACGAACCGCGCACTCGGCGCATTCGGCTCGGCCAACCATCCGATGCTGTCGACGACGTCTCAACCCGGTTCCGCGCCGGGCGTCATGCCGGCGAACCCTTACGCGAACGGCATGCCCGATGTGTTCTCGGCCGTGTTCGGCGCGAGTCCCGAAGTCGGCGACACCCAGCCGGACGGTAAGCCCGCCGAGACGTTCGCACCCGCCACGATTTCCGATGCCGGCGCGTTATCGGCCGCGGCCGCCGCCCACGCAGCCGGCAAACACTCGCGTGAGCCGCGGCCCGAGGCGAAGCCGTTGCATGGCTCGATGAGCGCCGCCAAAGCCGGCGCCAGCAGCACGAACAGCATGAACCACGCGACTTCGGCGCACGTCTCGCCGACGGCCGCGGCAACCGTTGCAGCCTCGACTTCCGGGCCATCCGCTCAGGAACCTTCCCCCACGATGGTCGAATCGCATCCATGGCTCATCGAGCATGCTCACCGGATCGCCGCGCAGCAGCGCGCGGCGCACTCGGCCAGCACGACGAGATCGCATGCGCTGACACCCTCGGCCGCCGCGGCGAAGGGGCTTGGTACGCCGGGCAAGATTCTGTCACCTGAAGAGCTCGCCGCCGCTGAGGTGCCGCACTGGGCGCAAGAGGCGGCCGAAGCCGCCGCGCGCCGCGTCGTGCCGCGCGTCACACCGGTCTTCGAAGGGGGCGCGGCATCGGCCAAGCTGCGCGGCGCCGACGGCACGAGCACGCCAGAGGGCGCCGCGGCCGTGGCCGAGGCGGTCCGCGCGCGCATCGAAGAAGTCGTCGGCAACACCGTGATGAACGAACTCTCGTCGCTGCGCGACATGATGGAGGAGCAGTTCGCCGGCCTGCTCTGGGGCGACCGGCAGCGCCGCAGCCCCGTCCAGGGTGCGCTGACGAAACAACTCTTCGCGGCCGGCTTCTCGGCGCAACTCGTGCGAATGGTCATCGACAACATGCCCGCCGTCGAAAACGAGGACGCCGGCATGGAGTGGATCCAATCGGTGCTCGGCGCGAACCTGCCCGTTCTCGAGAACGAAGACGAACTGATGGAGCGCGGCGGCGTGTTCGCGCTGATGGGGCCGACGGGCGTCGGCAAGACGACGACGACGGCGAAGCTCGCGGCGCGCTGCGTGATGCGCTTCGGCGCGAGCAAGGTGGCGCTGCTGACGACCGACAGCTACCGGATCGGCGGCCACGAGCAACTACGCATCTTCGGCAAGATTCTCGGGGTGTCCGTCCATGCGGTGAAGGACGCGGCCGACCTTCAGCTCGCGCTCGCCGAGCTGCGCAACAAACATATCGTGCTGATCGACACGATCGGCATGAGCCAGCGCGACCGCACCGTTTCGGATCAGATCGCGATGCTGTGCGGCGCCGGCCAGCCCGTGCAACGCCTGTTGCTGCTCAATGCGACGAGCCACGGGGATACGCTCAACGAAGTCGTTCAGGCCTACCGCAGTGCCGAAGGCCAACCGGATCTCGCCGGGTGCATTCTCACGAAGCTCGACGAAGCCACGAATCTCGGCGGCGTGCTCGACACGGTGATTCGCTACAAGCTGCCCGTGCATTACGTGTCGACGGGCCAGAAGGTGCCCGAGAACCTTTACGTCGCCACCAGGAAATTCCTGATCAAGAGCGCCTTTTGCATTCCGCGCGACGGCTCGCCGTTCGTTCCTCACGACGACGATATTCCCGCCTTGCTGTCGGCGCTCTCGACGCGTTCGACGGCCGAGCTTCATGAGGTTCGCTTTGGATAAGCATGTGACCGACCAAGCCGAAGGTTTGCGCAGGCTGCTCTCGAGGAGCGGCTCGCGCGTCGTTGCGGTGACGGGCGGACCGACCGGAGTCGGCTGTACGTCGACGGTCGTCAATCTTGCCGCGGCGCTCGCGGGCCTCGGCAAGGACGTGCTCGTCATCGACGAGTGCCTCGGCGTCAACTCCGTCTCGGCGATGGTGGGCGGCGTGCATGGCGCAGGCAGTCTGCGCGCGCTGCTCGAGGGCGAGATCGGGATTCAGGAGGCGGCACCGCGGCACGAGCTCGGCTTTTCGGTGCTCGCCGCCTCGCGCGAGAACTGCGCGGGCTATAGCGCCGCGAAGCTCCGCGTCATGCTCTCGGGGCCCGCCGACGTCGTGCTCATCGACGCGCGCATCGATCGCAAGGGCGCGCTCTCGCTGCTCGGCGCTCAGGCGCACGACGTGATGATCGTCACGCGCGTTGCCGCGCAGGCGATCACCGAGGCGTATGCCTGCATGAAACGTTTGCACTACGAGCACGCGATCGGGCAGTTTCGCGTGCTCGTCAATCACGTATCGAGCCTGGCCGATGCGCATACGACGTTCGAGAACCTTGCCGAGGTGGCCGGACGCTATTTGACAGTTTCGATCGCGCATGCGGGCTGCGTGGCTTCGGACCCGCTGATGGAGCATTCACTCGAGCTCGGCCGCTGTGTCGTCGACGCGTTTCCGTCGGCGCCGGCCGCGCGCGACTACCGGCACGTTGCCGCCGAAATGCTTTATTGGCCAATGCGCCCGGCGCTTTCACCGCGCACGAGCGCACTCGTCGGCACGGGGATGCCTTCGACGCTCGCCGATGCACCGTCCGTGCGTCAGCACGCGTAACAGATAGACGTAGGGGACAAGGAAAAAAGGGGACCCTAGATGTACAACGCACAAGGGAAAATGTCCCAGACGGATGTGCTGACGCAGTACGCGCCGCTCGTGAGAAGGCTCGGTCTGCAGCTCGTGGCGAAGATGCCGGCGAGCGTCGATCTCGACGACCTGATCCAGGCTGGGATGATCGGCCTGCTCGATGCGGCGAGCCGTTATAAGGAAGACCAGGGCGCGCAGTTCGAGACCTATGCGAGCCAGCGGATTCGCGGTGCGATGCTCGACGAGCTGCGCAACAACGACTGGCTGCCGCGCAGCCTGCGCAAGACGTCGCGCGAAGTGGAATCGGCCGTGCATCAGGTCGAGCAGCGGCTCGGCCGCTCGGCTAGCGAAACGGAGATCGCCACTCATCTGCAGATGCCGCTCGATTCCTATCAGTCGATGCTGCAGGATCTGCACGGCTCGCAGCTCATCTACTACGAGGACTTCGATCGATCGGCCGACGACGAGCCGTTTCTCGATCGGTATTGCGTCGACCACACGGATCCGCTCTCGGCACTGCTTGACGAAAGCCTGCGCGCGGCGCTCGTCGAGGCGATCGAGAAGCTGCCGGAGCGCGAAAAGCTATTGATGTCGCTCTACTACGAGCGTGGAATGAACCTGCGCGAGATCGGGGCGGTGATGGAAGTCAGCGAATCGCGGGTTTGCCAGTTGCACAGTCAGGCTGTCGCGCGGTTGCGTACGCGGTTGCGGGAGATGGCTTGGGCGGGGGTGGATTGAGGTTCGACACGTAGCGTCAATCAGTTGCGCCGGTGTCCGGTTGACCCATGTTGTCGCATTGCGTTTGCATAGTTGGGCAACGAGCGTACAGCCACGCGCCGGCTAAGACTGCAGCAATGCCGCTAATTAAAAAGACGGTTGGAATCGACGATATTCTCGCTAGCGTTGAGCCAATCAGTGGACCCAGCACGAGTGTGCCTAGCTGAACACTCCGCGCTGTTGCGCTGATCGTGCCTAAAGAGTGCGACGGCGCTGTCGCTTGCATGACCACGCCGAAAGTCATGGCTGTTATGCCATAGAAGCCGCCGTTTGTAAGCCAGAGGGCAAGCAGGGCATATTCGGGTAGCGGCCAATTCAACGAAGCAAGACCGCCAGGCAATAGAACAGTCAGCCCGAAACCGGCGAGTCCGATCGAAGCCACGCGAGTGGGGGTTGCTGCCGCAAAGATGCGCTTGAAAAGCACCGCCCCGGCGACTCCGCCCGCAGCGGTACAACTCACGATGGTTCCGAAGGTGCCCGCGGGGAAGGCTTGCTGCTTTAAGAAAAGCGCTAAAAGTGGGTCGTACAGTCC
>CAYPWK010000306.1:0-7186 GCA_964414365.1 uncultured Burkholderia sp.
ACATCATGACGCTTGGCGGCCTGGCGCTCGCGGTCGGCATTCTCGTCGACGATGCCACGGTCACCATCGAAAACATCGAGCGGCATCTGCATCTGGGCACGAATCTCCACGATGCCATCCTCGAAGGCGCCGGCGAGATCGCGGTGCCGGCGTTCGTCTCGACGCTTTGCATCTGCATCGTCTTCGTACCCATGTTCTTTCTGACGGGCGTGGCGCGGTATCTGTTCGTGCCGCTCGCGGAAGCCGTCGTCTTCGCGATGCTCGCTTCCTATGTGCTCTCGCGCACGCTCGTGCCGACGATGGCGATGCTGCTGATTGGTCATGCCCACCGCCCAAAGGGCGGAGCGCGCCCAAACCTCTTCATGCGGCTGCATCACCGCTTCGAGACGGCGTTCGAGCGGATGCGCGCCGCTTATATCGTTCTCCTGAGCACACTCCTTGTGCGCCGGCGCGTGTTCGCGGCGTCGTTCCTCGGCTTTTGCGCCGCGTCGCTCGGGCTCGCCTTCGTGCTCGGCGCCGACTTCTTCCCGAGCGTCGACGCCGGCAATATCCGGCTGCACATGCGCGCCCCGACAGGCACGCGAATCGAGGAAACGGCACGCCTCGCCGACGATGTAGAGGACGTGATCCGCACAGTCGTACCGCGGCGCGAGCTCGCCACGATTCTCGACAATCTCGGCCTGCCCTATAGCGGCATCAACCTTTCCTACAGCAATGCGGGGACGATCGGCACGCTCGACGGCGAAATCCAGATCGCGCTCACGAGAGACCACAAGCCGACGAAAACCTATATCGACGACTTGCGTGCGTTGCTGCCGCAGCGATTTCCCGGTGTCGAATTTTTCTTTCAACCGGCCGACATCGTGACGCAGATCCTGAACTTTGGCTTGCCGGCGGCCATCGACGTGCAGATCACCGGAACCAATCAACTCGCGAACTTCGAGACGGCGAGCAAATTGATGAAGCAGGTGCGCCTGATCCCCGGCACCGTCGATACGCGCATCCAGCAAAAGTTCGACGAGCCGACGATTCACCTGCAGATGGACCGCACGCGGCTACAACAACTGAATCTCAACGCGAACAACGTCGCACAAAACTTGCTGATCTCGCTTTCGGGCAGCACACAGACATCGCCGGGGTTCTGGTTCAACCCGCAAAACGGCGTGGAGTATCAGGTCGCCGTGCAAACGCCGCAATACCGCATGACGTCGATCGACGCCCTGCTGCGTACGCCCGTCGCCGCACCGGGCGCGCCGGGCGCAGTGACGGGTACGCCGCAGCTGCTCGGCAATCTGGTGCAGGTCCAGCCGGGCAGTCAATTCGCTTCCGTCACGCACTACAACATTCGGCCCGTCGTCGATCTACTGGTCAGCGTCGAAGGACGTGATCTCGGCAGCGTCGCAAGCCAGATCGACAAGCTCGTCGAGCAAACCCGGGCCACGCTGCCGAGAGGCAGCCAGATCACGGTACGCGGGCAGGTCGAGACGATGCAGCGCTCGTACGTCGGGCTCGGCGTGGGAGTGGCGATGGCGATCGTGCTCGTCTACCTGCTCATCGTCGTCAACTTCCAGTCCTGGATCGATCCGCTCATCATCGTCAGCGCGTTGCCGGCCGCGCTTGCAGGCATCGTCTGGATGTTATTCCTGACGGGCACTCATATGTCGGTGCCCGCGCTGACGGGGGCGATCATGACGATGGGCGTCGCCACGGCGAACAGCATTCTGATGGTTTCGTTCGCGCGGCAGCGCCTATCGGCCGGCGCGCCGCCGCTCACGGCGGCCCTCGAAGCCGGTGCGAGCCGTATTCGTCCGGTCCTGATGACGGCCTGCGCCATGATTATCGGCATGGTACCGATGGCGCTCGGCCTCGGCGAAGGCGCGGAACAAAACGCACCGCTCGGCCGTGCCGTCATCGGCGGCCTGTTTTTCGCGACCGTTTCGACGCTGTTCTTCGTTCCGCTTCTCTTCGCGGGCATACATGGCCGTCTTGCACGGCGCCATGCACGCAAGGCCGCGGCCCAAGAAGATGCCGAATAACTTCACGCAGCCAATCCTCACTGCCTCGTTACTGAAATGACGGAAGAAACTCACGCCCCCTTGGCCATTCCGGCACGAGAAGACGGAAGCGGTCATATGCTGCCGCCGCGCGATAGGGTCTGGCGGCGCGCCAAGCTCGCAATCGTCGTCGTGCTCGTGCTGCTCGCCGCGGGTGCGCTGCGCACTGTCGTCGCGAACATCATGAACAACCGTGCCGTCGCGAACGCCACGGCACAGAACTCGAAGCAGTACGTCAACGTCGTCACGCCGAAGGTCGCGGACGGCGCAGGCGATATGCTCTTGCCGGGCACGCTGCGCGGTTTCGTCGAATCGCCGATCTATGCGCGGGCGACGGGCTATCTGCTGCATTGGTACGTCGACATCGGCGCACATGTGAAGCGGGGGCAGCTGCTTGCCGATCTCGACACGCCCGAAATCGATCAGGAGCTCGCTCAGGCGATCGCGCAGCGCCAGCAAGCGAGCGCGAGCCTCGCCCTCGCGAAGACATCGTTCGAGCGCTGGCAGCAGTTGCGCCAGCGCGATGCCGTCTCGCAGCAGGAGCTTGACGACCGGCAAGGCACCTATAACCAGGATCTCGCGAATCTGGCCGCGGCCGATGCGAATGTGAAGCGGCTGCAGCAGCTCGAGTCGTTCAAGCGCATCGTCGCGCCATTCGACGGCGTCGTCACGCAGCGCAACGTCGATGTCGGCGATCTCATCGACGCGGGCAGCGGCACGAGCCGCGCACTCTTCGCGCTCGCGCAGTCGAACCCGCTGCGAGTCTACGTCCAGCTTCCGCAGGCCTATTCACAGAACGTGAAGGTCGGCATGCCCGTTGCCGTCACTCAAGCGGAGCTGCCCGGCCAGTCGTTCCGCGGCACAATCACGCACATCTCCGGAGCCATCGACGTGCCGACGCGGTCGCTGCAAATCGAAGTCACGCTGACGAACGTCGACGACAAATTGCGGCCCGGCGCCTATGTGCAAGTGGCACTGCCGCAGGCGCTGCACTCTCATGTGTTCGTGCCGGGCAACGCACTGCTTTTTCGCGCCGAAGGCCCGCGCCTCGCGGTCGTCGACGGCAACGGTGTCGTGCATTTGCGTCCCGTTACGATTGCTCAAGATCTCGGCCAGTCGCTCGAGATCGAGACCGGCATCGAGCCGACCGACAAGATCATCGTGAACCCGAGCGACTCGATCGCCGACGGTGATCATGTGCAGATCATGTCGCAGTCGGCGGACAAGGGGCACTCCTGATGGGCTCACGCCGTCTCGCTTGTGCGTGGTCGCCCGCGGCAGCCGCGGTCGTCGTTGCCGCCCTGCTGTCGGCTTGTACCGTCGGTCCTGACTACAAGCGCCCGGAAGTCGAAGCGCCCGAAGCCTGGCGAACCGATCCAAACTGGCAACTGGCCGTGCCGTCGCACGCACCGTTGAGGCTTGACTGGTGGCAAGCGTTCGACGACGCGAAGCTCGACGCGCTCGAAAAGCGGGCACTCGCGCAAAACCAGACGCTCGCTGCCGCGAGCGCGCATTACGAGCAGGCGCAGGCGACGCTTGCCTTCAACTCGGCGCAGCGTCTGCCGGAGCTCGATATGTCCGGCGCGCTTGCTCGCCAGAAAGTCTCCAAGAATCGCCCCAGGCTTAGCTATACGACGCCCAATCAGTCGACCGTGCAAAACGAGGTCCTGGTACAGCCGACGGTTAGCTATGATGCCGACCTGTTCGGCCGCATCCGTCGCGAAGTGGAAGGCGCCAAGGCGTCGGCGCAACAAGCGGCCGACGACTTGGCCAATGCGCGCCTCGTTCTCACGACGAACCTCGCCACCGATTACTACGCGTTGCGCGAGCTCGACGCCGAGATCGACGTGCTTGATAAATCGGTTCAGTTGCAAGAGAAAGCGCTCGATTACGTGAAAGCCGAGCACGAACTCGGCTCGGTCTCGGGGCTCGATCTCTATCAGCAACAGGCGCAGCTCGACGCAACACGAACGCAAGCAACGCTGCTCTTGAACCAACGCGCGCAATACGAGCATGCAATCGCCGCGCTGATCGGCGTGCCGGCGCCTCAGTTCTCGATTGCGCCGGAAGTCATCGAGACGAGGGTGCCGTCGATTTCCGTCGGCATTCCGAGCGCCCTGCTGCAACGCCGTCCCGACATCGCTTCGGCCGAACGCGCGATGGCCGCGGCCAATGCGCAGATCGGCGTCGCGAAGGCGGCGTTCTTTCCGAGCCTCGTTCTGTCGCCGAGCATCGGCTGGGAATCGACGGCTTTCGCGAGCCTCTTTACGGCGCCTAGTTTGATGTGGACGCTCGGCGCCTCGCTGAGTCAGGTGGTCTTCGACGGAGGCCGGCGCACGGCGAACCTGAACTTCGCGAGCGAGGGGTACCGTGCAGCCGAAGCGAACTATCGGCAGACCGTGCTCAATGCGTTTCAGCAGGTACAGGATGGGATCACGGGGCTTTCCGTGCTCGATGTCGCATCTAAGCAGGCGCATGCGGCCGTCGTCGACGCCCAAAGGCTGCTGTCGCTCGCGAACGATCGCTACTCCGGCGGGCTCGTCGCCTTCCTCAATGTGATCGATGCGCAACAGTCGCTTTTAACAAGCCAACGCCAGGAGGTGCAGATCCACGGCCAGCAGATGGCCTTTTCGGTTGCGCTCGTGAAAGCGCTTGGGGGAGGCTGGAACGATAAGCTGCCAGCCGACGCGGGGATGGCGTCGAGCGGGCAGCGGGGGAACGGGACGGGTGGAATGTCAGGACTCCCGAACATCCGCTAGCGGCGCCGCCATTCGTCTCTCGCCTACCTCCGCGCGCTCGGCCACAGAGCGGCTTTTCCGCCATCACGAACCGACTGTTGCCTTTGTCGGCTTCACGACGTGGTGATGATGCGCTTTGACAGATTTTTGTGTGTGCGTATGCGTCGTCCCGGGCTCGACACCGTCGCGCTCAGCTTGCACGGCTGATCGATCCGTCGCGCGCGCCAATCCTTTATCGCGATCGCCCGAATCGAACCCGTTCGTGTTCGACATCCCCTTGGTGCTCATGTGACTGCCCGAGACACCGCCGGCATTCGCTCCCGCCGCGGCCCCCATGCCCATACCGCCGTGTCCGCCGTTGCCACCGGCGCCTCCGCCCGCGCCCCCACCGTTACCGCCGCCACCGCCATTGCCTCCGCCCGCAGCGAACGACACTGACGACAGGAGCACCGTAACAACCGCGGCCAGCTGAAAAGCCCAGCGCCTTGCCATCATGTTGCCTCCCCATATGATTGTGTTGTGCGCATTCTACGAAGGTCTAGTAAGGAAAGGCGTTACCGGTTGTTTCACGAAGCAACATCAACAAGGGCGCAAAAGCGCCCGTCTTCGACGTGGCGACCTCTTTGACGCCGTCCCCGAACTGACGAAGTCGCTCTGACTCGATTCACCGCGGCAGTGCGCGCGTTGCCTGCAACGCCGCGGATACCATACGCTCGACGACGGGCTGGACGCGCTGAGCGAGGTCCGGCCGATAGTCGAACGGTGCGCTCTCGTTCATGTAGGTCGACTGACACATCTCGAGCTGTACCGCATTGACACCGTGCTCGGGCTGACCATAGGCCCGAGTAATGTATCCCCCCTTGAATCGACCGTTTGCCACCCAAGTGAAGGGTTGATCGTCGAGCGTCCCGGTTATTGCCTCGAGGATACGCGCGTCACAGCTTTTTCCCGAGTTCGTGCCGATGTTCAAATCGGGCAGCTTCCCCTCGAATAGCCGCGGCAAAACGCTCGCAATCGAATGCGCTTCCCAGAGCAGCACCGTGCCGAATTCCGCTCTCAACCGGTCCAGCTCTTCGCGAAGCTTCACATGGTAGGGATGCCAATACGCCGCGAGGCGACGCGCCACTTCAGCGGCATCGGGTGCGCCGCCGTTCGAATACAGCGGCTCACCGCGGAACGTTTCGGTGGGACAAAGCCCAGTCGTTGTCTGGCCGGGATAGAGGCTTTCGCCGCTCGATGGGCGGTTGAGATCGATCACATAGCGCGAAAAGCGCGCACCGAGCACGGACGCACCCATGCCAACCGCGAAGTCGTAGAGGCGATCCAGATGCCAATCGGTATCCGCAACGACATCCGCGATATCGGTCAGCTGCCGGCGAACATCGGGCGGGATTGCCGTGCCCAGATGCGGAATGGAAATCAGCAGCGGCAGGCAGCCTTGCTGGAAGCGAAAGTTTACGTCTCTCAAAACACACTCTCCGTTTGTCTTGGTACGTCGTAGCGCCATATTGCGCGACCATAAAGAGCCCCGACAATGCGTAGCGCATGATCACTGTCTCTTACCATCTTCCTTAGAGCCCGTTATCCTGATCGCTTTCCGTTCACTCCGGGGAGATTCTGCCTCTCTGGCGCTGCGCGGATCGAATACTCTTCAACAGAGCAAGGCCGCCTCGGAAGATGGCGGTGACCGAGAAGGTGTCATGTCAGAGTTTCGCGAGGAATCCATTTCAAACTCCGGTACCAACCCGGAGCAGACCGACATAAGCCCTCAGGAACCGGCGCGAACCGGCCCGCTTTCCGAGGCCAAGCTTCTCGGCAGACGCACGCCACCCGCCGCGGCCGCGGCAATGCACCGGCCCGCCCCACCCCTGGGCGGATATCAATCGCTCGCCGGCCTCCTGTGCGGTTACGCGCTGCTCATCGTCGGCAACGGGCTTTTCCAAACGCTCATTCCGTTGAAGATGCTGCATGCCGGCGTGCCCACTTTCGTGGTCGGGCTGGTGCAATCATGCTACTACGGAGGATTCGTGGTCGGTGCCCTATGCAACCGCCGGCTCATCGACAGAATCGGCCAGCACCGGACATTCGTGGCTTTCTCGGCAGCCGTCGCCATCCTTGCGTTGGCCTTCAACATCTTCGAATCGCCGTTGGCGTGGGCTTTGATCAGATCGCTGACCGGTTTTGCATTCATGGGCCTCTATACGTCGATCGAGAGCTGGCTCAGCGGAACGTCAAGGAACGAAAATCGAGGGCAGATTTTTGGCCTGTACGCGGGTCTCAACTATCTGGCGGTCGGAACAGGGCAATTCCTGCTGCACTTCGGTGACGGTCCGGATGGCCGGCTTTTCTCGCTCGTTGCCGCGCTGTTCGCCGCGGCGGTCATGCCTGTTTCGC
>CAYPWK010000307.1:0-7169 GCA_964414365.1 uncultured Burkholderia sp.
CGGATACGCGGGAGCGACCGGCACGCCAATGCCAACCCCGATCGACACGTGCGCCTGCGCTGTCGCGGCGAACCCCGCGCCAAGCGCAGCGACAGCTAGCAACGAGACGAGCTTTTTCATTTGTTTCCCCTAGCGATGCACGCATGCGGCGACGATCGACCATGGGGCCGCCGCACGGCACCCTACACACAAATGTATAGAAAAAGCGGTATCGCCGCCGTTTGCAGTTGTTTCAAATTGCAATCAGGGCTGGGGATGGCGGGAACGAAGCGATGGCTTGAAGGGCGGACGGGAGGCGATGAGTCAACTTTTACCGATCGTTTGGGATTTCGCCGCAAACGATCGGTAATTTTTGATTACAAATAGGTGATCTTCGGCGAGCGAAACGCAGTCGCCCACCCGCGCCGGGGGACGGCTTGCAGACACGCGACGACGCCGGACGCAGGGCGCCGACGCAATCGGGACTCGTCCACCGCGAACGTCATCCGACCTTCACGTAGGTGAACTCCCGCGTAATGCTGGGCGGCACATAGGCCTCGCCGATCTTGACACGTGGGGTGAGGCGCTTGCGTTGGTCCCACCACCGGCGTCGTTGCGAGCGATTGAGAAACCTCAGGTGCTTGCGATAGGAAAAGACGTTCATCGCTACCTCCAATAGGTGACTGCACACGGTGACTGCACACTGGAACAATCCGAGGAACGAAATGGCGACTTCATCCGTACCTGTACCTTCGTCCACCCACTGGGCGCCCGGGAGCGCGATAAACGCGCGACTCCGACGTGGTGCCCAAGCGGGGCGTAGGGCCTGCACGATGCGTGCCAAGCGCTATCGGCGGCACGCGCCCATACATACGACTCCGACCCGCAACAGGCGAAAATCAGCACGAACCCCCATGTTGCGCCGCAACCACGGGGCGGCTGCCGGTGTCCCTTGTCAACGCCATTCCTTCGATTAAACCTGCCGTTTGTCGCCATTTACCGTTCCCGCGACCCTATTCGCCGAACTTCTTGTGCACTTTTTACCAATCTCGGCCACCGTTTTCTTCAATGCACGCGCTTACCGTGGCACTCGCGCAACGCGCGGATAGGCGGTCCGGATAGGTGATCGGGTGTCCCCGCCGCCCGCCCCCGGGTTTTCCCGAGATGACTTTTCGGGCTGTTCCTGTCGTCCGTGTTCATTCGGTCGCCGCCAGCCTCCGGTCTCGGCGACAGGGGATTGGCGGCGGATGTCGCCTTTTTAGACGGTCCTGGCGCGTGCATCGGTACGATCGCGAACAGATTGCGGTTGTATGCGGTGGAAGGCCGTTCGCGCCCGATCGCCCGCACGAGGTGCAAGCCTCAATTAAGCCGTGATATGGTGACGCCCAACGCCCGGCGCGCATCGGGCGCAGATTGGCCTTGCCACGACAATCCGACCAAAACGCAAGAATAAGGACGCAAGATGTTCGGCGATATCGCCCGCTTTCTGATCAACACGGTATTTACTCTCTTCGGCGCAGCGCTTCTTTTGCGCGCATGGATGGTCGCGGTCCGGATGCCGCCGTACAACCCGGTGGCGAACGCCGTGATGCAGGCGACGAACTGGCTCGTATTGCCGCTCAGGCACGTGTTCAAGACCGCGCGCAGGATCGATTGGGCGAGCCTCGTCGCGGCCCTCATCGCGGCACTGGTTTACGTGGTGCTGATGGTCTATGTTTCGGGCGTCGATCCGGTCGGGTTGGCGCCGATCATTGCTGTCGTCGCGCTGCTCACGCTCGTCAAATGGGCGCTCAATCTGCTCATCTGGCTGACGATCCTGATGGCGCTGCTGTCGTGGCTGAATCCGCACTCGCCCGCGATGCCGATCCTCTATCAGCTGACGGCGCCATTTCTCGATCCGCTGCGCCGTGTTCTCCCGCACCTCGGCGGCATCGACCTTTCGCCGATCCTGCTGTTCGTCATCGTTCAGGTATTGCTGATGGTTGTGACGCGCGTGGCGGTTTCTCTGACGTTCTTCAGCATTTGACTTCGCCTCCAATCACGCCGAAGCGCGCGGGGATGATCGCGTAAATGGCGCGCGCCTTTTCCTGCGCCACCCGGTCGATCAATCGCTGCGCTTCGGCCGCCGTAACGACGAACTCCACCTCGACAGCCAGCGATCCCTGCAGCTCGAAAAAGCGGTCTTCATGCAGGACGCGATGCTGGCCGAAACCGGCCATCGCCCGAAAGGCGGACCCGCCTGTCACGCCCATTTGATTGGCTTCGTCGAGCAGCCATTCCCAAAGCGGCTTCCAGTGCAGTCGATGATTCTCGTGAACGTAAAAGCGCAGCAGCACGTGATCGTCCATGAAGGCTCTCCCACAACCGCAGCCGCCCGCATTCCAAGCCGGGCGCCGTGTTTAGCCGATCGTCAGGTCGCGACGAGCCATAGGCGCGCCATCCACATGCCAAGCGCCGTGAGTGCGAACGATCCGAGCATGTGCAGCGCGGATGCCGCGACAGCCCATCCGATCTGACCTTGAGCTAACAGTGTGACAACCTCGGCTGAAAACGTCGAGAATGTTGTCAGCCCGCCCATGAAACCGGTGATGACGAAGAGCCGCCATTCGGGGGGAATGCCCGCCTTAACCGTGAAGAAGACGATGGCGACGCCGATCAGATATCCACCGATCATGTTCGAGGCCAGCGTTCCGAGCGGCACCGTCGGGAAGATCGCATTGAAGCTTATGCTCAACGTCCAGCGCAGCAGTGCGCCAAGGCCGGCGCCGATAAAAATGGAGAGGATCGAATAGATCAATGTCAGTTCCTGGTTCTGTTGTTGTCGGTAGACTATACCGCTCAGCAACAATCCTCCCTGCGTCGCGCGGTAGTTTTTAGCAGCACCATCTCAATCTCTCCCAGTTAAGGATTCGCCTACGCCATTTTCCGAATGATCCGACTCGACATGGGTTCCGGACACTCCGATAAACCAACTGCATCGCCCATGAACCAGATGGTTAACCGGAGTATTCCTCAATGGTCCAAACGCTAAGTCGAGTCGTCTCGAAGGGGCTTGCTTGCGGCACGTTTGCCGCTCTTCTGCTCGCACCGTGCATCAACGTCGATGCGCAAACATCGGTGCCGTCCTACACGTGGAGCAATGTCAAAATCGTCGCAGGTGGATACGTGGACGGCGTTATCGCTCATCCGGCACAGCAAGGGCTCTTCTATGCTCGCACGGATATCGGCGGCGCCTACCGCTACAACTCCGCAACGGCAAGCTGGATTCCCCTCAACGATTGGACGTCACCGTCGAACAACCAGTGGATGGGCATCGAGAGTATCGCAATCGACCCAAACAACCCGAAAATGCTGTACATGGTCGCCGGCCTTTACACCCAGCAATGGTGGGACGGCAATGGCGCCGTGCTGGTCTCGTCCGATCAAGGCGCGACTTTCACGCCCTATCCGCTCAGCTTTCGCGTCGGCGGCAATGACGATGGTCGCCAGGTCGGCGAGCGGCTGCAAGTCGATCCCAATTTCGGATCGACACTGTTCTATGGCACGTTCAACGATGCGTCCCAGGCTGCAACGAACGGGCTGTGGAAGAGCGTCGACAGCGGCGCGCATTGGGCTCGAGTGAGCGGATTCACCGCGCTATCGAACGACGGCACCGGCGCCGGCGTTGCGTTCGTCGCATTCTATAAACCGTCCGGTACTGCCGGGTCACCCACCCAAACGATTTTCGCGGGCGTTTCGACCAGCAGCGCAGCCGCCGCAGGCGCCACGGTCTACAAGAGCATCGACGGCGGCAACAGTTGGACGGCCCTGACGGGAGGACCCACGGGCCTCATGCCTCAGCGGGGGCTCATCGGGCCGGACGGCAACCTCTACATCACCTACGGCGACGCCATCGGCCCCAACGGGATGAGAGCCGGCGCGGTATGGAAATACAACATCGCATCGAACCTTTGGCAAAACATTACGCCGCCCGATCCCTATAACTATCCGTCCGGCTTCAGCGGGCTTGCGCTCGATCCGTCCAACCCCGGCACATTGATCGTCACGACAATGGATCATTGGTGGCCGCAGGATACGATGTACCGCTCCACGAACGGCGGTGCGAGCTGGACCGATGTGGGGGCCTCCGCCACGCGCGACGCCAGCCTAGCACCGTGGCTCACGCCGCAAGGCCAATCGCAACCGACGTTCGGCAACTGGGCCGAAGCGGTCATCGATCCGTTCAACCCCGCCCATGCTTTTTATACCTTCGGCGGAGGCATCTGGACCACGTCGAATCTCACGGCAGCGGACCGCGGACAGGCCACCAACTGGACGGTGGGCTCCATCGGCATCGAGGAAACGGCTGTCCTCGCCTTGCTCTCGCCTACATCGGGCGTCCCGCTGATCAGCGGGCTCGGCGACGTATGCGGGTTCGTCCATACGAGCCTCACCACAGTGCCGGCCGCCCAATTTTCGAATCCGGGCTGCGCCAACACGACCGGGCTCGACTATGCGAAGAATGTTCCGTCGACGATCGTCCGCGTTGGCACGAACGGTACATCCGGCTCGGCGTCCGGCGCGGTTTCCCGCGACGGCGGCTCGACGTGGACGCCCTTCTCCAGTCAAGCGGGCTCATCGAAGGGCGGCGGCTCGGTGGCGATTTCCGCGGACGGCAGCGCGATCGTTTGGGCCCCCACCGATATTGCACCGGCCTACTCTAACGACAACGGCACCACATGGACATCGCTTGGGTCCGTGCTTCCGATCGGCGTGCAATTGCTGTCCGATAGCTACAACGCCAACCTGATGTACGCCTGGAATGCCTCTACGGGCAGCTTCTATGTGAGTAGCGACAAAGGCGCGAGTTGGCTTGCCCCCTCGAACCTGGGGCTGCCGGCCAACGGCAGGATGTCGACGGTCCCCGGTATCGGCGGAGAGCTGTGGCTTGCGACGTCGACGGGGCTTTACCGGAGCACGACGTCGGGGTGGAACTGGGCCCGCTTCGCGTCGGCCAGCGTAAGCTCTGCGAACTCGATCGGTTTCGGAAAAGCCGCGCCGGGAAGCTACTATCCGACGATGTACGTGGCCGGGATCGTCAACGGCGTATCCGGCGTCTTCCGCTCGATCGATAGCGGAACGACATGGGTCCAAATCAACGACGCCCAGCATCAATGGGGAGGATATAGCTTCGTTGTCGGCGATCCCAAGACCTTCGGCACGGTCTATGTCGCGCCGAATAGCGGTCGCGGCATCATCTACGGGACATCGGCGAACTAGTCCTCGCAATCGCCGGCGGCACGGCCCCGTGTGCGCTGCCCGGGGGCCGTGCGCCGCCGACGCAGAGCACACCGGCCGCGGGAGGCGTCCCGACAATAGAGGCCGGCTGCGCAACTGCTCTTGTCCGCGCGATCAAAAGCGATAGTTGACCGAAGCCATCCCATTCAACTCGAAGCGGCGCTCTGTGATGGGACTCGCTGCCGCATAGCGTTGCAAACGGCCTGCGGTGAACGCCGCCGCACCCGCCCAGTGCCGCGAAAATGCGTACGTCAGATCGAGATTCATGTGCACATCCCGAATGCCGGGGCCCGTCCGATACTGCGGCAAATGCGATGCAGCGCTTTGCGCGGCGGATACGCCGAAGAATGTGCGGGTATATTCGGCGTCGGCCCAGGTGAAGCCGGGACCGACCGAAATCAGCGCACCGCCCGCCGGGACGGATGCGACGAAGTCGGTGACCACGTTCGTGCCCTGCCCCGTACCGCCGATGTCTCGATACATCGCGACCGAGCCGGTGAAAGCCCACCAGGTGTAGTCGGCGAAGAGCCGCAGCTTCGGTCCCCAGCGTACGTCCGCAAGGCCGTGCAGCCGCGGGTCGTCGGATGACTTGCGCGACTGGAAATCGAAGCTGATCGAACCGCCTATATGGTAATTGTCGCCCCGCAGGACATTCACGCCGAGCACATCGGGGCCTTGCGAGAAGACCCTGTCGCGCCATGAAATGTCTTGCGCCGGCAGCGGATAGACCTTCAGGCTCGACGAGCCTGGAAACGCGGGCGTCACCATGATGCCCGGGCCGATGCCGATTTTCCAAGGGTTGGCGGCAATCGTCCGGTCCGGATCGGGCGGCGAGCCGTTATCCGCGTGAGCGGCCGATACCATGACCCCCGTTAGCCAGGCCGCGGTACCTAGCCGCGTCCATTTTGTTGGCGACGAATGACGCAGCTTCACGCGCGCTCCTTGCCAATCGCCGCGAGGCGTCGTAGCCGACGCGCAAGCGCACGTGATACGACGGGGACGCTGCCGCCTTCGCCGGTACTGCTCGCAGCCGTGCTTTCGCGCAAGAAAGAAGCACATTCGCGCGCGACGACTTCTCGCTCATTGTCGGAAGTGATCATGTGATAGGAATCGTCCAGCCAGATGGTGCGTAGAAATGACGAGCCGATTTTGGCCGCGGCAAAGCGCGCATTGTGAGGGCTCGATGTCTCATCGTCGATTGCATGAACGATCAGGCAATCGCGATCGATTTCCTTCAGGCTCCTGCGCACCGATGCCGCGAGCCGGCTCGCTTGGTGGAGCGCGGGCACCGAAATCGAGGCAGGGCCGACCTCGCTGATTGAATTGCGCTCCATTGCGCGGGCAATCTTCCCTCGCAAGGCTTCGTTTCGCAAACCGTATGGCTCACGTTCGCGATATCGCCACAGTGTGCGCATCGGCGTGTAGTACGCGAGGTTGAGCAGAAAGCGGTACCAGGGAATGGCCCAGCCGTCGTAAGAGAGCGTGAGCGAGAGCAGGATGAGCGCCTGCGCTGTCGGCCGCCGATGCGCCACGGCGAGCGCCAGCGCTGCGCCGATCGACAGGCCGCACACCGATACCCGCGCAAAGCGCGCAGCGAGCGCGTCGTACGCGGCAACGGCGGCATCGATCCATTCCTCCATCGGTCGCTCGCGGGTGCCCGCGCTATAACCTTCCAGGACAGGAATGCAGGTCGTAAAGTTCTCGTCGTTCAGGCAACGAGCGAGAAAGCGCATCTCCAACGGAGAGCTGGATAGGCCATGCAGCAACAATACCGCATGGTCGCCATTTTCCTTAAACAATGTGCCGGGCGTGTCCATCCTCAGCCTCCACTCGCAATACGAGGAACTCACCCGCATGTGTAGTAAATCGCTCGCAGATGCACTCTACGGGTCGCCAGTCACGATCGCCCGACT
>CAYPWK010000308.1:0-7139 GCA_964414365.1 uncultured Burkholderia sp.
TCTCGATCTTTCGCGACTGCGAATACACGGATGAATCGCGGACTGCACTTGGTGGGACAGCCGCGTAACAAGCAAAAGAACCACGAGAGGATGGGTCCGCATCTGAGGCAGACTTCGCCTCGATAAACTTCATTCCTCAACAGCTTCTAAGCCGTCCTCGCACCACCAACGCGTGCTGCAGCGCCGAGATCGCCTGCCCGTCCGGATCCTGATCGATCGCGATATCCGATCGACAAGAACGCACTGCCGCCTCGCTTTCAATCAGATCATGACGTAGGCGGGGCCGGCGAGCGACGCAGGCGCGATCGCCGCGCGAAATATGCTTGGGGAGCCGAGCCGTATCGCGAGCTTCCGTGACCTGACGCTGGCGGGTCGCTCGGGTCGAGGTTTTGCTCTGACCAATACGACCATCAACTGCAAGTCGCGGGGGAACCGGCATTCGGTGCGGATTCCGTTACGCGGACGCTTGGAAGCAACGCGGAAATCCGTTTCTATTTCGCGGCGGGAGGAACACTCGGCGGCGCGAGCGGGGATCATCCCCGGCCCTCCAGCGCTCTCGCAAAAGAGGTGAAGCTTGCGCGAATGCTCGTCGATCGCGGGGGCCGTCGAGCCGAGGCGGCTTGCCGACTGCGGCGTGAAGCGCAAGAGTCTACTTGCATAGCCTTTGGCGGACAGTACGGGGCGCCCCTAAAGTCTCTCACGCTTCAAATAATCTATATTCACTTCGTGACACTTGTCATCGGAGACGATTATGGCTACCTCGCAATCCGGGGGTGCGCCCCTCGCTCTATCCGATGACGACGCCCGGCGTCAGCTTCGTCGCGCCGTCATCGCGAGCACAATCGGTACCACGATCGAGTGGTATGACTTTTTCCTTTACAGCATAGTCACCGGTCTGATTTTCGCGAAGCTATATTTTCCGAAATCTGACCCGCTCGTCGGCACATTAGAGGCGTTTCTTGTCTATGCAGTCGGCTTTGTCGCAAGGCCAGTCGGCGCGGCAATCTTCGGACATTATGGCGATCGAATTGGCCGCAAGGCTACGTTGATCGTGACATTGTTGCTGATGGGCATCGCCACATTTGCGGTGACTTTCGTCCCCACCTACGCGACGATCGGCATTTGGGGCGCCGTTATTCTGACGATTTTGCGCTTTATCCAGGGCGTGGGCGTAGGTGGCGAATGGGGTGGCTCCGTATTGATGTCGATGGAATGGACCCGAACTAACGCGCACCGCGGCTTCGCCGCCTCGTGGCCTCAGTTCGGCGTCCCGGCGGGGCTCTTCCTGGCCAATCTTGCAGTGCTGGCAGTCAGCGCGATCACGGGCCGCAGCTTCATCACTTGGGGATGGCGAGTGCCGTTTTTCCTCAGTATCATCCTCGTCGGAATCGGCCTTTATATACGACTCAACATCCTCGAGACGCCGATATTCGCGCGGCTTCTGGCTGAACACCGAATCGAAAAGACGCCCATGCTCGAGGTATTGCGTCGCCAGCCGCGAGACGTCCTGTTATCGGCATTCGTCCGCATGGCCGAGCAAGCGCCTTTCTATATTTTCACGGCGTTTGTTTTCGCATACGGCGTCACGACGCTCGGCGCCTCGCGCACCTTGTTGCTGACGGCCGTGTTGACGGCGGCGTTCGTGGAATTCTTCACGATCCCGTTCTTTGGTCACTTGTCGGACGTGATCGGGCGGCGGCGCATGTACATGATCGGCGCCGCTGCGGCCGGTCTCTTCGGCTTCGTGTACTTCGCGATGCTCGAGACGAAAAGCACCGCGCTGATTTTCGTGGCCATTGTGCTCTCGCTCGTTCCGCACTCGATGATGTATGGCCCTCAGGCGGCGCTGATCGCTGAATCGTTCACGGGGCGCCTGCGTTACAGCGGCGCATCGATGGGTTATCAGCTCGCTTCGATCATCGCGGGAGGCCCCGCTCCGCTCATCGCGACTGCGCTCTTCGCTTATTCGCATTCTGCCTATGCGATTGCAGGCTACATCTTCATATGCGCGGTATTTAGCCTGGTAGCGGCTTGGCTGATGGGCGATTACACGAACAAGGACATATCGGCCGAATACGACGACATGTCGCAGGTGCACCACAGAGGTCGCATCCGTCACGCTGGTTGAACGGGCGAAGTCGCCAACGTGATGTCGAGTCTTTTCTGGTCGCTCCGAGATCGCTATGCCGATAGCGCTCGGATGCGACCGGTTGGTCTGTTTGCTAAGGTCTCTGTTGCCGATGAACTCCGGCATCCGGATGTGATCGAGGACGCTTGAGGTCTCTCACACGACTTTCTACTTTGTACCGATCACCATTGAATCCGGGCCGACAAGCGCCTCTACTCGCACCGCCGTGAAGCCGACTTCCGTCATCCATTCACGACACTGCGCGCCGGTATAGTCGAAACCGCCCGGCGTTTCGATAAGCATATTCAGGCTCATCAGCAGGCCAAAGGCATTGCGTCTGCGGTCATCGTCGATTATCGCGTCGTAGACGATCAGGCAACCTCCGGTTGGTAGCGCCGCGTAGCACTTCGCGAGAAGCTCGAGCTTTTGCGGGAGGTTCCAGTCGTGGAGGATGTGTCCCATCACGAGCACATCGGCCGCCGGACAAGGATCCTTGAAGAAGTCGCCCGGATAGAAATGCAGCCGTTCCTGCAAGCCGTGCGACGCAACATACTCATTAAACACAGGGCCCACTACCGGCAGATCGAAGCCGCCGCCGCGCAAGTGGGGATGGGCGAGCGCGACCTGCACCGGTAACGCACCTTGGGCGGCACCGATGTCAATGAAGGTGCTGTAGTTTTGCCAGGGGAATTGTTGCGCAATCGCCTTGGCCGCGCCCAGGCTGACTCCGCTCATCGCCCGCAGGAAGCCCCGTAGTTTGTGTTCGTCGCGATACATCGCTTCGAAGGGGTTGCCACCTTCTTTTACCTCGTTCTGTGGCTGGCCCGTGCGGAGGGCTTCCGTCAGAGAGCCCCAGAACGGATATAGCCGGGAGTTGGCCATTTCCAGCAACCCACCCACGTAGCTGGGCTTGGCCATGTCCAGAAACAGTTCGGTGTCCGGCGTATTGCGGTATTTGCCGTCTTCGCGTTCCAGCAAATCCAATGCAACGAGCGCATCGAGAAAATCGAGGGCCGATCTCGGATGGAGTCCGAGCGCTTCGGCGATTTCGGCAGCGTCCTGGGGACCGGTCGCGAGCCGCGTGAACACGCCGAGCTCGACTGCGGACAATAAGGTCTTGGACGCCCAGAACGCCATGCCCAGTTGGAGCACTCGTTGGGGGGAGAGTTCGCGCTGGCTTGTGTTGTCAGCGCCAGACTTGGGCTGAGCCATGGGCGGTGTGCTTTGCATCATTGCTCCCAGCGGTGGGCGTGTGACGAGGCGCGTGATGGCATCGTAGGCGAAGCGCTCGGTTTTTCAAGCGTTGGACGCAAGGGCGACTCACGCGGGCGTCATAGAACTTTCCCTGTACAAATCCGGCAATGGGCGTAGCATGGGGCTACTGATCGCCCCACGGCCGTTCCAGGCACCTCCCCGGTTGCCTCTCAAATGGAATTGGGCCGCTCACTTTCATCGCAGGCCGAACAACGCGGCCCAATCGTGTGGAGACTGAATTCAGTCCTCACACCCCTTCTCTCGTTCCGCCGCCGATGCGGCCTCAAAGGTGTCCTCATGACAACAGCTTTCCGTCTTTACCGTGGGCTTGAAATTTATCCACTGGTCTATCCGCATCGCGCCACAGAGCCGGGATGTGCGCATAACTACGACGAAGGGTTCGACGCTGCCGTGCGAATTCAGCAGCCAGCAAGCTCCCAGGGCAAATCGCGCAGCCGCGTATTCAGGCTTGCGGAGAGCAAGCCTTTTCAGAACGCCGGCGATGCGCGGCGTGCATCGACTGCATATGCGGAACGCCTCATCGATACCTGCCCTCAGGACACGAGCGTGCTCGATCTGAAATCATGATTCGCGGTTCGTTGCGCGCCAGGCGCAGTCGTCGTCGGCAAACGTCCGCGGTGGACGTGCGCGCAACGCGGCCGGTCTATCTCACCAGGCCGCTCCGCTAGGAGCGTGGCCGCACCGCAATCAGCAAGGAAAGCAGATGCACTTCAATTCGACACGGTTTGTCATCGATCCCACGCCACGTCGGGCCGACGGCGAGTTCATGGCCCACGCACGCATCAGCACTAACCGTGTGGACGGCAGCGCGTATGACATTTATCTAAGTGGGGATCTCGCCGGCTTCGACGCACGCGAGGACGCCGTTGCCTATGCGAAAAAATGGGCAGAGGACTGGCTGGATGCGCGGTTTGGCTGAGCAGCTGAATTCATCAACCGCGCGTATCGATCCAATCCCGCGCCCATCGGTCGGAATAGCCGAGTGCGTCTTCTGCGCTGCTGAAATATCCAAGCGAATAAAACTCGTAAAGCGCCGATCCGGGGCAGGCATCGGACCGTAAGAGCGTGAGGTTCGAGGAAAAACAGCCGTCAGGTAGACAGTGAGCAAACGGCCGGACCGCATAACCGCGATATTGTCTGGTGGCAGAAACTTGCATTTTTACTGTAGGAATATGAGCGCAGGCTGCGTCTCGCCGCAAAGGGGCGCTGATCTGCTGTCGGAGGACAAGCCTCGAGGGGGAATACAGACGAGGTGGCACTCGCTCGACCGAAAGACAAGTCGGGGTGCCAATGCGGCGCAGCAGTACTTCAGAATGCGCCCGCCGCCTGAGGATGCGGACGCTTGGACGTGTTACAGGGGCTTGATGTTGGATGCCTGAAGCCCCTTGGGGCCACGCTTCGTCTCGAAGCTGACCTTCTGGTTTTCAGTCAACGTCCTGAATCCGTCACTCGCGATTTCCGAAAAATGCGCAAACAGGTCTGGCCCGCCCGCATCCGGAGTGATGAAGCCGAAGCCCTTGCTTTCGTTAAACCATTTGACGATGCCGGTATCCATGAAGAATCCCTCAAAAAAATAAATTGGTCATTCCCGCTGCAGATGGCGACGGGGAAGCTTCAAGAGGGAAAAAGAGGACAACGACTCCGCGCAAGTGGCGGACATGAGACGAGCACCAATTGAACTTCCTGAATACTTCAGCCGCCCACGATACGTTGAGGGCGAGGCTGGGTCAACTGTTTTCTCGGTGCCCAAATGTAACAGAACGAATTGCGCGGGATCAGGCAGAAACTGAGTGGGAAATGTCGTTACAGATCGGAGCATCACGCGTATAGTACTTGCAGCAGCTGTGCTCCGCCCGCTTCGATCGCGAATTCGAACAATACCCAACGCCGTCGAGTGATACCCCGTGGACCCACGTGCACCTCCGGAGCAAAAACCGCGGAGCACAAAGAGCGCGAGCAGGTCCACCTTCCTCCTATCCGACGCTTTCGGTCCGACGAAAAAATGCAGCGCGCATCGCCGCAGACATTCGGACGACTCACGGCGCGAATTCACAACCAGGAACAGAATTGACTACCGTAACCCCCAAGCTGAACGAACCCGTGGACGTCGCGTTGCGCCGCTTCCGCCGTTCGATCGAGAAAACCGGCCTCATACAGGAATTGCGGGCGAGGATGGCATACGAGACGCCGACTGCGAAGCGCAAACGAAAGAAGGCTGCGGCGGTGGCGCGACTACGCAAACAGATCAAGCGGTCATTGCCGCCGAAAAAGCTGTACTAACAAGAATCCGCCGGGCGCGCATGCGGACGCCCGACGCTCAGGCAAGCGGCTCAGTCGCGCTCGCGCGGGCCGCTCGATGCATCGGGCGACGCATCGCGGCGTCGAACGGATTGGTCTGCGGGCCGATAATGTCGGCTTGGCGCTTTAGCAATTCAACCACCATCGGCAGGCGGTCCTCGCCAAGCCGCGACGAGAGCGTGCCGACACTCAGCGCGCCAACCGCACAACCGGTCCGGTCGAGGATCGGCACCGCCACACCCGCCATCCCTTCGAGCACGCCACTGTTGCGCCCCGCATATCCGAGCTGCCGGACCCGCTCGATCTCCGTTCGCAGATAAACCTCGTCGAGCACGCCGTAGCTCCGCAGCCGCGGCACGTTGAAGCGGATGATCTCCTCGCGCTCCGCTTCCGGCTGAAATGCGAGGATCGCGAGGCTGCCCTGCCCCACGCCGAGCGCGACGCGGCCGCCAACATCACCGGTGAACGAACGGATCGGAAACGGCCCTTCACACATGTCGAGACAGACTGCGTCGAAGCTGCTTTTGACGAGCAGGAAAATCGTCTCGCCAAGGCTCGCGCACAGGCGCAGCAGCGCCGGCCGACACAGCGTCCGCATCCCGCCCGGATCGCCCGCATGCGCGGCCAGCGCGAAAAACTCCACACTCAGCCGGTAAAGCTTGGTCGTCTGGTCCTGCTCGACTACCCCTTCGGCCATCAGCGCATGCAGGATCCGATGAACCGTCGCCTGCGTGAGACCCACCGCTTTCGCCAGGCGCGTAACCCGGCCGCCTGCGGGCTGCGCCTCGCCCAAGGCGCGGATGACGGCGAACGCCCGTTGCAACATCCCCGCGCCCGGAACGTCGGGCGCTGAATTCGAATTAGTCGAAGATCTCATGGGTGGCGCCGCCAAAATTTCGTTGAACGGAATCTTATACGATCTCAAATCGGGAGAGAACTTATCGACGCGGAGCATGCTCACCGTCGGCCAGCCACGTCAACACTGGTATCAACCCTTAGTTGCGCGGGCGAAACGTTCAGCGCGACAAATCGCCATTTCGTTCCGCTAGCCGGAATTTTATTGATTTCTCCATCGATAAACGGAATTTTGAATTGACGGCAATAAATTTGGCTAGCTAGAGTCCGCCCGACGAGTCCGAATCGATTCATTTGGTGCCCGGGGCACGAAAGGCAGACCATGTCGTTCCTCAAGTTGAAGGACGTTTGCAAGTCGTTCGGCAACCAGCATGCGGTTGCCGACATGAACCTGACGGTGGACCGCGGCGAATTCGTATCGCTGCTCGGACCGTCGGGCTGCGGCAAGACGACGACGCTGCAGATGATCGCCGGATTCGTCGAGACGACGCGAGGCACGATCACACTCGATGGGCGTGACATCACGCATATGAAACCGAACAAGCGAGGCCTTGGCATCGTGTTTCAGAGCTACGCGCTGTTT
>CAYPWK010000309.1:0-7107 GCA_964414365.1 uncultured Burkholderia sp.
AGCTCGGGCAGCAGACGCTCCAATGAGCAAACGTGAAAAATACAGACCCGATAGGTGCTTACTGGCGGTGGTCTAACCCTTCGGGAAAATTATCAAAACAAGGACCGGAGTGCGCCGACCGCCGCGCGACCCACTGAGGCCACGATCCGCAATAGTGGCCGGCCAATCCTTGGCAATAGAGTGTCCGCCACCAAATATTGCGTTGGCAAGGATATCAGTTTGAAACTGGGGACTGCCATCCGTCCCGGCAGAGAAGCGTGAGATGGCGGAGGGTGGCCAACATCGTGTTGGAAATCCGATTTGCCTCGGCCGCACGGTCGTCATCGCCGTCATCCAGACAGCGCACGATCCCGGCCAGACAGGAACCAGGTATGTAACTGTCCGATCCCTTTCGCCTCAATGGTGCCACGCTCTTCAAATCGGAATGGCGCGCCAAGTCTGCGCCGAGTGGCATCCGTCACTTGCACACGTCCCGCCACGCCGTGAGATTCCATTCTGCTAGCGGTATTGACCGCTTCACCCCATAAATCGTAGATGAACTTGTGCTTGCCGATCACGCCGGCCACAACTGCGCCGCTGTTGATGCCGATGCGCATCTGCAGCATGTAGCCACGGCGTTGATTGAAGCGCTCCAATGCGTCGATCATGTCCAGTGCCATATGCGCCGTACGTACGGCATGATCTGCGGCTGGCTCCGGCAGCCCCGCTGCCGCCATGTAAGCATCGCCGATGGTCTTGATCTTCTCGAGCCCACGCTGGTCGGCGATGGTGTCGAATTCAGTGAAGATTTCATTGAGGACGTCCACCAGTTGCTCAGGGCTCATTCCCGCTGAAAACCGCGTGAATGCCACAATGTCAGCGAATAATACTGTCACCTCCGGAAAACTGTTGGCGATAACTTCCGGGATGTTGTCGGCGATCAACTCGGGACGCGCCTTCAGGCGTTCGGCGATCGGATAGGGCAGCAAATTAAGCAGGAGCCGCTCCGACACTTTCTGCTCAGCGACGATCTTATCGTAGAGGCTCTGGAGTTCGTCGCGCTGGTGGCGAATTAACTCCCGGCTTGCCTGCAATTCCTCGTTTTTCTTTGCGATCTCGGCTTCGGCGCGTTTTTTCTCCGTGATATTGCGGCCTTCGGGTAGCAGAAACACAACCTTGCCGTTCTGATCCCTGATAGGTAGAAGTGAGAAATCGACGGTGATCGTCTCCTCGCCTGCTGCCTGACCGTAAACTTCGAAGTCGCAGCGGATGAACTCACCCTGGGCAGCACGTCGGATCAGCTCCCGCAACAATGCCTGGGTCTGCGGCGCGATGACCCACCAGCGAGCCTCCCAGAACGGCTTTCCCTGAACATCGTCCATCCGGATTCCAACCGCTTCAAGCGCCGCCCGGTTGATCTCGAGCATCATGCCGTTCAGATCCAGCAAGCCCACGAACTGGTACATCTCGTCCAGCATGATGCGGGCGAGCTTATTCCGCTGGGTCTGGAGATCGTCCGCCGCAGAGAGCGCAACATCGCGTACATGAAGCAGTTGGCCGTCCGTAAACGGCTGGCCGTTAATGATCAGCATGATGCACCTCGCTTAAGCAGCTAGCTTTGGAGAATGATCGGTCAGCCTCGCTGGTCCCTTACAAAGCTTGGGAAAAGCCGATCAAATCCGGGCAGTTAACGTCGCTGAATCTGACTCTCATATCCCCCAACAGTAGCGTTGTTTTCTTCGGCAAGGCCACTTGGAAACAAGTGTATCTCGGCGCTTTGCCGGCGGTCACCGCAGTGACAGCGAACGTGCTATCGGGTCGTAGACCGAGGCAATCCGCTCGACCTTTCGAGCGATGAGTTGGAACTGATCAGCCGCTCGGCATGAGCACACAAGACCAGCCGCGCGGCCGCCGCGCCCATGCGCCAGTGTCCGCTCTCTGCGCTGGACGCGCTTTGGTGGACGAAGCCTCTAATCATCTGACGCAATTCTGAGGCGCTTTATTGCAGTCAGCGGATAGTGGTTGCTATGGCCGGATAACGCCTCTTTATGTGTGCACCTATCTTTGACTTACCTCGGTGGCATCGAGGTTTTTGGCGAGCTGGACAGCAACCGACGCCATCAAAATCTGGCGCGTCGGCTTGCAGCGGGGTTGGCAATGGATATGGTTGATGGGGTGGTAGGCGATGCCGATGCTGTCACACGCGGGTTGCAATCGGTTGTCGAAAAATGGCTTGGCACTTGTTTTCCCTTGGAACTTCGAGTCAGAGAGGGCGGTGGAACCTCCAGACATCCGAAACGGTATGTGCGCATTGAGGTGCCTTGCGGGATAGACAGGGTCGCCATGTACTTTTTCCTCCACGATGACGGAACCTGGCGCGTCTTCCCGCAGGAAGAGCAAGGGCTTGCGATGTCGCCGCGTTTGTTCGCCACATGAGTGCGGTGAATTCTTTGGAGTACGGGCTATGGACGTTTTAGATCTCGCTTTTCATTGCGGAATGCTGGTGACGTTGGATGCGAGGATCGGGCGGGTGGAATATCGGAGCGTGCACGTTTCGGTCGAGGCGCTCGAGTGATGTGCCGACGCGCTGTTCGCTGACATGCGTCAGCGCGGAGCGGCGTATCGGATGTTTGCTGAACCAGGATGCCGGGCATCGGAACAATCTCGCTGGTAGCAGCACCTTTTTTCATTTCCGGGATGTCAGTTTCCTGATCCGGATATCCAGCGAAATTATGGACCTCGACGATACGTTCAAACAAGGGAGCGGGGCCACGTGTCATGGCTGACTGAACGGCCGCCGCATGCAAAGGCAGTATCAATGAGGAGTGAGGTATGAAGGACGAAAGTCTGAGTGCGGCGATGGAGGATCATGCGCTGGAGCGCGTTCCCGATAGCGAACGGAAGGGATGGCTTGCCTTGTCATGGAACACGGCGGGGATCGTGACGACTCTGGTTCAGCTGTTCCTCGGTGCATTAGTAACGTTCGTTGCAGGATTCAAGATTGCCATTCTCGCGGGCGCTACCGTGACGATCGCTGGCGCGCTCCTTGGCTGGGCGTGCGGTCACATCGCATATCGGTCGGGGCTCTCCAGTACGGTGATGTCACGCTACTTCGGATTCGGGCAGAAAGGATCGATCATTTCGTCGCTGATTTTCGCTTTCATGATCATCGGCTTTCTCGCGCTCGAGAACGCGTTGCTGTATCGCGGTTTCATCTTCTATTTCGGCATCGCGGACACGACGGTTGCTCGGATTGTCATCTACGGTTTGCTAAGCATCGCCTGGGTGTTGCTGACCGCCTATGGATTCGCGTTGGTCGCACGGGTCTCGTCCGTTACGCTGATCCTGTTTCTGGCTGTACTCGGTTACATCGCGCACGATGTCGTTTCGGGTACCGGTCTCGCCGTTTCAGACCTCTTCTCCTTTGGTTCCCAGTTTCCTGGCGATGTCCTGAAGTCGATGGGCATCCAAAGTGATCTGCAGAAGTTTATCTTTGCCGTCAATGTGCTCATCGGATCGGCTGGTGCGCTTGCCCTAGTCGATGCTGATCTCGGTCGGTACGCACGAAGGTCGCGGGACATTGGTTATGCGGCACTGATTGGCAACATCATGATGGACGTGTTGATGTTGGGTCTCGGCGGAATCATCATGTATGCAGGGATTCCGGCGCTCGTCGATTTTTATATGCATACGGCGGGCATGACCCACGAAGCAGCTGTCCATGCATCTTTGCAGAGTCCCGACAGCGTCACGGCCGCGTTCGTTGTGTTTGGCGGCGTGTTGGGTGCGCTGCTTATGGTGCTTGCTCAAAGCAAGGCGCAAGTCATCAACACTTACAGTGCATCGCTGTCTCTGTCCAATCTCTTCGATGCACTCAATTTCAGGCCAGGCCGGCTGACGTTCGTGATAGCCGCCAACGTCATCGGTCTGCTGATGCTCTACGGAAAGATTCTCGCTCTGGTCAATTCCTGGATAACGATTCTCGGCGTTCTGACGACTGCATTCGCCGGCGTCATCGTCGCGGATTTCTTTATCGTTCGGCGCGTTTCGCGCGAACTCGACACGGATTTGGATCGCCCTGCAGAAATCGTCAACTGGGCTGGCGTCGTGACGTCTATTGTGGCAGTGGTTGCTTCTCACCACTTTCTCAGCCGCATCGTGCCGGTCGAGGCGCTCGGCACGATCGGCCTCTGTGTCGTGCTGTATCCGGTGCTGCGTATGACGGTATTCCGCCCCGCTCATGCCGGGCGGCCTGCTTCCGCCGGGCTTTGAATAACATCTCCGCGTAACTTGTTAGGAGGGTCGACCAAATGCGGCGCGACCCTTAATGCGTTCCATAACCTTCAATGCGTTCCATAAGACCGGAGACTTAAAGGATGGAACCGACGCGCCGCTGTACGCACGTCGAGGGTAGGGCAATAAACAGAGGCAATCAGATGCAAGAAGAGAGCGACGTTGTCATCGTGGGCAGTGGTATGAATTCGCTGGTCTGCGCAGCGATATTGTCCAAGCGCGGCAAGCGGGTCGCGGTGATCGAACGCAATGCCGAACTGGGAGGATGCATTCGCAGTCAGGAGCTGTTTCCCGGCTACATCCACGATGTGCTTTCGTCGTGGTATCCGCTCTTCGTCGGAAGTCCGGCATACGCTGAGCTCAAGAATGATCTTCAGGCCGCAGGGCTCGCGTTCGCACAGTGCGATTATGCAACCGGCATTGTGACACCGGATGGGCGCGCGATGGCGTTTCGTCAGGATCTGGATGACACGGTACGCCGTCTTGATGCGGCCTGTGCCGGTGACGGCACAGCGTTTGGTGAGATGGTGCAGCGTCTGTTCGGCGAGGATGCCGGGCTGACGTTCGGATTGCTGGGGGAGAATCCGTATGGTTGGAACATGATCAAGCTGATGTGGCGCGAATGGCGACGTCGTGGGACGGATGGGCTCGCTGCCTTTGTTGGCGCAGCGCTCGAGAACTTTCGGCGCTGGGGAAACCGCACGCTCGGTTCCGACCTGGCGCGCGCGGCCATCGCGCCTTGGGCACTGCACACGGGGCTCGGGCCGGACGACGCGTGTTCTGCTCTGATTGGCAAACTGACGTTTGCGGCCGTGATCGCGGGCGGGATGCCGGTTGTCAAGGGAGGCAGCTCGAATATCGTCAAGGCGTTCCGTACGATCATCGAGCGCAGGGGCGGCGTATTCGTGACCGGGACGGACGTCGAGCGTGTGATCCTGGAGCGGGGCCGCGCCGTCGGCGTAATCGCCGGCGGTCGAACGTGGCGCGCCCGCGAGGCAGTGGTGTGCAACGTCACCCCTAAGCAGTTATATGGCCGCCTGTTGCCTGACGCGCCGGAGCCGTGGCGCGAGCGTGCCGAGGCCTATTACTTCGGGCGCGGCGACATGCAAATCCACTTCGCGCTCTCGTCACCGCCAGACTGGTGCGATGCAGAGCTTGGCCGCGTTCCGCTCGTCCATCTGACGGAGAGCCTTGAGACGGTCTGCCTGTCGGTGACGCAAGCCAACAATGGTTTGATTCCGGCGCAGCCCACCATCGCTATCGGTCAACCTACTGCCGTCGATCCGAGCCGGGCGCCGGCCGGCGGCGCGATACTTTGGCTTCAGATGCAGGAGATGCCGTCGAGGCTGCGCGGCGATGCGCTAGGGGAAATTGCCGTGCCGGCTGACGGCCGTTGGACGGACGCCGTACGCGAACAAGTCGCCGATCGCGTACAGCGTCGATTGGAAACTGTGATGCCGGGCCTGCCCAAAAAAATTGTCGGGCGCCGAGCCTTTTCGCCGGCCGATCTGGAGGCACTCAATTGCAACCTGGTCGGCGGAGATCCGTATTCCGGCGTATGTTCGCCCGACCAGTTCTTCTGGCTGCGTCCGATTGCCGGTGTCAAAGGTCGCCGGGGGCATGAAACGCCATTTCGCAGTCTGTACCAGATCGGGGCATCGACTCACCCGGGGCCGGGGCTTGGCGGCGCGTCGGGTTGGATGATGGCCAATCGGCTGAGTTGAGTGATGATTCCGACGAGCCGGCTAGGTTGCGGGTATTTGTTCGGGCGGACTCATCGCTGAGCGTATAGATGACGAGGTTTCACAGCCAGCGGTTCCCCGCATGGCTGTCCGAATTGGCATGCCAATGCACGGTGACGGTGACGTCGGTTGCATCGTGCCATTAGCACTGCGTCGCGTGAAGATATGAACACTCATTCCCAGTTCTTCGACGGCACGCCGGACGCGTTCCGCCATTTCAATGTCGAATTCCAGGGTAGGCTGGATCCCGATCAGGTCATTGATGGAGTTGGGCGAGCATTCAAGCCACACAGGATGTCTGTCGCCGGACCTGCGCATGCGCTCGACGCAGTGTTCCGTTCGTTGAAGATCGGAAATCTGCGGATCTTTTACCTGCAATATGGTGCCGAGGTCCGCGTCGATCCCGGAGAGTTGGGTGACTTTACCCTCGTCCAGATGCCCATTCACGGCGCGGGGCACTACACGTTCGGTGCACACCAGGTGTCGGGAGGCAGGGGCATGGCTGCGGTGCTATCGCCGCAGGAGGCCACGCAGATGAAATTTTCCACGGACCTCCGGCAAATCATCGTCCGTATCGAACAGCCAACCATTGAGAAAGCGTGCGTCGAACATATTGACCTCCTTCCTGAAAAAGGGCTGCGCTTCCTCCCAGAGCTGGACCTTAGCAGCCCGGCGGGGCGGGCGTGGTGCGGGGCACTGAACTACATCCTTGAAGGAAGCATCGCCTTCCCGCAATTGCTCTGCGCGACTGCCTATGCGGAGCGTTGCGAGCGCATGCTCATCGATACCCTGCTTTTTGCCCATGCAAGCAACTGCTCCGATTATCTCACTGCGATGCCGAGGCGCAGGGCGGTAAGACCCGCCTACGTGAAGCGCGCCGAGGACTACATGCGTGCGCACCTTGCCGATGTCGCGTCGGTCGAGGAGATCGCGCGTGCGGTCGGCGTGAGTCCGCGCGCACTGTTCTATGCGTTCCGCCAGACCTACGATCAGACGCCGATGTCGTATCTGAGAGAGCTGCGTCTCAAAGCCGTGCATGCCGAGCTCAAGTCCGGCGATCCGGCGACGCTGCGCCTAACGGATGTCGCGATGC
>CAYPWK010000310.1:0-7088 GCA_964414365.1 uncultured Burkholderia sp.
CCGCACACTCAAACCCAACCTTGCCAACGGGGAGGTGTTCATATAAGGGCGTCAATGGCTCCTCGCTTGAAAACCGGTTAAAGGTCGATCTGGGGCACCTTGAACGTGCCCTTCAATGAATTCAGCTCGGCCCGATGCAATGCGGCGAGCCGCGCGAGGATGGCCTCGCCGGGCTTCAGCAGATGCACCTCCATCTGCCGCCGATCGGTCTCGCTCTGCCTGCGCTCCACGAGGCCGATCGTCTCGCAACGCGAAACGAGCGCGACCACACCGTGATGCTGCGCCTGCAGCCGTTCCGCCAACTCGCCGATCGTTGCCCATGCGCGGCCGGGATAGCCTTTTACATGAAGCAGCAGCAGATACTGTAATGGCGTGATACCTTCGCTTTGCGCCGCACGCTCCGAAAAGCGTTCGAAGCGGCGCATCTGATAGCGGAACTCGGAGAGTTGCTCGAAATCTGCCTTGTCGAGCGCACGCGAAGCGGAATTTCTCATTCTCGGCCGGACACTGTTGAATAGGGCCGCGAATTATATCACATTGTGATATTTTCTCCCCGGCGAGGCCATTCCACCACGACGCAATGCACATGACGATTAAGCGCGGGCCAGCTTTAGCCGCTGTTTTTGCGTTTGAGTCTGCCGATGCAGGCCGCCGATTAGGTCGGACTGCGTGATCATGCCCACGAGGCGCCGATTGCTGTCGAGCACGGGAATATGGTGATGACCGTAGTGCGCGAAGAGCGGGATCAATTCGGCGACGGGCACTGAGGCATCGACAGTGCACACGGTCGGTGTCATCAATTCGCCGATACGTCGAGTGGCAACGCCGTCGCGTCTTAGCCCGGCAAGCCCCGCGCGTATCCGGCGCAGCCCGAACGGCGTGCGCCCGACGAAGTCGGTGCGCGTCACGATCCCGACGACGCGGCGCGCCTCGTCGACGACAGGCAACGCCTTGATGCGATGCCGCTCCAGCAGGCGCCAGGCGGCTGCCGCGGTTGTTTCGCTCGACACGGTCACGATGCTGCGCGACATGATCTGCTCGCAGGTCATATCGCTGAAGCTGCGCGCATAAGCGAGCAATTGGGCTTCATGCACGAGCGACTGCAAATCTTCCGCCGCTACGTCGATCCATTCGCCGCGGTGACGAACGATTGCCTCGATGTCTGCACGACTCACCCCGGCGCGCGCCGCCTCTTGTTCTGCTGTTTTCGCCGTCGCCGATCGGCCCGCATGGGCGTGCGGATAGCGATGCCCGGTCAATCCGTGATAAATGATCGCCGCACCGAGCAGCACGATCGATTGCACGCCGATCGGCTCGAGCACGAAACGGAAGCCGAGCGCGTGGACGGTCGGGCCGCCGAGCACCGCGGTCAGGGCGACGGCGCCCGAAGGAGGGTGAACGCAACGCAGCGCGAACATCGCGCAGGTGGCCAACGCGATGGCCAGCGCCGCTGCCGCGATCGGATTCGCCAACCAGTGCGCGGAGAGCACGCCGAGCGTTGCGGCCACGGCGTTGCCACCGATGAACGACCACGGTTGTGCGAGCGGACTCGCCGGCACGGCGAAGAGCAGCACGGCCGAAGCCCCCATCGGCGCCACGAGGAGCGGAATGTTCGCATGGGCGCCGAGCATCCAATACATGGACATGCCCGTTGCACCGATGCCGATCAATGCGCCCAGGCACGCGCGCACGCGCTCCCGCCACGCGACGTTGATGGGATGCGGGATAAAGCTCTGAAACCAGCGGGCAACGGCTTGGCGCGACACGTTTCGATCCGATCGAGTCCCTTGGGGGACGGAAGGCAAAGGCGTGCGATTATATATCGCAACGTGACATATCTGCGCGGGCGCGTTGTATCAATGCAAATGACTAATTCTTCTACCGATATAGCGATAGGTTGGAAGGAGGGGACGGGGAGAGCAGTCGACGGGGCGCCTGGTCGACGCCCGTCGTGAAATGTAGGCGTTTACGTTTCGTCGGGAACGGGGACTTCCGTGAGCGCCGCGGCGTCCCGATAGAGTTGAGTCTGGTTGATCGCGGACGCGATGGCCGTATCGGCCGGAGCGTCGCTACTATCGCCGAGCGATTGCGGCGAGCGAAGCAGATGCCAGCGTCGATATTGTTCGAGAAACCAGCGCCCCTCCGACACGCGCGGGTAGTTGACAGCCCCGCCGTCGAAGAACGAGACGGCGAGCGGCGGCTGCGAAAAACGCTTGCCTCCCTCGCGGCCCGTGAGTCTCGGCGCGATCAGGTCGAACGGGACGTCGAGCGCTTCGGGCTTCGCGAGCCAGCGCGCGATTTCTTCGCGATGAGAAGGCGCATCGACCCATCGGCAGGCTTCGAGCATCGTACGAATCAATGCCCGCGCGGTATTTGGGTGGCGCGCGACGAAGTCGCGCCGGCAGGCCAGCACCTTCTCGGGATGACCCGGCCAAATCTCGCTCGTCGAGACGACCGTTTCACCCGCACCGCGCGCTTCGGCGACCGCATGCCAGGGCTCGCCCGCGCAAAAACCGTCGAGCGAATCGCGCTCCAGCGCGTCGACCATGCGCGGCGGCGGAATGACGACGCTCTCGATGTCCTGGAGTGGATGGACGCCCTGCGCCGCGAGCCAGTAGTAAAGCCACATCGCGTGCGTGCCGGTCGGAAACGTCTGCGCGAACACGGCGGGGCGCCCCAACGTGGCGAGTGCGGCTTTCAAATTGCCCGCTTCGTCGAGCGCACGCGCGAGCCGGTTCGAGAGCGTGATGGCCTGACCGTTGCGATTCAGGACCATGAGGACGGCCATGTCCGCCTGCGGCCCGCCGATGCCGAGTTGCACGCCGTAGACGAGGCCGTAAAGCGCGTGCGCCGCGTCGAGCTCGCCCGCAAGCAGCTTGTCCCGCACGGCCGCCCATGAGGGCTGGCGGCTCAGCTCGAGCGTGAGTCCGTGCCGATGCCCGAACTCCAGCACCTTCGCCGCGATAAGCGGGGCCGCGTCCGAGAGCGCGACGAAACCGATGCGCAGATGCGTTTTTTCGAGCGCCGTTTGATGAGCGGGCAGCATTTCGATATCCATGTCCTACCTCGATGAATCGGCTGCATCGACGAGCCGGCGCGCGATCTCGGCAAGCCGCACGCCGGCATCCATCGCGCGCTTGCGCAACGTCGCGTAGGCTTCGTGCTCGGACATCCCGCCGCGCTCCATCAGGAGCCGCTTCGCCCGGTCGATCGTTTTGCGCTCGGCGAGTTCGCCCTCGACCTTGGCGAGACGTTGCCGAAGTTTTTCCTCGTGAGCGAATCGCGCAAGCGCGACTTCGAGAATCGGCGCGAGTCGCTCGGGCGCGAGCCCCTCCGCCATGTAGGCGGTCACGCCGGCATCGACAGCTTCGCGGATCAATCCTTGGCTCGCATCGTGGCTGAACAGCAGCACCGGACGCGGCGCCGTCTCGTTCATGACAGCGAGGTGCTCGAGCGTGTCGCGCGAGGGCGATTCCGTGTCAATGATCACGACGTCGGGCCTTTCACGCTCGACGACCTTCGGCAGCGCCTGCGGCGTCGCCGCTTCGGCAAGCATCTCGTAGCCGAGGCGCGCAAGCGCCTCGCGCATTTCGCCGATCGGTTTGTCGGTGTCGGTGACGAGCAGGATGCGCAGCTTCGATGAGGTCATGCAACGGTGGTCGCGTTCAACAATCGCTTGATTTCCGGTACGCAGGAGCCGCAAACAGTACCGCAGCCGAGTGTCGATTTCAATTCGTCGAGGCCGGCGTTCGCCGCAATCGCCTCTTCGATCTGTGTTTGCGTCACCTGCTTGCAATTGCAGACGATTCGCGCGCGCGGCGCAAGTGCGCGCAGCGCATCTTCGCCGCCGGGCAGGAAAATCGTATGGCGCGGCCCCGCCCAGGGGGTCGCGGCCCGGATCTGCTCGATCAGCGATCGCGCGCCGCTCGTTTCGCCGGTGAGCAAGAAGCCGTCGATGAGCTTGCCGTTCCATGCCACGCGCTGTTCGCGGCCGCGGCGTGCGTCGCGATACTCGAGCAGATCGTCGCCGCGCGGCAATCCGAGCGCGTCATGGAGCCGCTCGGCCCATTCGGGGTGGGCGACCGCGTCTGCTGCCGAGACGACAAGCAGATCTTCGTCCTCGATTCGGACAGACGCGTAACGGCGCTCGGCGAGCAAAGGCTGCACGGCTGCGCGCAGGGCCAGTGTGTCGCCGCGTTTTGCGGCCACGAGCCGCCATGGCAGATCGGGCACCTCGATCCTGACGGCCGCATGCTTAAGCTCGGGCTGAGCCGAATACGGGTCGACGGCACCGATCGTCGCCTCATTGACGCCGCCGTTGTTGAGGTACTGCCCGCTCCAGTGCATGGCGGCGAAAAGCGTGCCCGAGCGGACGTCGTCCGACGTTTCGAGCGGCAAAACCATCTTGCCTCGGCGGCTTGCGACGGTAACGAGATCGCCGTCCGTCAGGCCGCGGCGCGTTGCATCGCCGCGGTGCATCACGACGGTCGCCTCCGGCGCATGGGCAAAGAGCGCGTCGGCGCGGCCCGTGCGGCTCATGCCATGCCACTGGTCGCGCAGGCGCCCCGTTACCAGCTTGAATGGGTAGCGCGCATCGGTAGATTCGGCGACGGGAAGGTAAGGCGTCCTATGAAACTGCGCGCGGCCGTCGGCCGTGGCAAAGATGCCGTCGGTATAGCGGCGCGCGTGGCCTTCCTTCGATCCCGCGACGAATGGCCATTGCTTCGGGCCCTCGTCTTCGAGCAACGCATAAGAAAGCCCGCCGATGTCGAGATCGCGCCCGACAGTCAGCGCCCGATGCTCGTCGAAGATGTCTCCCGGCGACGCATAGGGGAACAGTTTGGACTCCGAATTATTGTTGGCCGGCGCATTCCCTGGTCTAGCCGCCAACCGCTGTTCCAGGCGTCGCGCGACTTCGGCGACGATCCACCAGTCGGCGCGCGCGTCGCCGGGCGCATCGACGGCGGCCTGCACTCGCGAGATGCGCCGTTCCGAGTTCGTGACTGTCCCGGACTTCTCGCCCCATGTTGCGGCGGGAAGCAGCACGTCGGCGTAGGGAACGGTATCGGTCTGCGCAAAGGCCTCCTGCACCACGACGAACTCGGCCTTGGTCAGCGCCTTGCGAACGCGTGCGATGTCGGGCATCGAGTGAACAGGGTTCGTGCACGCGATCCAGACCGCTTTGATCTTGCCATCGGCGATCGCATCGAACATGTCGACGGCGGGCAGCCCGACCTTGTCGGACAACCGTTCCACTCCCCACAGCGCTTCCACTTCGGCGCGATCGGCCGCATTGCCGATGTCGCGATGCGCCGCGAGCATCGTCGCCATACCGCCGACCTCCCGCCCGCCCATCGCATTCGGCTGGCCCGTCAGCGAGAACGGCCCCGCTCCCGGCCTGCCGATCTGGCGCGTCGCAAGATGGAGATTGATCAGCGACAGGTTTTTGTCGGTACCGTGGCTCGACTGGTTGAGGCCCATGCAGTAGAGGGACAGCGTGGCCGGGCTCGCCGCGAACCATTCGGCCGCGCGGATCAGGTCTTGTTCCGCGATGCCGCAGATACTCGCCGCCGTGCGTGGCGAGTATTCACGGACGAGCGCCTTCACGTCGGCAAATCCGTGCGTATGCGCGTCGATGAACTCGCGCTCGAGCATGCCTTCCCAGATGAGGTGATGCAGCATGCCGTTGAAAAGCGCAACGTCGGTGCCGGGCTGAATCGCGAGATGCAGATCGGCAAGCGCGGCAACGTCGGTGCGGCGAGGGTCGACGACGATCCAGCGGATGTCCGGGTTTTTCGCCTTCGCATCCTCGAGGCGGCGAAACAGCACGGGATGCGCGTAAGGCATGTTGCTGCCCGCGAAAAGCACCGTTCGCGCGAGCTCGAGGTCCTCGTAGCAAGTGGGCGGCCCGTCCGCGCCGAACGCCTTCTTATACGCCGTCACGGCGCTCGACATGCAAAGCCGCGAGTTCGTATCGATGTTGTTCGTACGAATGAGCCCTTTCGCGAGCTTGTTGAAGATGTAGTAGTCCTCGGTCAAAAGCTGGCCCGAGATGTAGAACGCGACGGCGTCGGGACCATGTTGCTCGACGATATCGGCGAAACGGTCGGCCACGTGATCGAGCGCGCTCGCCCAGTCAGTTGGCTCGCGCTTCGCGTCACGCGTCGCGCGCAGTTCCGGCTGAAGCGCGCGCCCGCTCGTGCTCGCGGCCGTGAGCGGCAGCGAGCGGCCTTTCGTGCAGAGGCGCCCGAAATTCGCCGGATGGTCGGGATCGCCGGCGATGCCCGTGATGCGGCCGTGCTCGGCTTCAATAAGCACCCCGCAGCCGACGCCGCAGTAGCAGCAGGTCGAGCGCGTGACGGTTTTCATCGGGACGTGGCCCTCCGTCACGAGAGGCAGACGTAAACGGCGACACCCTCGACCTTCACGGGGAACCGGCGCGCGCACCCTTGATCGGGTGCGCGGGCCTCGCCCGAGGTCAGCTCGATGTTCCAGCTGTGCAGCGGACAAGTGACGGTCTTGCCGTGGACGATGCCTTGCGAAAGCGCGCCGCCCTTGTGCGGGCAGCGGTCGAGCAGCGCGAACACTTCGTCGTCGGCCGTGCGGAAGATCGCGATGTCGCCATCGGCGTGCTTGAGCACGCGGCTGCCGAGCCGCGGAATGTCGGAGACCTGGCAGACGTGAGTCCAGTTGGGCAGGGACGAGCGATCCATCTTAAATCCTCAATCGATTACGGTAAGCGGAATGTATTCGCGTTGCTGCGCGCCTTCGACGCGTTCGTGCCACGGGTCGGGCAAGCCTTCGAGCGAGTAGAGCAGGCGTTCGTAGAGCGCCTTGCGGCTCGCCGCGTCCTCGACGACCTTGCGCTTGACGTAATCGAGACCCACGCGCGCGATGTAATGAACCGTGCGATCGAGGTAGTGCGCTTCTTCTCGATAGAGCTGAAGGAACGCACCGGTGTATTCCTTGACCTCGTCGGGTGTCTTCACCTTGGCGAGGAATTGAGCGACCTCGGTCTTGATGCCGCCGTTGCCGCCCACATAGAGTTCCCAGCCGCTATCGACGGCGATCACGCCGACGTCCTTGAT
>CAYPWK010000311.1:0-7087 GCA_964414365.1 uncultured Burkholderia sp.
GCAGCGTCTGACGGGTAACCTCCCGGCTCTTGAGCCGGATGTAATTCTCGACGTCCGTAGCACTCAATGTCCGCAGCGTTCGATCGGGTAACGCCGCTCGACCCAGGAAGTCCCGGAGAGTCGAGTCATGCTGAGCGGCGGTCGAGACGGCGAACCCACGTAGCTCGCGAAGGTGCTGTAGATAGCGACCGCGCAGGGCTCCGAAGGGGTCGTCCGGCTCAGCCCGAATCAATCTGCCTCGCGAAGACAGAAAGCGCTCGAATGCCCTCTGTGTGCCTCGATATAGCGCCGAGAAGCGCGATGACGTAAATGCCGTGTATAGATGTTCGGTGGCAAACTTCCCGCCGGGCTCGGCGCCATCCATCCGTTCGAGTGTTTGCTTTGCCCGAAACAAATGATCGCAGGTACTGGTGCGAGAATATCCGCTCCGACGCAGCCAGGCAGCGAAGCCCTCAAGATCGGCGGCGAACCGGGACCCCTCATAGCGACGATGTACCTTCGGAAACAATTCCTGAAGCATGGTGCCCTCCGGATACGGTGATCGGAGGAACTACGCTACTCCCACGACGAAGTTATGTTGACGAACTCCTGACGCAACCGAGCGCCGAAGCAGCGCCCATAGGAAACTCCACATAACCACGCCCTGCACATAAGTCGATGATCAGCAATTCGACGCGCACCAGACTGGCAAGCCGGCGCTCGTAGGCGCCCGTAGCACGGGCGGCATTTAGGCTGGCCGCGAGCTGAGTGCAGGTGGTGAACAACACGTCCACGCCTTGGCGCACGGCGCAATGGCCCAGGGCCTGCGCCAGATGGCTATTGCCGGTACCACAAGGCCCGACGATGAGCACCGGTGCGTGTTCGCCAAGGTAACGGCCGCCGGCCAGATCATGCACTAGCGCACGGTTCAATTGCGGCAGTCGATCGAAGTCGAATTGTTCGAGTGTCTTGCTGGTGCGAAACGCGGCGCGTCGCATGCGTAAAGCGAACTTCTTCTGCTCGCGCCGGGCGACTTCGTCTTCGATGAGCAGTGCGAGGAAATCGACGTAAGAGAGCTTGGCATCGATGGCTTGGCGATTGCGCGCTTCGAGTGAATCGAGGATGCCGGACAGGCGCAATTGCTTCAAATGCGGGGTCAAGGCTGGCATGGGTTGCATGGCCATCTCCTGGGTCAATGACGCGCGTCGGCGTCGGGGGCAAACAGAGACTGCGCGTTGCGAGCGAAACGCGCGCCGGGGGCGTGGACGTGCTCGCTCGACTCACTCAGTGGATGTCGATCGAAGCCGCCGACCAAGATGGTCTTGACGGTCCGATAGAACGGGCTGCCGTGCGCAAGCGCGCGAGCGCACGCGGCTTCGAGACGCGAGGCGCCGTAGGGCTGCTGCAGCCGCATGACGCCCTGCGCCGCACGCAAGCGTTCGAGGACGTGATCGGCCAGCAGCAGCTCGATGAGTTCCGCGCAAGCAGGTCCGACGCGTGTAGCTTGTTCGAGGCACCACTGCCGACCGTGAGTGAGAAACGCGCGAGCCTCCGGCGGCAGATGATCGTGCACGGTGAGCCGATCGCCGGGACGACGGCCACGCATATGCGAGGCGACCAGTCGACAATCGTCGTAGATGCTGATCGAAGCGTCGGTCGCACGCAGCCACATTCGCTTACCGACCAACGCGAACGGCACGGAATACAGCACACGCTGATGTGCGACGTGACAGTCGCGATGGACCGATACCTTGTGCCAGGTACCCAGATCGGGGGCGACGACTGGCAGTTCGCGCATGAGTGGCCGTTCGATCGCGAACAACTCGAGCGGTACTTTGCGCGTGGTGCCGTGGATGCGGCGCCCCGCTTCTTGCATGACCCAGTGACGGGCCTGCTCATTCAAATCCGTGAAGTCGCGAAATTGGCGCAGCGGCAGGAAGTTGCCTTTTACGTATTTGACGCCAGCCTCGACGATGCCCTTCTTGGGCGGATCGGCTGGCGGGCAAGGATCGATCCGGAAACCGTACCCTTCGGCACATTCGGCGTAGGCGCGTTGCACGACGGGATCATAGGTACACGCCCGCGTGATGGCGCACTTGGGGTTGTCGATGATCACGCGCGAGGGCACCGCGCCGAACCATTCGAAAGCGCGACGATGACATCCGAGCCAGGTGGCTACCGTCTGGTCCCAGACGAACTCGACGAACTGATGTCGCGAGAAGGCAAGCGTCATCACGAACGCCCACGTGCGCGTGAACACGCCGTCGGCATCGGGCAGCAACGGGCCGGCACCGAAATCCACCTGCGCTGCTTCGCCGGGTGCGAAGCTAAGCGGCACGGTGGCTTCAGGCGGACGATCCGCATTGATCGAAACGATCATGCGATAAAGCGACGAATAGCTGCCGGTATAGCCGTGCTCACGCCGCAACGCGGCCAGAATTGCGGTGCCGGGCACGTTCTGTTCGAGCCACGATGCAATCAGCCCGCGATGTACTTCGAGGCCCGAGACGGTGGACGTAGCCTTCTGCGGCGGCCCTAGTGCCGCGGCGATCTCGGCGTCAACCGGTAACACCGTATCGGGCTTGAGCCAGCCGTGCTGCTCGGCTAACTCACGCAGTGCCGCGAGCTTGCGCCGTCCCATGTAGCGACAGCGTGCCAGTTCGCGGTCGGAATCCCCGTGGCGCATGCGCACGAGAACCTGGCGATATTGGTGCATCTCGATTCTCCGTCGGCCCATCGCTGCCTCCCTGGGGGATCACGCCCCCACAAGTTAAGCAGGCAATGAGCATCACGATCGAGATGCTCGATTCCTTCCGTGGCTCCTATATGCCGAAAACCGGCTGGCTCCTATATGCCGGAAACGCAGTGGCTCCTTTATGCCGAAAACGCCCCGGCTCCTTTATGCCGGAAGTCGATTGGCTCCTATATGCCGGAAGATCACAGCATTGATAGGGTAACCCTCGGGGACGCTGGCAGTGCCTACTGCACTACTGCCATTTGGCGTGTTGCCCCCCGCCCGCGGTCCGCTCTCGCTATTCCCGCTCGACAACGAAGCAGCGCTCGATGTCACGGGTGACGTTGTCGCGACTCCGAACAGCTGCAACGCCGGGCATCCAACCCCTCCTAATTCAGCGCACAAGGCCATCAACGCCGACGTTACCGGAGCCGATGCAGTGGGCCTGTTGTTGGAGTCATCGCCACTTGGATCAAACTGCCGATTTGGACCCGATGGTGGGTTTTGTCGACCGTAATGCGACTGGATTTGCCCCATCACGCCCTGCATCGTGGAACCAATCGCCTGCGTCACCGGATTGCCAGGCAACCATGGAATCAGCGAGTAGAGACCAGCAACAACAGCCGAGCCAAACCCTCCATTTTTCACAGCGTCGGCCGTATGGTCTGCACTTCCCCCGTCGTTGTTCAGCGCCTCGTTCTGTCCGGCCATTGCCCCGCCCTGAGGGTTCGCACCGGCCAGTCCAGCTAAGCTCCCACCTAGCAGCGTCGCGAAGCCCGCCAACGCAGCCTGCTGCCCCGGATCCAGCGCTGCTCCGGTCGGATCGATTACCTTCAAGAAGTCCGGCGAGAACGCCGCGCTAGCAGCACCACCTATCGCCCCTCCAGAGCACCCAGTCCCTTCGGCTGCCGAAGCCGCGCAGCCTAGTGTCGCGTGCAGCCCGACGTAAGCTAGTTGCCCGCCCACCTCTCCGAGATCGGTCATCAGCCCGTTCTTTGCATTGCCAATCGCAAACGCCCCGGCTGCGGCCAAATTGCCGGCCGCATCCTTCTCGAGGTTTCTCAAGAAGCTGCCACCCTCGATCGCCGTCTGCACCCCCGCGTCGATGGCCGATACGGCACCGATCGCCTCCAATGCCTGCGGCAAGGAGCTCGCCGCTGACTCCCCCGCCTTCGGCACTATCGAGCTCGCAACGTTGGAGATTCCCGCCAACTGAGCCAGGGTGTGCACGTTTTGCGGCAAGCTGTTCAGCCCTTGGTTCAGGTTGGCAAACCCGAACGATCCCGTTGTGCTGTTATAAGTGATGCCGTTCGTGATGCCCGCAGTCACTGCTGCGACCGCAACTGCTTCCAGTAGTGATGCGAAGCTGAATCCGTTGCCCGCAATGGCCTGGCTTGCGAGATTGCCAGTCGTCGCACTGGCCGCTGCGACGATGATTGCCTCGCCTACCGTCAGCTTGGCCAGCGATGTTCCCATTGCCGCCGCTGTGCCGCCTGCAGTCATAATCGACAGGGCGACCACGAACGCCATTTCGACGATGTCGGAGAACCCAAAGCCGCCTTGAGCGGTAAAGCTCGTATGCAGGTTGTCGCTCAGGGACGTCTGGCTGAAGTTCGCCCCGAGCTGCTGCTGGAGGGTAGCGATCAACTGCTGCGTACCCGCCTGATTGACTGTGCCGTCGCCGTTCAGCACCTGTAGTGCACCGCCGATCTGATTGAGCGTCTGCACATTCAGGTTCATGTTCGCCGCACTCATGAACCCGCCCGGCTGCACTACCGTGCCTGTCGTATCGACGTACCCGCCCCGGACCTTGCTGACGACGCTCACCCCTCGCGCAACGTCATAGACTCAGCAATCGCCACGCTGGCGCCCCTACTCCCGTCGCCGGCGCATCGCCCCGCTTCTCGTGCGTTGGTTCAAGCTCTCAGGTCGTTGGCTCAAAGACGCCGGCTTCATGCCTCGCCAACGTCTCAAGATTGAAGTACAACACGAACGGCTTGTGATTACGCCCGCCTGAGTTGCCATATAGGCAGTGAGCCGGGCCGGCACCGGGCTCACTGCTTAATTGGTCTGATGCGAGATCAATTTGGGCGGAAGAGGCTAAAGCGAAGCTTAAATCCAGCCGCATCAATCGCGGCACCTGCTTTTTCGAAGAACGCTTGAGCCTTCTCACTCAAAGGGAACTTACCCACAACATTGATCACTATTTGCCGCCCACTTGCATCAGGAATGCTCTTAACAAGCTCGCCACTTTCGATGAAGCGGAGGTATGCGTTCAATTTCTCCTGCAGAAGAAGGAGATGCTGCCCCTCTCCTTCGTCCCAAGGAAGATGATCGCTCACCGTAAGCAATAGATCGCCAGAATCATGATCAACGGTCACAATATCGACCGTACCAGTTTGCTCAATAGTCATAACGCTTTAAGGCCCTCGGATAATTTGAACGGTCGTCGGGGGAATCGTTGTTCCGCCTGGAAACCCTGGCTTCCCAGCTCCAACGACAGTACCTCCGCTCTGAGCAATCTCCGGAAACGCTAACTTCTGATTTGTCGTTAACGGTGCGGTTGAAGACGCTTTGCATTCAACGCAACTAACGTCGCCCGTGAGCGGATCCAACGTCAGGAAGTCAAGCCGAGTCCGAACACCACTCTCTGTCTCAATCGTGATCTGCTGTCCGATTGTATAACCGCTCTGGCTCAATTGCGCCTCGACAGCCTGCTCAAAGGCGGCCCCTGCCGCCTTATTCGCTGCTAACTGATCAGCAGCAGAAAGGCCGCTCCCACCGGCGGCAGAACCTTGCCCGGTCGTCCCGGCTCCCGTGCCACTGTCACCTCCATTGCTCGACAGTATCGCATTGCCCGGCGAAAGTCCCGGCACTGCGACGCCAGGAGCAATAGGTACAGGTCCCTCAGGCGTCATCGCATAAGCCGGCGGCGTCACAACGGCCCCTCCCGTCGCCGGCGGATTACCTCCATTGCTCGCGCTCACCAGCGGATTCGGATCCGACGGCGGCGTCTGGCCGCTATTCGCATTCATCAACCCGATGAACTGATTCCCCATGTTCACCGCACCACGCCCAGCGCTGGCAAGTTGGTCACCGATGTAATCGCCCGCCGCGCTTAGGAATGAGCCGAATTTCGACAGCACTCCGCCGTTTTGAGCGCTATTTTTCACGTCGTGGGGTGCACCGGTATTGTTCAGCGCCTCGTTCTGCGCGGCAAGCGCGCCGGCCTGGGCATTTTGGCCGGCCAGTCCAGCCAGCCCCCCGCCCAGCAGCGTTGCAAAGCCCGCCAACGCGGCCTGCTGGCCCGGGTCGAGAACGGCCCCCGTCGGGTCGATCGCTTTAATGAGGTCCGGCGACAGTGCAGCCGAAGCCGCCCCGCCAATGGCCCCACCCGCGCAGCCCGTACCTCCCAATGCGCTGGTTGCACAACCAAGCGCGGAATGCAGGCCTACATACGCCAACTCCCCGCCGACCTGTCCAAACTCCTTCGTGAGCGCGTCCTGCTCACCGCCGATCGCGTATGCACCGACCGCAGCCAAATCACTGAGGCCAGCCGCCTTCAAATTGTTCAGGAAGCTGCCACCTTCGATCGCCGTCTGAATACCTGCGTTGATCGCTGCTGTCGCGCCCAGCGCGGCAAGCTGGCCGGGTAGATTGCTAGCCGCCGTCGAAGCGGCCTGCGCAACGTTTCCAAGCGAGTTGCCGATGCTGCTGATGCCAGCAAGCTGACCAAGTGTGCCCGTGCCCGCCGGAAGCTTGTTGAGCGCTTGGCCCAGATCATTGATTCCGAATTCGCCCGTCGTGCCGTTATAGGTGATGCCGTTCGTGAGCCCCGCCGTAATCGCCGCTATGGCTCCGGCTTCCAGTATTGACCCGATGTTCAGCCCCTGCCCGGACGCCAACTGGCTCGCCGCACTTCCAGCCATCCCCGAGAGCGCGGCAACTGCAATGGACTGACCCAACGTCATTGTGGTCAGCGTGGTCCCCATCGCGGCCGCGGCAGCGCCAGACGTCGCTATACTTGCGGCGATCGCAATCGCCATCACGACAAACGTCGGCAGCCCGCCGCCTTCCTTCACGAAATCCGTATGCAGCTGATCGGTCACCGTCATCTGCGTGAAGTTGCCGCCCAACTGCTGCTGAAGCTCGGCGAGCATCTGCTGCGTGCCCGCCTGATCGACCGTGCCGTCTGCGTTTAGCTTTTGCAGCGCCCCGCCGATCTGGTTCAACGTCTGCACGTTGAAATCCATGTTCGCCGCGCTCATGAAGCCGCCCGGCTGCACCTGCGTGCCTGTGGTATCGACGTACCCGCCCTGGACCTTGCTCCATATCTGCCCAACGTTGACCTGATTCGCCTGGTTCGTCAGCGTC
>CAYPWK010000312.1:0-7054 GCA_964414365.1 uncultured Burkholderia sp.
CGAGCGACGAGGCGACGGCGGCAAGCGGCTGCTGAGAGCCGGGTCTCCGATGATCCCGGCAGGCCGCCGAACCTCTAACGACATGACCATCGATAACTTCTTCGAACTATATAAATCCAAAGTTGCCGACAATCCGCTTAAGCACGAGTACCTAAAGGCGGTGATGATCGCGGCCATCGAAGACGGCCACTGGCGCGATGGCGACAAGCTGCCGACAGAGCAGGTGCTGGCCGAAATCACACCGTTCAGTCTGGGCACGGTTCAGAAGGCTGTCGGCTCACTGGTCAGCGAGGGCTATGTGCAACGCAAGCGTGGCCTCGGCACGTTCATCATTCCGAGGGAGAAGCGGCTGGGAGAGCCGTGGATATTCCAGATCCTGTCGGCCGACGGCGACCGCTTCATCCCGATGACGAGCTCGGTATTGCGGCGCGTCGAGGTGGAGTCGGATGCGGCATGGGCCCGCTGGCTGTGCGGGGACAGTGAGGACCGGCGCATCGTGCGCCTCGACCGCATCATCTCCGCCGAGGACTACAGATTCCTGAGTTTGTTCTACATCGACGCGTCGCGCTTCCCGCATTTCAACGACGCGCCGTTCGACACGTTGGTCAGCGAGAACTTCGTCAAGCTGATCAAGGAGATTTACCAGGTCTCACCGTCGCGGATCATGCACACGGCGCGCACCGCGCCGCTGCCTCGCTATGTCGCGGACGCTTTGAATGTGCCGCAGAAGACGTACGGCACGCACCTCGAGATCATGGGTAGCAGCGCGGCCGGCGAGCCTTTGTTCTATCAGCAGTTGTACCTGCCGGCTGGCGGCCCGCGCATCTACCTGTGACACGGCGGCATCCTTTGCGATGGACGGTTTTATTTGCGGCTCGATCCGCCGATATCTCAGTTCATCAGGAACCCTTCGTATCCCTTGCTCGCCACTTCGTCGCAGATTTTTGCGTAACGAGCCATTCCACCGGCATATGGCATGAATATTCGAGGCTTCCCAGGTATGTTTGCACCGAGATACCACGAGGAACTCGCCATCGGCAGCAACGTCGCTTGCGCGGCCTCATTGACATGCTGGACCCACTTCTCGGCGGCCGTGGGCGTCGGCTCGATGCGCGTAGCGCCTTTGTTGCGCATTTCCGCAATGCATCGCGTGATCCATTCGACATGCTGCTCGATTGCGATCGGCATATTCGTCAGTACAGAAGGGCTGCCCGGACCCGTAATCGTGAACAGGTTGGGAAAGCCCGGCGACTGAATGCCCAGATAGGTCCGCGGCCCGTGAGCCCACGCATCTTTCAGTTTCAGCCCGCCTCGCCCTTCGATATTCAGCGCTAGCAGAGGCCCCGTCAGCGCGTCGAAGCCCGTGGCGAACACGATTACGTCGAGCGGAATGAAGGCATCGCTGGTTCGAATCCCTTCCGGCACGATCTCGACGATCGGCGTGGCCTTGATATCCACTAACTCCACGTTGTCTCGATTGAACGTCTCGAAGTATTGGGTGTCGATCGGTGGCCGCTTCGTCGCATACAAATGATCACGGGGAGTCAGTTTTTCCGCGGTAGCGGGATCATTGACGATAGTGCGGATTTTCTTGCGAATGAACTCGGACGCCGTCTCGTTCGCGGCCACGTTCGTCAGCAAATCCTTGAACGTCGCCCTAAAACGCAGTCCGCCTCGCTCCCAAGCGGCTTCATAAGCCTGCTCGCGCTCCTCGTCAGACACCTCCAGCGCGGAACGATCCGACACGTCAAATGGATGGCCGTTCGTCGAGCTGCGGGCTTTAGCACGGATCGCCTCGCGATTGGCGCGCACCCAGTCGCGGAAGCCTTGCCCGATCGGGCGGTTACGCGCTGGAACGCTGTAGTTCGCTGTTCTCTGGAACACCGTCAGCTTCCCGGCCTGCTGCGCGATGACCGGTGTCGCCTGAATGCCCGTCGAGCCGGTGCCGATCAGCCCGACGCGCTTGCCTTCGAAATCCACCCCTTTATCCGGCCAGCGTCCCGTGTGGTAGTGCTCGCCGGCGAAGGTCTCGAGTCCGGGAATCGACGGCACATTTGCCGTCGACAGACAGCCGACCGCTGTCACCAGAAACCGGGCCTCGAAACGCTGGCCGTCGGCAGTCGAGATGAGCCAGCTAGTTTTAACATCGTCGTAGGTAGCCCGGGTCACCCTGGTGCCCAGCTGGATATGCGACCGTAGCTTGAGGCGGTCGGCAACGTGGTTCAGATAACGGCGAATCTCGTTGTGATCGGGGTAGCGCTCGCTCCACTGCCATTGTTCCTGCAGCTCGTCGGAGAACGTGTAGCAGTAGTAGTAACTCTCGGAGTCGCAGCGTGCACCTGGGTAACGGTTCCAGTACCAAGTCCCGCCAACGCCATCACCGGCTTCCAGTAGCCGCACATTAAGCCCGAGACGATCGCGGAGCATATGAAGCTGGTACAGGCCGGAGAATCCGGCGCCGACGATGATGGCGTCGTATCGATGACCCGACTCGGCGTTGACGGCTAGCGTGTTACTCATGACCTCTCTCCATGTTCGGTTGGGTAGCTTGGGCGCGGCATTACTGCATAGTAACAACGAGCGACAAAAATGAACGATAGTGTTTTCCCCGATTCTCCGCTGCTCGTCGGAGAGCAACACTGATGCAACGTTGAGAGCAGTAGGTGGCCGGAGCATCCCGGTGGCACAGAGGGGCGGGATCAGTGAAGCAATGGCTCGACCATTACTACATAGTTAGACGAAAGCTCAGGACACGCGAGCGGCGCCATTCGAGTCCTGGGCGCAGCGGTCCGTGCAAGCGGTCCGACATTCCGCCGTCGTTGCTGCGCGACGGCTCGCTGCGCCGGAGGCATGGTTGTTCATGAACTCGATTTCCGTTTCGACTCCGCTTTCCGTCGTCGTGACTGGTGGCGGCAGCGGCATTGGCCTCGCGACCGTGCGTCTCGTTCTTGAACGGGGCGGGAGTGTGGTGATCGTCGATCTGGACGTGACGGGCGCCGACGAGCTCGCGCGGCAGTATCCACGGCGCTTGCAGCGCTTTGCCGGCAGCGTGACCGATGAGGCCCGGCTACGGGAAATCCTCGAACTCGCGTCGCGCGAGGCCGAAGTGCCGCTCAACGGCCTCGTCAATTGCGCTGGGATTGCACCCATTCCGGCGCCGATCGAGGACTACCCCGTCGAGCAATGGTCGCGTGTAGTCGAGTCGCATCTCACCGGCAGCTACATCGCGTGCAAGGTGTTCGGCGCGGCATTCGCGCGATCAGGCTCACCCGGATCAATCGTCAACCTTGCGTCAGTGCTCGCGCATCGCCCGGGGCCGGTGCTCGCATACGGCGCAGCGAAAAGCGGCGTCGTCAGCCTGACCGAAGCGCTGGCGGCGCATTGGGCGTCCCGCCACGTGCGTGTCAACGCGGTGGCCCCCGGCTGGACAGACACGCCGTTCGTGCGCCGCAAGGGCCGAACCGACGAGGACTTCCGGTCGATCGTCGATGCCACGCCGCAAGGCCGTCTGCTCGAACCGGCCGAGATCGCCGAGGTGATCGTGTTTCTGCTGTCGCCGGCCGCCAGTGCGGTGACCGGCTCGACCATCAACTGCGACGGCGGTTACATCGCTGGTTCCGGCTGGGCGCCATACGGCGGCTTTCCGCGCCCATCGCGCGACGCGCCGGACCGCTTCGCTACGACTCATCCATATCGGGAGACGCTATGAGGGACTTCGCCAACCAGCGGATTGTGATTGCCGGCGCGGCCGGGGGGATCGGGCAGCAGATCGCCGCGCTGCTCGCCGACGCCGGCGCGACACTGCATCTGCTCGACATCCGTGACCCCGAAGAGACTCGTGAGATGAGCACAGCATGCGCCCGCATTGCATCGGTGCATCGCTGCAACGTCGCGCGCCGCGCCGAGGTGGACGCTATCGCCGCACAGATCGGCCCGGTGGATGTGCTGGTCGACGCCGCCGGCATCTGGCCGCACGACGACTGGATGTCCCCCGACTGGGATGAAGCGTTCGATCGCGTGATCGATGTCAACGTGCGTGGGCCGATCAATCTGGTGCGCGCGTTTATGCCTGGGATGATCGAGCGCCGCTACGGCAGGATCGTGCTGTGCGGATCGATTGCCGGGTGGGCCGGCGGATTGATGTCGAGCCCGCACTATGTCGCGAGCAAGGGCGGCATCCATGCGCTGGTGCGCTGGTTTGCCCAGTTGGCCGTGGCGCATGGGGTCTGCGTGAACGGCGTCGCGCCCGGACCGGTCGCGACACCGATGACGCACGGCGCGAATCACGATCTGAGCAGGTTCCCTCTGGGCCGGCTCGCCGAACCGAGGGAAGTCGCACACGCGATGCGCTTTCTATGCAGCCGCGATGCGACTTATGTATCCGGCACGGTGGTCGATGTGAATGGCGGCATCTACATGCGCTAAAGCGTAGCAGGCTATCCCGCCAAATCATCGTCGCGGTCCGCTCAGGACCAAAGAGGAGACACTGAACCATGCAATCGAATCACACATCTTTGTCGTCGCCGATTACGCTGACGGCTGCCGCGTCCTGGCTGATCACGCTCGCGGCCGGCTTCGGCCTGTTCTTCGACGCATTCGCGTCCGTCATCTATACGGTCACAGTGCCGCTGGTGGCCAAGGAGTTTAATGTCTCGCCGCATCTGTTGGCCGGCACTTTTGGCTCTGTGTTTCTCATCGGCTATACCTTCGGCACGATCCTGTTCGGCGTACTTGCCGATCGGCTCGGCAGGCGCTTGACGCTCGGGATCTCGATCGTCGGCTATGGCGTCTCGACCGCGCTCACCGGGCTGTCGACTAATTTGCTGGCGCTCGGCGGCCTGCGCTGCGTGACCGGCATCGGCGGGGCAGGTGAGTTCTCGGTCGGCTTCCCGTATGTGTCCGAAGTCTGGTCACGCAAAAAGATGGCACGCGCGATCGGATTGACCTACGCGTTCTGGGGCCTCGGTTATTTCTTCACGATCTTCGTGTTCGAGACGCTGGTGCCGCGGTTCGGCTGGCGCGCTTCATACTTCTTCGCGCTGATCCCTACGGCCCTGATCCTGATCGCACGGCTGCGCCTGGAGGAGTCGCCGCGCTTTGTCCACGTGCTGGGAGCGCTCAAGAAGCTCAACGCGAAGAAGACCACGCTCGGCCAGGCGTGGCGGGTGCCGAAGTACCGCCGCCGGTTGATCGCCGCGATTCTGATCGCGACCGCGATCACATACGGCTACTACGCGCTCGCGTTCTACCTGTCGGCGTTCGTGGTCCACACGTACCACATGACACCCACCAATGCCGGGTGGTTCACGATGCTGTTCGTCGCCGGGGACATGTTCGGAATCCCCCTCGCGGTGCTCGCCGCGAATCGTTTCGGACGCCGCAAGTCGGCGCTGGTCGCCGGCGTGATCGGCATGATCGTGACTTTCCTGTGGTGGCAGGGCAATTTGTCGCTGCATTTGTTCGGCGCGCTCGAGTTTCTCGGCTCGACCTTCATCGGCTTTGAATGGACCATCGCGCTGATCGTGCTGTGTGAAATTTTCCCGACCGAGATCCGTGCGTCGGCGTTCGGCTGGTCGCTCGGCATTGGCCGGATCATCTCGATCGCCGCGCCGACGGTGACCGAACTGCTCGCGCACTATGTCGGTCTTGAACGCGCGATCCAGTCGTCGGCATTGATTTATCTGTGTCTGTTGGCCGGCTTCATCCTGCTGCCGGAATCGAAAGCGATGGAATCGGGCGAGTTCGTGCTGTCGCCTGGCGCACTCGACACCGACACCGAGTTATCTGGATCCGGCGTACCTGGCGAGGCAAAACTGGACACTTACTGAGCGTACCGAAATACCGGCGAGTCGTGCAGGAAGTAGAGCGCTCAAGCACGGCTTGGGCGTTCTCGTTTAATCATTGCGGCTGCAGGTCTTTGCGCGGATCGCGCTCATCGACGAAAGAGAGTTCATGCCACTGGATCAGGAAATCGCGAAGGTGTTGCAAGCGCTCGAGGGCGCACCGCCGATGGAGAGCTTGCCGGTCGACGCGCTGCGCGCGAGCATCGCCTACCCGCCGCTCGAGAGCCGCACACCGGTCGGCAGCGTCGAAGAAGTGAAGATCCTCGCGCAGGACCATGCGTTGCGCGCGCGTCTTTATCGGCCCGCGGAGCAGCGCAGCAGAGGTCTGATGGTGTTTTTCCACGGCGGCGGCTTCGTGTTCGGCAATCTGGAGACGCACGATCACGTGTGCCGCGATTTATGCGTGGGCGCGGGATGCGCGTTGCTTGCGATCGATTACCGGCTCGCGCCAGAGCATCGCTTTCCGCTGCCGACTGACGACTGTTTGAGCGCGACGCGCTGGGCGGCCGAGCATGCTGCATCCCTTGGCCTTGACCCGACGCGGATCGTGCTGGTCGGCGATAGCGCAGGCGGCAATCTCGCCACTGTGACGTCGCTGCGGCTGCGTGACGAGGGCGGTCCCACCGTGCGCGCGCAGGCGCTCATCTATCCGGTCACTGACTATCACACGCCGGCCACGCGCTCGTACATCGAGAATGGGAGAGGCTACTCGCTGACGCGCGCTGCGATGATCCGCTTCTGGGGCGATTACCTCGAAAGCGCAGAGCACGCGCGGCATCCGCACGCTTCGCCGTTGCGCGCGCCGGATCTGTCGCGGTTGCCGCCGACGCTCGTGCAGACCGCGGAGTTCGATCCGCTGCGCGACGAAGGCGAGGCGTTTGCGCATCGGCTGCTCGATGCGGGCGTGACAGTCACGCTATGGCGCGAAGCAGGGCTCATTCACGGCTTCGCGCGCATGGGGCTGGCTTCGGCTGCCGCAAGGCGCGCGAGCGCGCGATGCGCGCAATGGATCGCCGCGGCCCTCTGCTGAACCGGGGTTGGGGGCGGCGGGCCTCAGAAAACCTTCGGTTCGGCCAACGCGGTCAGCACGGACAACGCGAGCCATTAAGGCCAACGCGGGTTGTCCGCCATGCTCGGCTCGGCCATATCGACCGTTGCGCATCGTCGAGACGCCGAACTGATAGTCCTTGTAGTGGCCTTCGTACTTCTGC
>CAYPWK010000313.1:0-2701 GCA_964414365.1 uncultured Burkholderia sp.
GGCGGAGCTTCTGCGTGAGGACGTCCGCCCCCGCGTGCAAAGCTGGGGCGACGGAGAGCACCACACCATCCGGCGCACGACCGTTACGCCACTGCCTGACCGCGACGGCGATCGGCGTGAGCTGCTGGGGACGATCGACGCGCAGCCAGATCGCTCCGTCGCCGACATGCGCGAAGCGTTCTTCTTCGTTCCTGTCGAACAATGCGGACAAGCCGTCGCCCGTGACGAGCACAAGCGGCATACGCGTGCGCAATTTGACTGGGAGGTCGGCAGTCACGGCGCCCAGCGCGGACAGGATCCGCGCACTCTGTTCCCGTGCGCGGGAAAGACAACGGGTGCCCCACCACAGCAACGTCAGCGCGACGATTCCGGTCATTGCCGCAAGCGGCGAGGCCAAGCCCGGACCGACCGGCAGCATGAGCCAGATCACCGCGAACGCCAGCGCAGCCGCGAGCACGATGATCGCGCGAAACGGATAGCCGAGCACCTCATGCCCGCGATGTGGCGCGCGCGCCGGCGTCGCGGACAGGACAGGCAAATCTGACATCACGGCTGCCCGACCTTGGCTGACATCAATTGCGCGAGCTGAAGATCAAGCGCGGCTGCCCAGGTCATCCATACGATCGCAGCGGCGACGCAGGCCAGACTGGCAATCGCCCACGGTGAAAGCCGATGGAACCAGTAAGAGAACCGGCGTCCCGCCCGATCGGCAACGAATGGTCGATCGGGTGAAGCGCACAGTTTCTCCAGTTGCGCGTTCAATGACGCAATCAGCGCAGTGCGCTTCGCCTCACCCTCGCGGGCGTAGCGTCCCAAGAATCCCAGGCCGAGGATCGCGGAGTAGCACTCGAGCAGGTCGAGCCGCGGTGAGGCCTCGCGCATGCGCGCTTCGAGACGGTCGAACACGCGCTCACCAGCGTCATGGAGGTTGAACCGCTCGACCTGCAGCGGCTTCAATTCCCAGTCGGCCCGGCTTTCGGCCGCCAGATATCGCAGGGCAGTCTCGTCAAGCAGCCCGCACTGCGCGACGAGCGCTTCCTGTCGAACATCGTCGGGATAGCCGCGTCGCTCCAATGCATTCGAGAAATGCTCGATCAGTTGCCCGCAACGATCCCGAAATCCTGCTGCATCCTCGACATGGCCTCCGTGCGCAAGCGTTGTCACGAGCAGCGCGGTGTCGCGCAGCAGATCGCGAATACCTTCGCCCGATGCGCGGCCGGCGCTGCCCTGGGCGTCCATCGAGGCGGCCTCGTGAGGGCCGGAAGTGATGGCGTTCATCGCAACACCGTGTACAGTTCAAGCGAAACGTCGGGCACCGAGGCCGGCAGATAAATCTGGCACGCTCGCGCGGCCAGCATCTTTGCATGCGCCGCGCTCGCCGAATCGAGCGCGAAGTACTGATTGTCGAGGCGCACGGGGATCGCGGCGGGCACGCGCTGGACGGCATGGAGTGGAATCCCCAGCAGCGCGGAATTGATGATGTGTTCCACGTCGTCAGGTGCTCCAATCTTGCAGAGCCGCGGGAATTGCTCGGCGAGCTCGAAAACCGGCATTGTGGCGTTGACCGACAGGTACCAGTCGGCTACCCCTTCGACGATGCGCTCGTCGAGGAACCGCCCAGTCCACGTTGTGGGGCTCTTGCGCGTCAGTCCGATAGAAATCACCCGCGACGGGATGATTGCGTCAAGCAGGTCGCGAATCTTCGATTCGAGTATCGCGAACACTTCGTCGGCACGCGCATGATCGTACGCCGGGATGTCCGCGAGTTGCGCCTGCGTCGAGAACGTCGTCAGCGCACTGGCGAGCTGCGCCAGGGTGACATACAGCTGCTCGGGCGATCGGCTCGGGTGCGTTGCGTAAAGCCGCAGCTGCGGCCAGGCCGAATGAATGCAGTGCAGGAGCCAGAACAGCTGCACGTCGGCCACTCCGTATTCGGCAACCTGTTCGATACGCTCACTGCGCCGTGCGCCGAGCTCAAGGCTTTTCGCCTGCAGGATCCCGACGAGCCGATTGACCCGTTCGACGTGGAGCGGGTGGCTTGCAAGTGTCAGGCACGGCGGCACGAACCGGTGATCGACCTCGAACTGGCCACTCGTCGCGCGAGTGAGCCGCACGATGGGGCAGACCGTGTCGTCGGCATGGGATTCGAAATCGAACACGAGCCGCACCGCGTGACGTTCGGCGGCGATCTCCGATTCACCGGTGCCGTTCAAGTCCGTGACCTTCACGAATTCGCGGTACGCGCGGCGCGGGCGCGCAAGCGTGGTCTCGTCGAAACGACAGTTGCTGTCGTTCACATCCGGCAACGCGAGGGCGGCGAGTACCACGACACTCTGAAGATCTGCAGACACACCCTGCGTCAGATCGCGCGCAGGTGGAACGACATCAGCCACCGTCGAGTCGACCGGTGTGCCATCCGGGAAGCGCAGCTTCAGTCGGGTGAGCTTCAAACGTCCAGTCGCCAACGCCTCTTCGTCGACCTCGACACCAAGGGTGCCCCATGGCTCGGCAAGCGCGGCTGTCGCGAACTGCTGCATCGCGAACCCGGCCCATCGGTCCTGTTGTTGGAAGTGCTGCGGCGTGAGGATCAAGCCCTCATGCCAGAGCGGTTTGTCGATCCGCATAGGTTGTGCTTTGTGGCTCTTGTGATTATTTCGGGCTCGCATTCTATTTCCATATCTTTATTCCGTATACCCCTTAG
>CAYPWK010000313.1:2801-7032 GCA_964414365.1 uncultured Burkholderia sp.
TGATTATTTCGGGCTCGCATTCTATTTCCATATCTTTATTCCGTATACCCCTTAGGTTGATTTTTTTCAGGAGAAAACGATTACAAGCTTCATTGCATGATAAACGGGCTGTGACCTCGGCGTGTCTATGATTTATGAGATAAATTAAGCAACATTTATCTCATAAATCAGAGCCCCTCGTCAGTGCTACTTATGCCTTGATTTGTAAGGGCTTTTCGCGCCTATGTTGCATGTCCACATACACCATGTTGCGGTCAAAAAACAATAAGAATATTCCTAGAATGTGGTTGCCATACCGTTGTTGAAATGGCATTGGTTTGGAAAGGTTAATAACCTTTGACGTCGATACGGTTAACATGTTTAATACGCTCCGGCAATAAAGTCGCATGAATGGATGCCGCGCTATGAGGTGCTGTCAGCCTTTGTTGATGTCGCGTACGCGTTTGATGTATGCGTCCGAAGGGCGTCACCGCATCGCAACCGGCGAGTTCTGCGGGGTGTCGTGAACCTGAATAGACGAGGAATCCTATGGACAGCTTCCAGCGAGAAATTCCGAAAAGTCGCGTCTCGATTACATTGGATCTGCATACGGGCGGAGCCCAGAAGAAGGTCGAACTGCCGCTCAAGCTGCTCGTCGCCGGCGACTTCAGCGCGGGCCGTGAGCAGGCGCCGCTGGCCGAGCGCAAGAAGGTCAATATCGATAAGAACAATTTTGATGCGGTGCTTGCGGACTACGCGCCCGACCTCAAGATCGCAGCCGAGAACACGCTCGCAGGCGATCGATCGGAACTCCCGCTGAACCTCTCATTTCGGTCGATGAAAGACTTCGAGCCGGACCAGGTCGCCCGCCAGATTCCGCAACTACAGGCACTGCTCGCCATGCGCAACCTGTTGCGGGACCTGAAAAGCAACCTCCTCGACAACGGCACCTTCAGGCGCGAATTCGAAAAGGTTCTCAAGGATAAGCGTCTGTCCGACAAACTCCGCGGCGAACTGGCGCAGGTTGCGACGGCCGCCACGCAGCTGGAAGGTCATGCCTGAGCGCGGTCAGCGAGAACCGACTCACCGCCTTCCGAAACCAGGCATCCATACGAACGCAGACAGGACCAGAAATGAAACAGAACGAAGCCCATCAGGGCGCAACCGAGACCGTCGTGCTCGACGCCCCGCAGGGAGGTCCCTTGGTGGGTAACGACAGCGTGTACGCATCGCTTTGCAGCAAGATCAACCTTAAACCTGTCGCAGAAGCGCGTCCGCTCGAAGCCTTCGGAGATAACGACATGCTTTCGGAGGCGTCAGCCGACGAGCGCATTGCGCGCGGCATGGGCGCCTTCCTGGAACTGGTCGCGAAATCGAGCCTGCCGGTCGACCGATTGAATAAGTCGCTGCTGGACTTTCATATTGGCCAGCTCGACCGGCAGATCAGCCGTCAGCTCGATGCCGTCATGCATACGCCGGAGTTTCAGGCGCTTGAGGGCCGCTGGCGCGGTCTGAAGATGTTGGTCTCGCGCACGGACTTCCGCAAGAATGCGAGGATCGAAGTACTCGACATATCGAAGGATGCGCTGCAGCTCGATTTCGATGACACGCCAGAACTGATCCAGAGCGGCCTGTACCGCCTGACGTACATCGAGGAATACGACACGCCGGGTGGCCAGCCGATCAGCGCGATGATCAGCGACTTCGAGTTCGCCAATTCGCCGATGGATGTCGCGCTGTTGCGTAACATTTCGAAGGTCGCGGCTGCTGCCCACATGCCGTTCATCGGCTCGGTCGGCGCCGCGTTCTTTGGCAAGAAGTCGATGGAAGAAGTGGCGGCCATCCAGGACATCGGCAATTATTTCGATCGCGCCGAGTACATCAAGTGGAAAAGCTTCCGCGATACCGATGATGCCCGCTATGTCGGCCTGACGATGCCGCGCGTGCTTGGCCGCCTGCCGTACGGCAAGGATACGACGCCCGTGCGCGCCTTCAACTATGAAGAGGCGGTGAAAGGCCCGGATCACGACAAGTACCTGTGGGTGAACGCATCGTTTGCGTTCGCGGCCAACATGGTGCGCAGCTTCGTGAACAACGGCTGGTGCGTGCAGATCCGCGGCCCGCAGGCGGGCGGCAAGGTGGAAGACCTGCCGGTGCATCTGTATGACCTCGGCACGGGTGTGCAGCCGAAGATTCCGACGGAAGTGTTGATCCCGGAGACGCGCGAGTTCGATTTCGCCAACCTCGGCTTCATTCCGCTGTCGTTCTACAAGAACCACGACTTCGCGTGCTTCTTCTCGGCCAACTCGACGCAAAAGCCTGCGCTGTACGAGACGAAGGAGGCGACGGCCAACAGCCGAATCAACGCGCGCTTGCCGTACATCTTCCTGCTGTCGCGCATCGCGCACTACCTGAAGCTGATCCAGCGCGAGAACATCGGCACGACCAAGGACCGGCGTCTGCTAGAACTCGAGTTGAACAACTGGATCAAGGGTCTCGTGACCGAGATGAAGGATCCGGGCGATGAGTTGCAGGCCTCCCACCCGCTGCGTGATGCAAAGGTGACCGTCGAGGATATCGAAGACAATCCGGGCTTCTTCCGTATCAAGCTTTTCATCATCCCGCACTTTCAAGTTGAGGGCATGGACATCGGCCTGTCGCTGGTATCGCAGATGCCGAAGGAAAAGAGCTAAAGCACAACTTCGCGTAGGCCGCCGGGGTCTTGGGTAGGCCCCGACGTTGTCGTCTCTGCGCTTTGCGCGCTCAAGAGGAGGAGTCTCCGCATGTCAATGGTTTTGCCTTCACAGGCTTATGAGCTGAAGCTTGCGCCGCATCCGGCGCCGACATCCGTCCTGAAGTTCGTGGGACGAGACGCCGTGAGCGAGCTGTTCTGTTACGACATTGAGTTCACGAGCCCAGTGGCCGGAATCCCGATGGACGAGGTGGTGGGGCGGCCAGCGAAGTTCATCATCGATCCCATCGAGCCGAACATGGACTATCTACGCCGGATGTTCGGGGAGAATGCGGAACAGTTCAGCAACAAGCCGCCCGCCTACACGATCCACGGCATCATCACTGAGTTCGACGAATTCGGCACGTCGGCGGACGAAACCCACTACCGGGTACGGCTCGAGCCGAAGCTCGCCGACCTGGACCGCGGTGTGACGAGCCGCCTATTTCAGAAGCAGTCGGTCCAGGAGATTGTCACTGCCACGTTGCGACACTACGGCTACCGGGCCGGGGTCGACTTCATGCTCCAGCTGCGCGGGAAGTACAAGCGGCACGAGTACATCACTCAATACCACGAGACGACGTTCGCCTTTATCCGGCGCATCTGCGCCGAAGAAGGGATCTGGTTCCGCTGGGAGCAGAAGAAGGATCGTGCAGTGGTGGTGTTCGGCGACGACTTGGACGCTTATGCGCGCAAGCAGCGCACCGTTCCGTATCGCCGCGACTCGGGGCTCGAAAGCGTTGGGGCCGACGCGATCAAGACGCTCGCGAAGCGCACGCGGCGTGTGCCCGAGGCCGTGCGCCTGCACGACTATAACCATCGGCAGGCCGGTGTGTCGTTGCTCGTAGAGGAAAATGCCGCGCGCGAGGACAAGTCGACGAACGGCATCGACTACCGCTGGGGCGAGCACTACGAAACCCCTGAAGAGGGCAAAAGCATCGCCCGACGGCGCCATGAGGAGCACCTGGCGAGCCAAATCACCTTCAACGGGACCGGCAATCCGTTTTGGCTCGAAGCGGGCGAAGTCATGCGCGTCGAGCCGAGCCAGTCCGACGCGAAGCACGGGATTTTCATCACGTCGGTGGAGTCGCATGGCGGTCGGAATGAATCGTACTGGGTGATGTTCGAGGGCATTCCGTCGGATCGCGTCTGGCGTACGCCGATGGGCTCGATCAAGCGCCCCAGCATTGATGGGATTCTGCCGGCACGCATTACGTCACCGGGCGACTATAAGTACGCGTACCTGACCGAGCAGGGCTGGTACGTAATCAAGTTGCCGTTTGACCTCGACGAGTGGAGCCCAGGCGGCACGAGCCGGCCGGTGCGGTTCGCGAAACCGTATAGCGGCGACAACTACGGCCACCATTTCCCGCTGATCGACGGCGCCGAAGTGGCGGTGGTTTTCACGCAAGGCCATCCGGATCGGCCTGTGATTATGGGCGCGATGCACGATAGTTTGCATCCGGACCTCGTCAACAACCTGAACCATACCCGCAACTTTATCCGCACTGCCGCGCTGAA
>CAYPWK010000314.1:0-7025 GCA_964414365.1 uncultured Burkholderia sp.
GCCGCTAACACCGGCAACAATGAACTTCGTGGTGGCGACGGCTACATTGCCAGCGATTCCACCGTAGACGACTATGCTCGATTCACTCATCTTTGACTGCTGCGTCGATTGACTGGGGGATTGAGCCCCGAGGCCCAATCAGCTCGGGTTCGCCGCAATGGGCGAGGATCGCGGCGCGTACTTGGCCGCGCAGCTTCGCCATCGCGCGAAGATCGGTCCCTTCCGGTTTGATCGGCGTAAGCACGGTCATCACGATATGGCCACGGCGCGGCAGCCAGTCGCCGTCGCGAAACACAGCTCGCACGCCACGCAAGGCAATCGGTACAACGGGCCGCCCTGCAAGACATGCCGCGCGAAACGCCCCGAGGTGAAACGGACCGAGCCCTGCCGCACGCCCGAATGTACCTTCGGGAAAGAACAGCAACGTTTCGTCGCCCGCCGCGGCGACGAGGCGTTCTTCGTCTTCGACGCTCGCGCGATAGTCCGTGCGTTCGACGAATCGCACACCGAGCCTCTCCAGAAAGCGTCCGATAAACGGTTGTCTCGCCAACTCGCGCTTCGCGACGAAGTGTAGAGGGTAGGGCATCAATGCATGCAGCACGACGCTGTCGAGATAGCTCGTATGGTTGACCGCGACGATCGCGGCCGAAGCGGGGAATGATGCTGTTTCCCCTACAACTTCGGTGCGCAACCCGGCGAGATGAAGGAAAAGGCGCGTCGCACGTGCAGTGACCTGCCAGTTGCGCACGGCAGCCGTGCCGAGGGCGACTCGGCACCAAAGCACAGGTGCAATCGCGGCTACGAGCGCCCAACACCAGGAACCGTATGCGATGAGCCGTGCTCGCTCGATGCCCCGGCGTACAAACGGTTTCATGCTGCCAACGACGACCTCCGATACTTGCCGCCATGGCGCATGAGGCGCACTCGTTTTCCGAAACTCGCGGCCCTCGCGCTCGGATCGCTCGAATCGCTCCAGCATGGCGGTGCGGCGGATTTTCCCGGCCGGGGTCTTGAGAATGCTGCCTCGGTCCATCAGCATGATCTTTCCCGCAGGCATTCCGAAACACGCGGTCGTCGTCCTGTTGATTTGCGCAACGAGACGCGCACGGACATCAGGGTCCGTCTCAGCCGTTTCGGCGAAAACGACGATGCGTTCCGTGCCTCGCGCAGCATCGATGCCTCCGCATACCGCAACGCGTCCCGCGATAACACCAGGCAGCCGGCCTAATGCGTCTTCGAGCTCGTAAGGAAAGAAGTGCCGGCCGCCGTGAATGATCATATCCTTCACTCGTCCGGTGACGTACAACTCGCCGTTCGCTACGTACCCGAGGTCACCGCTATCGAGCCACTCGCCATCCATGAGTTGAGCTGTCTCTTCCGCGTTGCGGTAGTAGCCCTTTGTGGCCGCCATGCCTCGGAATTCGATACGCCCGATTTGGCGCTCCGGAAGATCGCGCCCGTGGTTGTCGGCGATGCGCATCTCGCAGCCGGGAAGGACGGGCCCGCAGGAAACCGTTTCGACAGCATCGTCGCCGTTGAGTGACGGCGTTGCCCTGCCTTCGTCGACGAACTGCGCTCGCAGAATCTTATCGGTCTGTAGTCCGCGCGCGGGGGGAGGGAATGTAACGGCTAGCGTGTTTTCCGCGAGCCCGTAGACGGGTGCCAGCGCATGGGCGTCGAAGTGCGCCACGCGCATTCGTTCGGAAAACGCACGCATCACGTTCGCGCTCACGGGTTCTGCCCCGCAGAACGACATGCGTAGCGATGACAGATCGAGATCTTGAAGGATAGCGTCCGTCACATGCCGCGCACATCGGTCGTACGCAAAGTTCGGCGCTGCGGTGATCGTGCCGCGATAGCGCGAGATCATGCGCAGCCATGCATCAGGATGTGCGAGAAATGCGAGCGGTGAAGTGACGACGAGCGGTACGCCGAAATAGAGCGGTGCAAGCCAGGCACCGATCAAGCCCATGTCGTGATAAAGCGGTAGCCAGCTGACCATCACATCGTCGACTGTTACCGCGGCGCGTTCGCCCATCGCACGGATACTAGCGAGCAGATTGGCGTGAGTGAGCACGACGCCTTTCGGCATACCCGTGCTGCCTGACGTGTATTGCAACAATGCAATGTCCTCTGAGCGGGCCACGACGGGCGTATCCATCGGCAACCGGGGTATCCGCTCAGGCGTCAATACATGACGGAGTGTCGGCACGCGCGTCCTGAGCAGCCGTGCGACCGTTTCGGCCTGCTCGAATGTGACAAGCGCCTTGATTTGCGCATTGTTGAGCAACGCGGTATGGCGCTCCACATGTTCGGCAAGCTGGCCTCTCCGGAGGGGCGGATAGATCGGCACCGCGATTGCGCCACAGAGCAGGATTGCGGTGAATGCGACGAAATAATCGAGGCTCGTCGGCAGCATCAGCGCGACGGTATCGCCGGGATCGATGCCAAGGCTGCGCAAGCCGCCTGCCATCTGCGAGGCATGCTCCCGCAACTTTCCATAGCCGACACGTGATTCGGTGACGCCATCGGTTTCGATCAACACGATGTGGGGGCGTTCGGGATGCCGGTCTGCATGCCAGTGCAGAGCCTCATTGAGCGTACGCGCATGTTGCGGAACGGCCAGTTGGCTAGAAACCCCTGTCTTGTGCGGTGATACGCGGCTTGTCGCCGATAGCGGCTGGGCGGAGGCCGCGGCTTCACGCAACGGTTCGCCCGTTACCGCGAGCAAAAGGTCGGCGGGTGTCGCAGCCGAGGCGAAGGTATCGACGGACAGTTGCACGCCGAACGCAATTTCGATGCGCGCGAGCAGTTCGGCGCGCGCTAGGCTGTCAAAGCCGAGGTCGCGCTCGAGATGGGCATCGAGCGTTACCTCGTCGTAGGGGGCATTATCGCCGCGCAATTCCTCGGCCAACTCGCGGATAAGCGCGAGCAGCCGCGTTTGCGCGTCGCCAATCCGGGCGCGGGGCGGCTCCGATTCAATCCTGTTCTGGCTCATGACGATCAGTACCGGATGCTTCGAATCGACTAGCGTACACCCGATGCGCCAGGCGACGTGAACAACACTCGATCCAATACGCGACGTGGCCCAACCGGCACATACATGTGCGTTACGCCCCTAAAATCAGCCGCTCCTCATAAGTGCTCCGCATCAACGCCGGAGGGATGCGACGCGCGGCGCCACGCACCGGGCGTCATGCCCATCCATTGCGCAAAGCTGCGTCGAAACGCTGCGATCGAGTTATAGCCGACGAGCTCCGCGACCGCCTCGGTGGTAGCGGACGGGTTTTTCAGTGCGTTGGCGGCAAGGCTCATCCTGATATCGGTCAGCAAGTCGTGCGCCGAGCGCCCCACCGCATCCTCGAAGTGGCGCATGAACGTCGCGCGGGACATGTTGCAGAGTTGCGCCAGCTCAGGTACGGTCCACACTTTGCCCGGGTTCTCGAACATGGCCGAGATCGCGGGCGCGAGGCGCGGCCGGCCCGCCAATGCGAGCAGGCCCCTCGGGGCCTGCTGCGACTCGCTGACAACACGCAGGGTCAGCGCAAAAAGCGCGGACGACAACATGTTCAGCATGGCATGACCGCCGAGCCTGTCTCCGGCGGCTTCGGTTCTCATCAAGTGCACGAGACTTGCCAACTGACCGGCGGCCGTGGCCGTTTCCCCATCGAGCAGGTCATCCGTTGCTCGCGCGACTAAGGTGGTCGGCAGATAGACACGAATCAGCCGATCATGCGGCGGCTCGACAAAGAAACGTCCGCAAAGCATATCGAGGCGTTCGCCCGGGCCGGCGTTCTCGCTGACGATGAAATTCGCGCCTTCTCTCGTATGGGCGGGCGCAGGCGGCAGCCCGCTGCCGTCGTGCAAGACGTGAGCCGACCCGTGCGGCAGCAGTACGATGTCCCCCGCCCGGAGCTCCTGCGACGAGCGCGTATCCGGATCCTGCAACAGTGCCGTCCCCTTCAGCACGACGTGGTATGGAATCTCTGTTGCCGCAGATTGCTTGTATGCCACGCGCCACGGCGCGCCGAATACACAGCGAATCTCCAGTTGTCCGCTCACCGTGACGATTTCGAGGAGTTGGCTGAGCCAGTCGGGTCTTGCGGGCATGGTCACCTCGACTTGAAACTAATGAGCATTGTATTGTCAACGCATAGTCTCGGAAAGATCATTTCAGTCGACTGGAGTGAGACTCCTGGTCGCGGTGTTTGAAAAAGGAAATCGCGAGCGCAGCCAAGGCTGCGCCTCCTGTTAGGACCTGTCTCTCTTCAGTCCGCCGCTGGCATGTCTACGTCCGTGTCGTTGATGCGGTTGAACGTGTTGGTGAAGATTGTCAGTGCAATGGCCAGCGCGATCTCGACCAGTTGCTTGTCCGTGTAGCCTGCTGCCTTGATTGCGGCGAATTCTTGCGCCGAGATCGTGCCGCGCGTTTGGTGCAGCCTGCCTACGAAGTGCACGAGCGCGTCGCGCTTGGCGTCGCCGGTAGGCTGGCCCGCGCGGATCTGCTTCAGCGTCTCGCGCGATAGCCCAGTCATCTTGCCGAGCATGACGTGCGCGGCCACGCAGTAATCGCAGCCCGTCATTTCGCTGACGAGCAGCTTGATTGTTTCGACATCTTGCTTGCTCAGCGTGCCCGCGCCCAATGCGCCTTCGGCGTCGAGGACCGCTTTGAGCGTCTCTGGCGCCAAGGCACCCAACACAGCGAACAGGTTCGGAATGCTGCCGCCGGTGGCCTTCTTGACCACGGCATAGACTTCGGCGGTCGCGCCGGTAGCGGATGCGATCGGGGGTACTTCAATGCGGCTCATCGTGATGCTCCTCGTGTCAGGTGGTTAGGAGCCTCGACTTTAGACAGGCAGGCACAAGTTGCCGAGTCTCTTCAGGATCAACAACGTGCTCGTTAGTATCAATCGCGGCGTCGACGGGTGTCCCGATTCGTGCTCGGCGATTTCGACAGCTAGAATCGCGGCTAAAACCCGCCCCTCCATGCTCAGAAGGAATGGCTCTTATGACGCGCGGCCGCCTACTCTCGGCCGGCTGCGACCCCCATGATTCGCTCACGCTGACATTGTTTGTCGACGGTGGTGCGTCGATCGGCAAGGCGCCGATTTAGCTTACTGAGGACTGTGCACGCAGCTAAGCTCGGCCGTCCTTTCAATGCTACTGTTCGGGGCTTCGTTGAAAGAGGGGGCGGAAAATGGACCGCATGGCAGCCATGGAAACGTTCGTCGCCGTAGTCGAGGCGGGCTCTTTCTCGGCCGCCGCGCGCCGGCTCAATCTCGGGCAGCCTGCCGTTTCCAAATCGATCGCGCAGCTCGAGGAACGGCTCGGCGCACGGTTGCTCTTGCGTTCGACGCGCGGGCTCACGGCGACCGACGCAGGTCAGCGGTTCTACGAACACGCAAAGCGCGCCATCGAGGAAGCGGACGAAGCGGAGCAGGCGGCACGGCAGTCGTCGGAGAGTTTGTCCGGACGTTTGCGCGTGTCGGCGGCCGTCACGTTCACGCGTTTACACATTCTGCCCGCGCTGAAGCGCTTTCTCGATCGTCACCCGCATCTTGACATCGACATCATCCTCGACGACCGCAACATCGATTTGCTCGAGGAGGGCATGGATGTCGCGTTACGCATGGGCGCGCTCGAGGACTCCGCGATGACCGCTCGTCGTATTGCACGCAGCCCGCGGCTTGTCGTCGGCACGCCCGCCTACTTTGCCGAGGCGGGCATCCCGAAGACTCCGGCCGACCTCAGCGGCCATCAAGCCATCGTCTATTCGCAGCGCGGTGGCGGCGAATCCTGGTCGTTCAGTCAGAACGGCAAGCAGGTGGCCGTGGTCGTGTCAGGGAGGGTGCGTGTGAGCGCGGCGGAAGGCATACGCACGGCCGTCCTCGGTGACATGGGGTTGGCCGTCGCTTCCCAATGGATGTTTGCACCCGAGCTCAGCGAGGGCAGGGTGCAGGCCGTGCTCACGGACTGGCAACTGCCTCCCGTCGATTTATGGGCTGTGTTCCCGTCGGGGCGTCTCGTTACTTCGAAGGCGCGCGCATTTGTCGACTTTGTCGAGGAAGTGCTGGCGGGCTCGCTCGCTTGAGGGGTCGGCGCCGACCGTCTTGCGTGGGACAAGGACCGGAGCTGGCGCCAGACCGCTCACTCCGGTCGATCCTTCGTAACTAGTCTGCAAGGACATTACGCCGATTGCGTCGCCTTTTGCAGGACCGGCAGCATCTCGGACGGGTCCGGGCGGTGGGTGTAGTCGGGGTTGACTTCCGAGTACAGAACGATGCCGTCGGTGCCGATGACATAGCGCGCCGGCATTGGCAGCGTCCAGCTTGTATCGGCATTGAATCCCGGTAAGTCGTTCTTGAGCTTTTTATAGAGTTCGATCAGATAGTCGGGCAGATGGAAGCGCAGCCCGAATGCGGCAGCCGTATCGTTATGCGTGTCGCTGAGCACCGGGAAGCTCAATTCATTGATGCGCACCGACTTGCGGCTGTTGACAGCGGTTTGCGGTGAAATCGCTACGACATTGGCGCCATATCGCTGCAGTTCGGGAAGTGCCTCGTTCAGCGCCTGCAGTTCGAGGTTGCAATATGGGCACCAGACGCCGCGATAAAACGTGACAACGAGCGGGCCTCTCTTGAGCAACTCGACTGACGAAACTTCGTTGCCGTCCTGGTCCTTCAGTCGAAAAGCTGGCGCCAGATCGCCGGCCTTGATCGCGCGGCTCGCCTGGCCGCTCGCGACGAGCTCCGCCGTCGCGCGTTCCATGGTCGGATGGATTTCCGGCGGGGCGTTATATGGAGGCTTTCCAGCCTTGAAGTCGGCTTTGAAGGCGTCGAGTTTGTCCTGAAGCGACATGATGGTGCTCCGATGAAGGGTAGTGGCGTTTTGCTGCGGCCGCGCTTTCGAAAAGCGCGGGCGGCACTCAGCGGCTTTTGTTACAGCAATCACGACTTGTGGAATCGTGGTGGCTTCATCATCGGTGATGGCCAATGGGGCCGGTAGGGAGCCGGCGAGCATAACTG
>CAYPWK010000315.1:0-6987 GCA_964414365.1 uncultured Burkholderia sp.
ATCAGCATGTCCTTGAAGATGCCGCCGGAGCGCCGGATGTACTCGACCGGCGGGGCGCCTGGATCGCGGCTCGTCACGACGAGCATTTCAGGCGTGCCGATTTCGCCTGCGTCGAGCCGTGCCTTGACCGCGGCGAAAGTCGGATCGAAGCGGCGCTGAAAGCCGATCATGCAGACCACGCCGGCCTGCTCCACGGCCTGCGCGCAAGCCTGGGCGCGCACCACGGTCAGGTCGACGGGCTTCTCGCAGAAAACATGCTTGCCCACGGCCGCCGAGCGCTCGATGAGATCGGCATGCGTATCGGTGCTCGAGCAAATCACGCTCGCGCCAACGGCACGATCGCCGAGCGCAACGTCGGCCTCGACGGCTTCGGCGCCATGTTCGCGAGCCAGCGCCTCGGCCGCTTCGCGGTTCACGTCGACGACGTACTTGAGCCGCACGCCCGGCTGCCGCGCAAGATTGCCCGCGTGAATGCGGCCGATGCGGCCAGCGCCAAACACCGCGACGTCGATTGCGCCGCGATTCGTGTCAGTCATCGTATCCTCCAATGTCCTTAGACTCTTCGACTTTCAATTCAAGCCGGTACGCAAGCGCAATGAAAAGCGCCTGGCACAGGCAAATCGTGCTCGTCAGCGCGCGAAACGCGAACGCGCTGCCTTCCTTCACGAATAACGGCGCGCTTGCGTAGCGCACGAGCGGCGACAGACGGCTATCGGTGATGACGAGCGTCTGTGCCTGATGATGATGGGCAAGACGCACGCAGTACTGCGTCTCGCGGCCATAGGGTTCGAAGCTGATGGCGATGACGACGTCGCCCTTTTTCACGCTGCGGATTTGCTCGCGGTACATGCCGCCGAAGCCCGAGACGAGATGCACGCGCTTGGCCGTATGCTGAAGCGCATAGACGATGTAGCTCGCCACTGCGAACGAGCGCCGCACGCCGACCACATAGATGTTCTCGGCGTGCTCGAGCATCGTGACGGCCGCGTCGAACTGCTCGTCGTCGAGCGACGTATCGAGCTCGTCGAGACCGTTCTTGCACGCGACGATGAACTCCCGTGCGACGGCGCGCCCCGAGAGACGGCCCGGCTTGTCGTCGATGAGCTTGCGGATGCGCTGCTTGTACGTCTGCCCCGACGTGCTTTGTCCCGTGTAGGCCTGCTTGAAAACGGCCTGCAGGTCGGAGAACCCTGAAAAGCCGAAGCGCTGCGCAAACCTCACGACGGCGGACGGATGCACGCCGCAACTCGCCGCGATGTCGCTCGTGCGATCGACCATGACACTCGAGCGATGCTGCTCCAGATACGAAGCAACGCTCTTCAGCTGGCGCGGCAGAGATTCATAAGAATCCGCGACGCGCTGCATCAGTTCGTCGACGCTCGGCAGTTCGTCGGTGCTGTCTTCCTGCATGGCTTCCGTTCCTTGTCATTCGCCGCCGGCCCCGTGTCGCTCCGGCGCGTGCGATCTGATCTTTCGCCGCCTCGGCCGGCGGACAACGCACTTGGCGCCACAATCGACGCCCCGCCAGGCGGGGAGCGATCGATGTCGATTATAGGCAACGTCGCAGATAAATGGAATGAATTTTCCATTTCCTTCCGCCATGAAATTTTCTTTGCATTCTGCCGCGAGTTGGCCTACTCTTTTCCGTGAACGGCTCTCAGGCGTCGTTGTGCCGGGCTGTTCGAGACGACATAACTTCCAACAGGTGGAGACAAATGAGACTTGGCAACCGCAAGGCCGGGCTGAAGACGCTCGCAACGCTCGTTTCGGGACTCGTACTCGCATTCGGCCCCCTCGCCGCAACGACCGCTCGAGCCGCTGACGCGAAGTTCGTCCTGATCAGCCATGCGCCCGACTCCGATTCGTGGTGGAACACGATCAAGAACGCGATCAAGCAGGCCGACGAGGACTTCAACGTTCAAACCGACTACCGCAACCCGCCGAACGGCGATCTCTCCGACATGTCGCGCCTGATCGAGCAAGCTGCCGCGCGCAACTATGACGGCGTCATCGCGACGATCGCCGACTACGACGTGCTAAAAGGGTCGATGAAGAAGGTGACGGATAAGCGCATTCCGCTCGTCACGATCAATTCGGGAACGGAACAGCAAAGCAAGGAGCTCGGCGCGATCATGCACATCGGCCAGCCCGAGTACGTGGCGGGCAAAGCGGCCGGGATGAAGGCGAAAGAAGCGGGCGTCAAGTCGTTCCTCTGCGTGAACCACTATGCGACGAACCCAGCCTCGTTCGAGCGCTGCCGCGGCTTTGCCGACGCAATCGGCGTCGACTTCAAGAGCTCGACACTCGATGCCGGTACCGATCCAACCGGCATTCAGACGAAAGTCGAAGCTTATCTTCGCAACCATCCGGATACGGGCGGCGTGCTCGCGCTCGGGCCGAATTCGGCAGAGCCGACGATCAAGGCGCTCAAGAACATGGGCAAGGCCGGCAAGATCTGGTTCGCGACGTTCGACTTTTCCGACGATATCGCCAAGGCTATCCAGGACGGAACGATTCAGTTCGCCATCGATCAGCAGCCGTATCTGCAGGGCTACATCCCTGTTGCTGTGCTTGCGATCGTGAAGAAGGATCACATCACCGATCCCGTGAAGATCGAAGCCGCGTTGAAGGCCAATCCGAAGTTCCAGAAGCGACTTTCGGACTACGGGCTCCAGCCCGTCTACGACCCGACGACGATCCGCTCGGGCCCCGGCTTCATCACGAAGGCCAACGTCGACAAGGTTGTCAAGTTCGCAGGCCAGTACCGCTGATGCGGGCAGCCAAGCCTGCCCGCCAGCCGTAGTTTCAACTCTGAACCCGCTTTAGCGCGGCGAGAACCGGGCGGCCGGGGAGCGCCTCCCTCGGTTCGCCGCGCGTCTAGGAGAATCCGATGGGCGTCGTCGATCATTTCCACGGCAACGTACGCAAGCCCGAGCAGTCGAGCCCCCCGGCGGGCACCGCACCGGCGCCGGCTGACGAGCGCGTGCGCCGCGAATCGTGGTTCAAGCATCTGCTTAGCCGTCCCGAGTTCGCCGCGCTCGCAGGCACGGTGATGGTATTCCTCGTCTTCGCCATCGGCGCGGGCGATTCCGGTATGTTCAACCTCGACGGGATCATGAACTGGTCCCAGGTCGCGGCGTATCTCGGCATTCTCGCCGTCGGCGCATGCCTCCTCATGATCGCCGGCGAGTTCGATCTGTCGATCGGATCGATGATCGGTTTCGCGGGGATGATGGTCGCGCTGCCGACGATGTACTTCCACTGGCCGATCGAGCTTGCGATCTTGTTCGCGTTCGTCGGATCGATGGCGCTCGGCGCGCTGAACGGCTACCTCGTCATGCGCACGAAGCTGCCCTCGTTCATCGTGACGCTCGCGTTTCTGTTCATTCTGCGCGGCCTCACGCTCGCGCTCTCGGTGATGTTCGCGGATCGCACGATCATTTCCGGCGTCGGCGACATCGCCGCGAAAAGCGCGTTCGCGCACGCGCTGTTCCAGGGCGTCGCCTTCCACGGGTTTTTCACGTGGCTCGGCCACATTGGTCTCGTCAAGCTGCTCGACAACGGCCAGCCGCTCGTCCCGGGCGTGCCGAAAGTCATCGTCTGGTGGTTCGCGCTCGCGGCGATCGGCGCTTTCGCGCTCGCGAAAACCCGCTTCGGCAACTGGATCTTCGCGGTGGGCGGCGATGCGAACGCGGCAAAGAACGTCGGCGTGCCCGTCAAGAGCGTCAAGATCCGCCTGTTCGTGCTGACGGCGTTTTGCTCCTGCCTCTTTGCCGTGCTGCAAGTCTGCGACATCGGCTCGGCCGCAGCCGATCGCGGCCTGCAAAAGGAGTTCGAGGCGATCATCGCGGCCGTCATCGGCGGCACGCTGCTCACGGGCGGCTATGGATCGGTCGTCGGCGCATCGTTCGGCGCACTCATCTTCGGCGTCGTGCAAATCGGCATCAGCTATACGAACATCGACTCGGACTGGTTCCGCGTCTTCCTCGGCATCATGCTGCTCGTCGCCGTGCTCTTCAATCACTACGTCCGCAGCCGTGTGGCGGCATCACGTTGAACGCTTCAACGACGGAGGACATCATGACCACCATCGAATCCAATTCGAAAGCCGGAGCGCAAAGCCAGACAGCCGCTCCCGCCGCGCAAGTCGAAGGCGACTACATCCTTGCCCTCGAGAACGTCAGCCGCTATTTCGGCAACGTGATCGCATTGAAGGACGTGACGCTGCGACTGCGCCGCGGCGAGGTGCATTGCCTGCTCGGCGACAATGGCGCGGGCAAGTCGACGCTGATCAAGACACTGGCGGGCGTCCACGCGCCGAGCGAAGGCGCCTATCTCGTCGACGGCGAGCCGGTGCATTTCACCTCACCGAAAGAAGCGCTCGATCGCGGCATCGCCACCGTCTATCAGGACCTCGCGCTCGTTCCGCTGCTCTCGGTCGCTCGCAATTTTTTCATGGGCCGGGAGCCGCAGAAGAAGCGCTTCGGCCTCATCAACGTGATGGACATCGAGACGGCCGCGACGACGGCGCGCGACAAGCTCGCCGAAATGGGCATCCACGTGCGTGACCCGAATCAGCCGATCGGCACGATGTCCGGCGGCGAGCGTCAGTGCCTCGCGATCGCGCGCGCAATTCATTTCGGCGCACGCGTGCTGATTCTCGACGAACCGACGGCCGCGCTCGGCGTCAAGCAGAGTTTCAATGTGCTGAAGCTGATCCATAGGGCGCGAGAGCGCGGCATATCGGTGATCTTCATCACCCATAACGTCCACCACGCCTACCCGATCGGCGATTCGTTCACGCTGCTCAATCGCGGACGTTCGATGGGAACCTTCACGAAGGAAACGATCAGCAAGGACGCCGTGCTCGACATGATGGCCGGCGGCGCCGAAATGCAGAAGATGATCGCCGAGCTCGACGGCGCAACGATTTGACGAGATTGATAAGGCTAACACCGCTCATTCAGGACTTTCCATGGCTGCCTCTCACGAATCCCCTGCCGGCGCGAACCGCAATGCGAGCCGCTTCGCGCCCGACCGGACACGCGACATCATCTGCCTCGGGCGGCTCGCGGTCGATCTCTACGCGCAGCAGATCGGCGCGCGCCTCGAAGACGTCTCGAGCTTCGCGAAGTATCTGGGCGGCTCATCGGCGAACATCGCGTTCGGCTGCGCGCGGCTGGGGCTCGCCTCGGCGATGCTCGCGCGCGTCGGCAACGATCACATGGGCCGCTTTCTGACCGAGACGCTCACGCAGGAAGGCTGCGACGTGAGCCATACGCGCATCGATCCCGAGCGGCTGACGGCGCTCGTGCTGCTCGGCATCAAGGATCGCGAGACGTTCCCGCTCATCTTCTATCGCGAGAACTGCGCCGACATGGCCATCGACGAAGGCGACTTCGGCGAGGCGTTCATCGCGTCGAGCAAGGCGCTTCTGATCACCGGGACGCACTTCTCGACCGAGCGCGTGAACCGCGCGAGCCGCCGCGCGCTCGAGTACGCGCGCCGCAATCAGGTGCGCACGGTACTCGACATCGATTATCGGCCCGTGCTCTGGGGCTTGACCGGGAAGGCCGACGGCGAGACACGCTTCGTCGCTAGCGAGAGCGTCACGGCGCACCTGCAACGGATCCTGCCACTCTTCGATCTCGTCATTGGCACCGAGGAGGAGTTCCGTATCGCGGGCGGCAAGGACGAGCTCATCGACGCGCTCGCCATGGTGCGTGCGGTGACGAGCGCCACACTCGTCGTCAAGCGCGGGCCGCTCGGCTGCACGATCGTCGACGGCAAAGTGCCCGCTTCCATCGACGACGCACCGACCTATCGCGGCGTCGAGGTGGAAGTGCTCAACGTCCTCGGCGCCGGCGATGCATTCGCGTCGGGCTTTTTGTCGCAGTGGCTGCGCGACGCGCCGCTCGAGCGCTGCGCCGAGACAGCCAACATCTGCGGCGCGCTCGTCGTCTCGCGCCACGCCTGCGCGCCGGCCATGCCGACGCCGGCCGAGCTCGATTATTTCCGCGCGGCGGCTGAACGCGATCCGCTCAAGATGCGCAGACCCGATCGCGATACCACGCTCGCGCGGCTGCATCGGGTAAGCGTGAAGCGCCGCGCCTGGGACGAAGTGCTCGGCTTTGCATTCGATCATCGCAACCAGTTCTTCGAGCTCGCTCAGCAGACGGGCGCGAGCGTTGACCGCATTTCGCGGCTCAAGCAGCTCTTTGTCGACGCGGTCGGCGAAACAGAGCGCGCGCTGGGCCTCGAAGGCCGCATCGGCGTACTCATCGACGATCGCTACGGCCAAGATGCGCTCAATGCCGCAACGGGTCGCGGATGGTGGATCGGCAGGCCCGTCGAGCTGCCGGGCTCGATGCCGCTCGCGTTCGATCACGGGCGCTCGATCGGCACGACGCTCGCGAGCTGGCCGCGAGAGCATGTCGTCAAGTGCCTTGTTCACTATCACCCCGATCACCCGATCGAGGTACGGATCGAGCAGGAAGCGCAACTGCGCGCGCTTTACGACGCCGTGCAGGCAAGCGGCCACGAGCTTCTGCTCGAGGTCATCCCGCCAAAGCGGCCGTCGCTGCCCGATGCGCCGGATACGGTCTATCGCGCGCTGAAGCGGCTCTATAACCTGGGCATCCAGCCCGAGTGGTGGAAGCTCGCGCCGCTCGAGCAGCGCCAATGGCAAGCGGTCGACGCGCTCATTGCCGAGCGCGATCCGTACTGCCGTGGCGTCGTCCTGCTCGGTCTGTCGGCCGGCGTCGATCAACTGAGCGAGGGCTTCCGCGCGGCGGCCGCATCGAAGACCTGCAAGGGCTTCACGGTCGGCCGCACGATCTTTCATGAGCCGAGCCGTGCGTGGCTCGCCGGTGAGATCGACGACGAGAAGGTCATCGCCAGCGTTCGCGGCACGTTCGAAACACTGATTGGCGCATGGCGGGCGGCGCGCGCGGGCACGCCGCCGCATGCGGCCAGCGCCCGGAGGGA
>CAYPWK010000316.1:0-6980 GCA_964414365.1 uncultured Burkholderia sp.
CGAGCCGCTGGGCACCCGCAAACTCGCTCAACTCGGGGCCCTCCCAGAGGATTTCGGCCTCGGCGGCGATATAAAGCAGATCGCCGTCTTCGAAATCGATGAAGAGCAGCCCAGCGCGCGGCTCGACGAGCAAGTTGCCGATCGTGTTGAAAAGCCGATTTCCGCTGAAGTCGGGCGTCGTCAACGTGCGTGCATCGTCGACGCGAACGAAGCCTGGCAGCCCCCCGCGATGTGACACGTCGACGCCGCGCGCAACGCCCGCGCCATCGGTCACATTGGCGCTCGCAATAAAGAATGTATCTGCGCGCTCGAGCAGCAAGCGATCTTCAGCGCTCAATTGCGTAGTACGCCGATGCTCGATAGCGGCCTCGTTGCGTTGCCGCTCGGCGATGCGCGTCGGCGTACGGCTTTGAATGTATTTCGGGCAATTGCCGAAACTCTGACTGACTGTGAGCGTGAGCGCATCGCCATCGGTTGCCGTGACGACACCGTTGATGCGATTCCGGCGCCGCGTCTCCGGCTCGATCCCGAGTCCGCCCGCCATCGCGCCACATCGCCATGAGCCCGCGAGTGGGTCGCCAGGCAGCATCCCGCCGGCGATGCTGAGTGTCCGAGCGTCGGGCGAGGACACGAAGCCCGGATCTCCGACTCGCAGTGTCGACCATGGCTGACCGCCTGAATCAACGCCGCCGATCACCATGAACGGCAACCGCGCATAGAACTCGCGATGCTGATCGGGCATATAGTCGCGAATGCCGCGACGGCCGACCGATTCCGCAACGCTTAGGACTCCTGCGCGTTCCTGCGCGGCAAGCTCGCCTGCATGAAACGGCAATTGGGCGCCCGACCAGCCGGGTACAACGTCATGTGACTCGATCACCATCGCCTCCATTTGCGCCGAAAGGTAGTGCGCGAAGCGACTGCGCTACCGCACTCGACGATCATGGGTCGCAGCCTACCGCGTGCAAACTGTCAGCGGAAGGCGGATAATCGCGGAAACACAATACCCTTTTAGCGGACAATCGACGATGGCGGACCTGCGCGACGTCAATCTGAACCGGCTCGGCATTTATGCGGCCGTCGTTGAAGCTGGCTCGCTGACTGCCGCGGCCGAAAGGCTTGGACTGGCGAAAACTGTCGTCAGCGCGCATATGCAGCGGCTCGAGGCCGAGGTGGGCGCGAGCCTCTTGATTCGCACGACGCGCAGGCTCAACGTCACGGAAGCGGGACGACGCTTTTACGAGGCGGCGCGCGAGATTCTGCGCGCTGCCGAGGAAGCGTTGGCCGATGTTGCCGGCGATGCCGGAACGCTGCGCGGCAGGTTGCGCGTAACCGCTCCGATCGACTTCGGTCAACTGGTCGTCGCGCCTGCGATCGTTGCGCTCAGGCGCATGCATCCGCAACTCGACGTCGAACTGATCTGCAACGATCGCTATCTCGATCTCGTCGCCGAAAACATCGACGTTGCGATCCGTCTCGGCCGGCTCGCCGATTCGACGTATCGAACGGTGAAGATCGGCAGCTACGCCAAGTGGGTCGTCGCGGCGCCGGAGTTCGTCGCCAAGCATGGCGAGCCCAATGACCCGGCGGACCTGGCTGCCCTGCCCTATGTCGCCGTTTCGATATTGCCGCATCCGTTCTCGTTCGAGCTTCAGAACACTCGCGGGGTAAAGCGGTCGGTCAAGTGCAGCCGCAGCGGGTTCATCGCGAACACGGCAACGGCCTGCCGCGCAGCGACGCTTGCGGGCGGCGGGTTCAGCGTGCTGACCGATTTCTCAGTGACCGGCGACATTGCGGCCGGCACACTCGTGCGTTTGCTGCCGCAATGGGTCGCGCCGGAATCCGATATTCGCGCGGTGTTCCCCCCGACGAACCGAGTGCCGGCAAAAGCGCTGGCGCTAGTCGATCTACTGAAGCCGCCATCTTCATGACCTACACCCTGGCGACGACTTCGGTATTCGAAGTCGAGATCCGCAAGAGCCGCTTCATCGCGCATGCCATTCCCGTCGCCGATCGCGACGCGGCCATGCGCGCGCTGCAGCAGCTGCGCGATGCGCACCCCGCGGCCACGCACGTCTGCTGGGCACTGCTCGCAGGCGGGCAGTCGGGTATGTCGGACGACGGTGAACCGTCCGGAACGGCAGGCCGGCCCATTCTCGAAGTGCTGCGCCATCACGACCTCGACGGCGTCCTCGCCGCTGTCGTGCGCTACTACGGCGGCGTCAAGCTAGGCGCCGGCGGCCTCGTGCGCGCCTACACCGACGCGATCGCCGGCGTCCTTCAGCACGCCGAACGCGTCGAGCGCATCGCCCAAGCGCGCCTAGTCGTCGAAGTCGGTTACGCCGATGAAGACCGCGTGCGGCGCTGGATCGATCAAGAACGCGTGTCACTCGTCGGTACGGCTTACGACGTCGGCGTGCGACTCGAAATCGAGCTTCCCGCAACGGCATGCGATGCGGCTCGCGCGGCATTGATCGACCTGACGCTCGGCAAGGCGATATTCCCCGGAGCGCAGCCGTAATCTTGCGTTACTGATCTCGCACGGCGTTTTCACATGTGTCCCGTGCCCGCTCCTAGACTTAGGCCGTGGTCAACTGAAACGCACACAAGGTGCTAGGAGTAGAGCAAATGAACAAGAAGCTCATTGGAGGGTTGGTCGGTCTCGTGGTGCTCGGCGTCTCCACGGCGGCCTCCGCGCACGTCGATCTCGCAGTGGGCATCGGCGTTCCAGTGACCGCGCCTCCCGTTCCGGTCTATGCGGCGCCCGTTCCGGTCTATGGACCGCCTGCCACACCGGCTTACGTGGAACCCTCGCCGTACGCTGTCGGCTACTGGCGGGGCGATGGCTGGCGGGGTGATGGTTGGCGGGGCGACGGCTGGCGCGGCGACGGCTGGCGCGAGCGAGAGTGGCGACGCCATGAATGGCGTGAGCACGAGTGGCGCGAGCACGAATGGCGCGAACGCCACGGCTGGTAACGTCCACGCATAACGTTGAAGCGTTCAGCCGCGAGCGGCGCTCGAACGCGGACTTTCGAGCCAATGCACGCTGAAAAGCCTGGCCTCGTCGACCCATACGGGGCCAGGCTCGAAGCCGGCTGAAACGGCCAGCGCACGAAAGCCTTCGACGGTGAATTTGTGCGAGTTTTCCGTATGCAGGCTTTCACCCTCCGCGAAGAAAAACTCCCTGCCGCCAATATGCACTGTCTGCGCGCAACGGCTGACCAAATGCATCTCTATGCGCCGCTTGGCCGGCTCGTAAAACGCGTAATGCGCGAACTGCCGCAAGTCGAAGTCGGCGCCTAGCTCTTCGTTCGCGCGCCGAAGCAAATTGAGATTGAATGCCGCCGTCACACCCTGCGCGTCGTTGTACGCGCGGTGCAACGTCTGCGGATCCTTCACGAGGTCGACGCCAACGAGCAGCCCGCCTCCGCGCAGCAAGCGCGCGGCAAGACGTAGGAAAGCGGCCGCTTCCTTAGGATCGAAATTGCCGATCGTCGATCCCGGAAAAAAGCCTACACGTCGCTGCGACGATGTTTCCAGGCTCGCTTCGAGACCGGCAAGTTGCTCCTCTTTCATGTAATCGGCCGCGACCGGGTGCACTGAAAGCCGTGGGTAGGCGGCGTGCAGCTTTCGCGCCGCGCCCTCCAGATGCTCCGCGGAGATGTCGACGGGAAAGTAGCGCCGCGGCGCATTGTGCGAAGAGAACGCATCGAGCAACAGCCGAATCTTCGCGAGCGACCCTGCGCCGAATTCGACGATGTCCGCGTGGGATCCCATATGCTGCGCGATGGCGTGCGCCTGGCTCGTCAAAATGCCCCACTCGGTGCGCGTGGGATAGTATTCGGGCAGCTCGCAGATGCGATCGAAGAGCGCCGAGCCAGCCGCATCGTAAAAGTATTTCGGTGCGATGCGGCGCGGCGTTTTCGATAGCGCGGCGACGAGATCACGCTTGAACTCGGCCGCGGCCGCACGCTTTTGGAGAGGACTGCCAACGAATTCGGCCGCCCCTGCCAATCCCGTTGCTTCAGATGTCTCGTACAAGGCGTACTCCCGAAAATTGCCAGCGTGCCGCCGGCGGAAAGAAGTTCCGGTAGCTTCGGCGTGTATGTCCCGGCGGCGTAGCCAGGCTGCCGCCACGTAACACCAGTTGCCCGATCATGAACTTGCCGTTGTATTCCGCCGCAACGCCGGGCAATGGCCGGAAACCCGGATAGGGGTCGTACGACGAACGCGTCCATTGCCACGCGTGGCCCGTCATCTGTGTGATGCCCGGCGCGTCGAATGCGGCCTCCCATTCGAATTCGGTTGGAAGCCGGGCGCCGGCCCACTCCGCGTAGGCAGCTGCTTCGTAAAAGCTCAATTGCGAAACGGGCGCATCGGGATTCATCGGCCTGAGCCCTTCGAGCCCGAATACGAGCCAGGTCGAAGGATCGTCCGCGGGCTTTCCATCAGCGTCGCGGCGCCAATAAAGAGGCGCGGCCAGCTGCTCGCGCTGTACCATGGCCCAGCCGTCCGAGAGCCATAGCTCGGGCCGCGTATATCCTCCGTCCGCGATAAATGCCGCGTAGTCCCTGCAAGTGACGAGACGGTTAGCGATTTCATACGGCCGAAGCAACGCGTCATGGCGGGGCAGCTCGTTATCGAAGCAAAAGCCCCGACCCGCGTGTCCAATGCCGACGATGCCGCCCGGCTGACGCAGCCATTCGATCGGTTGCGCGCCCGCTCGTGATGCCACCGTTGCAGATTGCGATCCGCGCGGGTGGTCAGCGGACGGCGACCGATAAGCCGGCATCAGCGAATTGCACGAGAACGCGTGAAGGATATCGGTGAGGATCAGTTCCTGGTGCTGCTGCTCATGATGCAAGCCGAGCGTGACGATCGGTTCGATCCGTGCAAACGCATCTTCATCGGCCGCTTCGACGAGCATCATGACCGCTTCGTCGACATGGCGCCGGTACGCATGTACGTCATCGAGCGAAGGCCGTGTCAGCAACCCCCGTTGCGCGCGTTCGTGACGCGGGCCAAGCGCTTCATAGTACGAATTGAAGAGAAACGGATAGTGCTCGTTGAAGAGAAGGTAGCCGCGCGCGTGGGGAGCGAGCAACACAGTCTCAAAGAACCACGTGGTATGCGCCAGATGCCATTTCGTCGGGCTTGCATCGGGCATCGATTGCACTTGTTGGTCTTCGGGCGAAAGAGAGCGTGCCAGTTCGACGCTTGAGCTCCGGACCTTACGAAACGCCTGCAGCAGTTCGGACACCTTCCCTGTCATCGGCTTGCTCCTGACTGGTCCGCCGCAGCCAACCAGCGCTTGAGCCGTTGGGCGTCGAACGGGGCTTCCACTTTTTGGTCGTTGTCGAAGTAGCAAAAGACGTCGCGTTGTTTCCGAGGTGCGGGCGAGGGCGAAAGACGGATTGCATCGGCGGGTTCCCCTCCTCGCGCCCAGATCGCAATGCGCTCGGCCCATCGTTTCAGCGCGGGCTCCGAATACGCGCCGCTATAAAGCGTTTCCGTGCCATGCAGGCGCATATAGACGAAATCGGAAGTGACGTCTTCGGCGTACGGCCATCCTGCCACAGAATCCGAGACGACGAGCGCAACATGGTAGCGCCTCAACATGTCAGCAAACTCCGGCGTGTGAAAACTCGCATGCCGGATTTCGACCGCGTGCCGCAGCGGGCCGTCCCGGCTCACGTCGAACCACGCTTGCTTGACGCGCGCATCATGGTGTGACGCGAGTTCGACGGCGTCATGGAACGTTCGAGGCAGCAAATCGAGAAAGCGTTCCAGGCGCGTCACATCGAAGCGGAAATTCGGCGGAAACTGCCAGAGAAACGGGCCGAGCTTCTCATCGAGCGCCAGCACGCCCGAAGCGAAGAAATTCGCGATCGCGGGCTTGGCCGTCTCGTCGCGAAAGCGCAGCATGTGCGTCAAGAATCGAGGCCCTTTGACACCGAACACAAAACCCTCAGGTGTTTCGTCGTGCCATGAACGATAGCTTTGGATCGTTTGCAACGAGTAGTGGGAGCCGTTGATCTCGATTGTGTCGACGGCTCGCGATGCATAGGAGAGCTCGCTCGCCTGGCGCAGTCCCTTCGGATAGAAGACACCGCGCCACCCCTCGTAGCGCCAGCCCGAGATGCCGATGTGGATTGCCATTTGCTGTTTGCGCGCACGCTTTGCCGTGAGTGCGGATCGAAGCAAGCACTATTCCCGGCATCATCCTACGTGCGCCCTCGTGAGCGAATGTGCCTCACGACAACAGGCGCCTGGCGTGCCATCGGCTAAAGCGGCAAAGCGGGCAGCAGTGTTCGGTCCGAGAAAGATCCAGCGTTCTCGCGCGTCACTGCGCAAAGACTTCCTGAAGCGTGTGCAGTGCGTCCGTCAGTGTGCGATCGACAATGGCGCCGGCTCTTCTAATCAATCGAATTTTATCGACCGTCCGGATCTGATCGAGAAGAATGAGGCCCCTCTTTCTCTCGAAAGACACCGGTACGCGAAACGGCGCTGGGCGGCTTTTCGTCGTCATCGGCGCCACGATGACGGTGCGCAAATGCTCGTGCAACTCGGCTGGAGACACGACGACGCACGGCCGCGTTTTCTGAATCTCGCTACCGAGCGTTGGGTCGAGCGCGACCAGCCACACCTCCCCGCGGACTACCACGTCCACTCCGCATCGTCCGCGTTGCCGAACTCGCCCATCACGAGCGCATCGTCCCCCGCCGCCCTGAGGCTCTTGCTCGCTTCAGCCCAGCCTTCGCGGGCCTTCTTTTTTGGACGCCGAATCACCAGCGCATCCCCCTCGATTTCCATTTCCACCTCCTGTTCGAACCCGAGCTGAGCCAGGATCGGCTTAGGGATCAGTATTCCTTGCGAATTGCCCATTCTGCGAATCGTCGTTTTCATGGCCTTGTGTACCAACAAAGTTATACCGTCTCAAAAAGACAGTCAACACAATGTTATTACATATCCATTCGGAC
>CAYPWK010000317.1:0-6974 GCA_964414365.1 uncultured Burkholderia sp.
CGAACTGGGGCAACTGCTCGACCACATCGGGCCGGTGGCGGCCTCCGAGCGCAACGCCGCGCGGATTTTCAGCGCCGACCATCTCTTTTTCGTGACGAACGGCACCTCGACGTCGAACAAGATCGTCTGGCACGCGACGGTGGCGCCCGGCGACATCGTCGTCGTCGATCGCAACTGTCACAAGTCGATCCTTCATGCGATCACCATGACGGGCGCGATTCCGGTCTTCCTCACGCCCACGCGCAACAACTTCGGCATCATCGGGCCGATTCCACTCGACGAATTCAGGCCCGAGAACATCCGGAAAAAGATCCAAGCGAATCCGTTCGCGCGCGAAGCGCTGGAGAAGAATCCGCGCTTGAAGCCGAGGATTCTGACGATTACGCAAAGCACCTATGACGGCGTCGTCTACAACGTCGAAATGATCAAGGATCTGCTCGGCGATTTCCTCGACACGCTCCATTTCGACGAAGCCTGGCTGCCGCACGCCGAGTTCCATCCGTTCTACAAGGACATGCACGCGATCGGCGCAGGCCGCTCGCGCACGGGCGCGCTCGTCTTTGCGACGCACTCGACGCACAAGCTGCTCGCCGGCATTTCGCAGGCATCGCAGATCGTCGTGCAGGATTCGATCGATGGCGCGTTCGATCGGCACCGCTTCAACGAGGCGTACTTGATGCATACGTCGACGAGCCCGCAATACGCGATCATCGCGTCATGCGACGTCGCCGCGGCGATGATGGAGCCGCCGGGCGGCACGGCGCTCGTCGAAGAGTCGATCGCGGAGGCGCTCGATTTCCGCCGTGCGATGCGCAAGGTCGATGCCGAATACGGGGACGACTGGTTCTTCCAAGTCTGGGGCCCCGAGGCGCTCGCCGACGAGGGGATCGGTTCGCGCGAAGACTGGGTGCTGCGCGCCAACGATCCTTGGCACGGCTTCGGGCCGCTCGCCGAGGGCTTCAACATGCTCGACCCGATCAAGGCAACGATCGTGACGCCGGGGCTCGACGTGGCGGGCGACTTCGGCGAGACCGGCATTCCGGCCGCGATCGTGACGAGGTATCTGGCCGAGCACGGCATCATCGTGGAGAAGACGGGGCTTTACTCGTTCTTCATCATGTTCACGATCGGCATTACGAAGGGCCGATGGAACTCGATGGTGACTGAACTGCAGCAGTTCAAGGACGATTACGACGGCAATCAGCCGCTCTGGCGCGTGCTGCCCGAGTTCGTCGCGCAGCATCCCGCCTACGAGCGCATGGGGTTGCGCGATTTGTGCCAGGCCATTCACAGCGTCTATCGTGCGAACGACATCGCCCGGCTCACAACGGAGATGTACCTTTCGAACATGGAGCCGGCGATGAAGCCGTCCGATGCGTTTGCGAAACTTGCGCATCGCGAGATCGACCGAGTGCCGATCGACGAGCTCGAAGGGCGTGTGACGAGCGTATTGCTGACGCCTTATCCGCCCGGCATTCCGCTCTTGATTCCGGGCGAACGGTTCAACAAGACGATCGTCAGCTATCTCAAATTCGCGCGTGAGTTCAACGATCGCTTTCCTGGGTTCTCGACTGATATTCACGGGCTCGTTGCCGAACCGGTCAATGGCCGCCTGGAGTATTTCGTCGATTGCGTACGAATCTGATCATGGGCGCTGGCGACAGGATTTTCGGCCGCTCGGTGCTCGTCGTTGCCGCGGCCGCCATCGTTTCCTTCGGTGCTGCAATGCCGATCGTCGCGCGTGCGGAAGCCGCGCCCGCGGACCCGATCGATACGGCGATGCGAGCTTGCCTCGCACGGGCGGATCGTTCCACGCCGGCGGGCCAAGCTCAATGCATGGATGCGGCGCGCGCTTCCTGGCAGGCTGCGATCGATGCGGCTTACCGATCGATCGTCGCCAACGCGCCTGAGAAAGCGAGGCGTGGATGGCAGGAGAGCCAAAAGCGCTGGCTTGCCTGGCGCGAGCAGGAAGCACCGCTCGTGCGTGCCGTGTTCGCCATGACGGAGGGCTCGTCGCACTTGATCGCGCAAGCGAATGTGCTGCTTCAGCCTGTGCGCGATCGCGCGTTGCAGCTGCGCCGCGCTGCGGCGGACTTCCAGACACAGGCTTCGGGCGCCGGCGCATCCGATCCCGCGCCGGAGAAAAAGCCAACGGCGCGCTTGAGATCTTGCAGGGCTGATGCGGCCTGCGAGCATGCGCTATTCGACTTGAACCGCTATGTGCACAGGCTGCGCGTGAAGCTGCCGGTACAGTCGCGGACGGTGCTGACGCGCGCGCAGCGCGCGTGGCGCGGCTATTTCGATGCGACGGCGGGGCTCGGTACGGAGACCGATCGCGTCGATCTGATCGGCGGGCGCGTCGCGACGTTCAAGCGGCTGTCGGACACGGTGGGGGGCGATTGAACTTCCAGATGGGCTGGCACAGCGTCGAAAGCCGGTACTCGCCAACGATTGGCCGGGATCGGTTCTAGCACGATCCGCTACGATCGTAGCGGATTTGGCTGCTCATCGAGGGGCGTCCCTGCCGAGGCGCGCCCCGTCTACTTACTGGCGACGTTCTGCCTCAACGGCTGTGCGTGCGGCCTGCGCCGCGGCACGGACCTGTTCCGGCGCTGTCCCACCGGGATGATTGCGGCTCGCCACCGAGCCTTCGAGCGTCAGATAGTCAAAAACATCGTCCCCGATCAGGTGCGCGACGTTCGGCAGCTCGCGGCGCATCTCGTCGAGCGTAAGGTCGGCCAGATCGCATTGCCGGTCCACGCAGACGCGCACCGCGTGCGCGACCGCCTCGTGCGCGTCACGAAACGGCAGGCCGCGCTTGACGAGGTAATCGGCGAGGTCCGTTGCGGTCGAGAAACCCTGCAGCGCCGCGGCCCGCATCGCTTCGGGCTTGACCGTGATACCCGCCACCATTTCAGCAAAAATCCGCAACGTGTCCGCAACTGTGTCGACGGTATCGAAAAGCGGTTCCTTGTCTTCCTGGTTGTCCTTGTTGTAGGCGAGCGGTTGACCCTTCATCAGCGTCAGCAGCGCCATGAGGTGGCCGTTGACACGTCCCGTCTTGCCTCGCGCAAGTTCCGGCACATCTGGATTTTTCTTCTGCGGCATGATCGACGATCCCGTGCAAAAGCGATCGGCGAGATCGATGAATCCGACGCGCGGGCTCATCCAGAGGACGAGCTCCTCCGAGAAACGCGAAACGTGGGTCATGACGAGCGCGGCGGCAGCCGCAAATTCGATCGCGAAATCGCGATCCGAGACGGCGTCGAGCGAGTTCGCGCAGATGCCGTCGAAGCCGAGTGTGCGCGCCACCGCGTGCCTGTCAATCGGGTAGCTCGTGCCGGCGAGCGCCGCGGCGCCAAGCGGCAGCCGGTTCACGCGCGCGCGGCAATCGCGCATACGCTCGGCATCGCGGCCAAACATCTCGACGTAGGCGAGCAGGTGATGGCCGAACGTCACCGGTTGCGCGACCTGCAGATGCGTAAAGCCGGGCATGATCGTCGCGGCATGCTGCTCCGCGAGTTCGACGAGCGCAAGACGCAAATCGCCGAGCAAACCGCGGATGCGATCGATTTCCCCGCGCAGCCACAGCCGGATGTCCGTTGCCACTTGATCGTTGCGCGAGCGGCCCGTATGGAGGCGCTTGCCCGCATCGCCGACGAGCGCCGTGAGTCGCGCCTCGATATTGAGGTGGACGTCTTCGAGGTCGAGCTGCCAGACAAACTCGCCGCGCTCGATCTCGCCCTTGATCTGCGCCATCCCGCGCTCGATTGCGGCGAGATCGTCGGTGCTGATGATCTGCTGCGCCGCCAGCATCTTCGCATGCGCAAGCGAGCCTTCGATGTCGACGAGCGCCATCCGGTTATCGAAGAAGACCGACGACGTATAGCGCTTGACGAGCTCCGACATCGGTTCGGAGAAGCGGGCCGACCAGGCTTCGCTCTTTTTGTGCAGTTGGGACGTCATGGTGATGGGCAATAGGCAGGGTAGGCCGACCGGCATTGAAGCAGGCGACGGTTGCGACGCGCTTGCCGGGGAACCGCGAATTTTATCATCCGGCGGATGCTGGAGCGGTATCAGGGTAATTTCAAGCCGTCGGCATCAGCCTGCCGGCGCAAACGACGGGGCCGCTCGGGCCGTTGGCGCTCGCCGAGCCGCCTGGCGGCTCCACCGACACCGCGAGCTTCACGAATGCACTCATGCCGTGCACTTTCATATGGACGATCTTGCCCGGCGGCAGCATACCGAGCGACACCGGCTGGCCGTGCTCCGGGATTCCCCAAAGCTGCTCGGATTTGCCCGGAGGCGGGGCGTCGCCGCCGCTCATTCGATGCGCGCTCATCATCGCGCTTTTGTCGTCCCACATGACGAAGACCATTGTTTTGCTCGTCTTCACGTCGGCGAGGGCGGCGACATAGGCAACGCGCTCGATGATGGGGCGGCCGCCGACTGTAGTGCCTTCGTCGGTGACCGTTCCAGGCGAAACGGCGGGCGATAATTCGGGGGCAAACGGCCGCAGCGTCCAGGCAAGCGCGACGGCTGCGGCAAGCGCGACACCTGTCGCGCCGATCGACCAGCCGCGCCAGAACGATAGCTTTTCAAACCAGCGGGAACTCGGGACGTGGCCTCGGTCTGGCCCCGAGAAGCCGGGGTGCGCCTGTCGCCGACGATCCTCGGCCGCGTGCGCCGAGGAAAGCCCGAGCCGGTGCTCGATCGCCTGCCACGTGGCGGCGGGCGGCTCGATCGCCGGTGCGAGTTCTGCGAGCGCACCGATTCGTGTGGACCACCGGTCGATCGCGGTGCGCACGACAGGATCGGCTTCGGCATGCCGCTCGAAACGGCGCCGCGCGCCGCCGCGCAGCACGCCGAGCGCATACTCGCCGGCTAGCCGCTCGATCAAATCGGGATACCGGTGCAGATCCATCACTGGCCTCCCATGCAAAGTTTCAGTTTCTCGAGCCCTCTGCGGACCCACGATTTGACGGTGCCGAGCGGCACGCTGAGCGTCTGCGCAATTTCGCCGTGACTCTGATCGCGCAGGTAAGCAAGCGCCACGGCCTGCCGCTGATTTGCATCGAGCCGCTTCATGCAAATCTCGAGTTGCCGGGCCGCTTCGCTCAATAACGCCGATTCAGCGGGATCCCGCTCGTCGCCGGGCAGCAAATCCTCAAACGATTCGCTCCAGTCGGCGAGCGCAATCGTCGAACCGCTGCCGGAGGCGCTCGCTCCCTGAGGGCTTTCCCGTTCGGCGCTTTCCGCCCGTTCGGTCTTGTGCCGACGCAGGGAATCAAGGGCGCGATTGCGAACGATCGCCGTCATCCAGGTCATCGGCGCAGCGAGGCTTTCCCGGTAGTCGCCGGCATAACGCCAGATATTGATGAATGCGTCCTGCAATGCTTCCTCCGCCCATTCGCGCCTGATCAATATACGGAGCGCGACGCCGAACAGTTTCGCGGCCGTCAGCTCGTAGAGCCTGCGCAGCGCGCCGGCGTCGTTGCGCGCGACGCGCGCGAGCAGTGCGGCGAGCTCTGGCGGCGTGGGTTCGGTGGGCAGCTGTGTGGTCATCGGGGAAGCCTGAAAGAGTGACACTTCGCAGGCTGTCTGGTTAGGCGAGATCGTTGGAGGCCGCTTGTGGCACGATCGTCGGCATTAAAAGGGCACGTTCCGGGCGTCGGCCGTTATCTTAACCGCGCTCGCTGGGCTTCGCCCGCTCCGAATGCTTACCGGCGGATGAGCACGACGAGCAGCAAGTCGTCGCGGTGCGCCGGCTTGAACGTGATCTGCTCGTAGACGACGCGCCCGTCGCGAGGGTGATCGAACTCGCGAGTGCCGCCCTCGCGAACGCCCACGTCCTGCGAGGCCCAAAACCGGGCGAAAGCTTCACTTTCGCCCGCGAGGGCGTCGATCAGCGCGCGAGTCGGCGCGTCGTTGAGATGACGGATTGAATCGGCCCGGAACTCGGCGACGAGTCGCCGCGCGCGCGTCTCCCAATCGACGATCAGTTTGCGCCCGGCGGCCTCGAGAAACGTGAAGCGAAGCAGATTGCGGTCGCGCGGCTGCGCTTTGGCGTCGCCGGACGCCCGACTCGGGTCGGCTGGCTCGTCGAGCCACCCGACGAAGAGCTCGGCGGCTTGCCTGTTCCACGCTAGTGCGGTCCATTGGCGATCGAGCACGTAGGCGGGCGTGTCGAGATGATCGACGGTCGCAATCAATGTGGACGGCGCATCGGCGGCGGTTGGTGTCGGTTCTGCAGGATCGCGTTCGCCCGCGAGCTCAAAGAGATAGGCGCGCTCCGCACGCGACAGCTGCAGCGCAACGGCGATGCGCGCGAGCGCGTCGGCCGAGGCTGACACCGGACGGCCCTGCTCGATCCACGTGTACCAGGTCGCACTGACGCCGCACAGTTGCGCGACTTCTTCGCGGCGCAAACCGGGCGTGCGCCGACGCGGCCCGGGTGGCAGGCCGACGGCGAGTGGGGACAGGCGTTCGCGATGGGCCCGGATGAATTCGCCGAGCGCGCGTGCGGGCGTCTCGGTGAGCGGAGTCGCCGTGGAGGCTCGTGCTTTCGCCGAGCGCCCAGCGACGGATGCATTGGCCGATGTGGGTGCCGTAGCTCGGGGGCGGTTTGAGGACGGGCTAGCCATCGTTTTTTTGATCGCGATACCAATGCGGAAACCGAAAGCCAACCGGCCGCAAGTTGAGGTGAGAACAATTCGCCTGATGTTAACCGGGTGGCTTTGATACCAGGATAAATGCTTGTCTTGTACCGGTACTGTGACGGCCCTATTGTAGCGGCAGACGCAACGTTTGGTAACGGTAACGTCGGCTCGGTGGATCGTCGGTATCCGTGTCAAGCGCGTGCGTCGCCTGTCTGTCGTTACCGCCTGCGGCACATATTGCTCGCCTTTACTGGAGGGTCCTTGACGTCCTTATATGAACACCTCCCCGTTGGCAAGGTTGGGTTTGAGTGTGCG
>CAYPWK010000318.1:0-6961 GCA_964414365.1 uncultured Burkholderia sp.
GCCGCGTACTCCGTCCTCATCCTGAGGGCCCGCCAAAGGCGGGCGTCTCGAAGGAGAGCCGCAGGGAAGCTGCCTCCATATGCGATAGCCCTGCGGGGTGAGGCGAGCCGGCGGAGCGCGCCGACTTCGCTACGGGCTCTGGCTCTGCTGGCCACAGATCGGCAGGCGCAGTGATTATCCTTTCATCGCCGCGCGGACGTCCCTGTCCTCCAGCGTTTGGTCGAGCGTGGTCTTTGTCCGCTCGACAATGCCGTCGATGTCAACATCCGTGCAGGAGAGCGGCGGCGCATAACCGAGCACGCCCTGCGCAAAGGCGCGGATGACAAGACCGTTGTCCCATGCTCGGTCGAAAATGCGCTTCGCCGCGTCGGCTTCCGCCGGCAGCGGCGTCTTGCGCTCCTTGTCGGTGACAAGCTCGATTGCCCCCAGCATGCCGCGACCACGGACATCGCCGACAAGCGGATGATCGGCAAGGGAGCGAAGACCCTCCATCAGGCGGTGCCCGGCTTTCCGGCCATTTTCCAGCAGGCCGTTTTCGTAAAGGTCAAGGCACGCCAGCCCGACGGCCGCACTGACGGGATGTGCGGAATAAGTGTAGCCGTGGCCCACGGCCGCCTTGCCGGCGCCATCGGCAATCGTATTGTAGACGCGGTCTGACATGAGAACGGCTCCCATCGGGACATAGCCCGACGTCAGTCCTTTTGCCGTGGTCATGAGATCCGGCACCACGTCGTCCTCTTCACAGGCGAAGAGCGGACCGACACGGCCAAAGCCGGTGATGACCTCATCGGCAACGAACAGAACATCGTGCTCTTTGCAAACGGCGTGCATGGCCTTCAGCCAGGACGGCGGCGGAACGAGGACGCCTCCTGAACCCTGTATCGGCTCGACATAGAAGGCGGCAACGCGATCTGCGCCCAACTCGGCGATCTTGGCCCGCAGGGCCGCGATCGAGGCGTCGATAATGGCCCGGGGGTTGGAGCCGACCGGATTGCGATAGACATAATGCGACGGGATCTTGTGCTGCCAGTCGTAGGGCACCCCGAAACCTGCATGGAAGGCTGGGATCGCGGTCAGGCCGGATCCTGCGGTCGAGGAGCCATGATACCCATATTCGAGCGAAATGAACTGGTCCTTCTGTGGCGTCCCCTTGGCATGATAGTAGTACCGAATGAACCGGATCGTGCTGTCGACCGCATCGGAGCCACCTAACGTAAAGTAGACATGGTTGAGATCACCGGGCGCGAGTTCAGCGAGCCTCGCGGCCAGCCGGATAGCCGGGTCGGAGCCCATTCCGAAATAGCCCGTCGCATAGGGAAGCTCGCGCAGTTGCCTTGTGGCCGCTTCAATGATGCTGTCCTGTCCGTAGCCGGCGTTGACGCACCACAGACCCGCGAAGCCGTCGAGCAATTGACGTCCCGAGAGATCGGTCAGCGTCGCGCCCTTGGCTGATTTCAGCACGCGCACGCCCGATGCTTCATGGCTGCGATAGGATGCGACCGGATGAATCAGATGCGCGCGGTCGAGTTCAATCAACGAATTGCTCAACATGTTCTCCTCCAGATTAACCGCAGTGCTCGTGCGGCCACCTCGATGCCTTCGGCTCAAAGTAGGACGCCGAAGACAGCAGTTGCTCCTGGGCAGCCTACGGATGGAGGGCGTTTTGACTTTCATTGACGATCGACGCCGCATCTTCTGCCGGCGCCGGCTTGTGCCCGGCATTAGCGCTCAAGCCGGAGGCGCCTTTTCGCGCAACTCTCTGCCACAGCTCCGATCCTATACGACACAATCTGCTCCCGGCCGCCGCGACAGCGGTGCTTAATCTTGTCGGCTGCTCGTTAGGATGCTTGTCGTACCGGCAAGCGGTGCATGAGGATTGGAAGGATTCGAGGATGGCGACGTTTAGACCCAAATACATCACGTTCGACTGCTACGGCACGTTGACGAATTTCGACATGGCCGGCGCGGCAACGAGAGTCTATGGCTCCGAGCTTTCGTCGGCGGCCATGGCAAAGCTCATCAAGGATTTTTCAGCCTACCGCCTGGACGAGGTTCTCGGCGCCTGGAAGCCGTATTTCGAGGTCGTGCACAATGCGCTCGAGCGCGCATGCAAGCGCAACGGTATCGCATTTCGGCCGGAGCATGCTCAGCGCATCAATGAAGAGATCCACACATGGGGTCCACATGCCGACGTCCCGGCGGGTCTGGCCAAGGTTGCCAACGAAATCCCGCTCGTCATCCTGTCGAATTCGATGAAGAGCCTTATCATGTCGAACGTGGAGAAGCTCGGCGCTCCCTTCCACACGGTCATCACGGCCGAGGAGACCGGCGCCTACAAGCCGCAGATGAGGGGCTTCGAGTATATGCTGGACAAGCTGGGCTGCGGCCCGGAAGATATCACCCACGTCTCGTCCTCCTTCCGCTACGACCTGATGACCGCCTACGACCTCGGCATCAAGAGCAAGGTATGGGTGAACCGCGGTCATGAGCCCGCGAACCCCTTCTATGAGTACACCGAGATCGCTGATGTCGGCGGGCTCGCCGCCGCAATCGGCTTGGAGCCCCTTCGCAAAAGCGCGTGAATGCGCATCCGTTTCGGGTTCTTCGCGGCACTTCAGCTTCGAAAACGTCAATAGCGATCGATGCGTTGTGAAGGAAAAAGGGGCGGTTCATCCGCCCCTTTTCGTGTTTCAGCTACTCATCCGAAGGACCGTTCACGCCAACCCGCCGACATGGAGCGCTTTGATCTCGAGATATTCTTCTATCCCGAGCTGGGATCCTTCACGTCCCAGTCCCGACTGCTTGACACCGCCGAACGGCGCAACCTCGGTCGAGATCAGGCCGGTATTCAAGCCGACCATACCGAATTCCAGCGCTTCGGCAACACGCCATGAGCGTTTGAGATTTTCAGTGTAGAAATAGGCGGCAAGGCCGAAGGGCGTGCCGTTTGCGATCGCAATCGCCTCGTCCTCGGTCTCGAAGCGGAAAAGCGGTGCGACCGCCCCGAAAGTCTCTTCTGACGCCAAGAGCATTTCAGTCGTCGCGCCACCGAGCACGACAGGGCGGGCATATTGCCGACCCTCCGGCATCGTTTCACTCTGCGAGATGATCCTTGCGCCCTTGTCGAGGGCGTCTGTGACGTGCCGCTTGATCTTTTCAATCGCCGCGCCATTGATCATCGGCCCGATTGCGACCCCCTCTTCCGTACCGGCACCGACCTTCATTTTCGCGACCCGGCTGGCGAGCTTCTCTGCAAAGGCGTCGTAAATGCCCGATTGCACGAGAATGCGATTGCAGCAGACGCAGGTCTGTCCTCCATTGCGGAACTTCGAGGCAATCGCCCCCTCGACGGCCCGGTCCACGTCCGCATCGTCAAACACGATGAACGGCGCGTTGCCGCCGAGTTCGAGACTGAGCTTCTTGATGTTGTCGGCAGCGCCTTTCATCAGCAACGCGCCAACGCGTGTCGAACCGGTAAACGAAATTTTGCGGACGACTTCATTGGCCATCAGCTCCTTGCCGATTTCCGCCGGCATGCCCGTCACGATATTGATCACGCCTGCTGGAATTCCTGCCCGTTCCGCCAGAACGCCGATGGCGAGGGCCGAGAAAGGCGTAAATTCAGACGGCTTGATGACAACAGTGCAGCCCGCGGCAAGCGCAGGCGCGACCTTGCGCGTGATCATCGCGTTCGGAAAATTCCAGGGCGTGATGATCCCGCAGACACCGACCGGCTCTTTCAGCACCAGAATGCGGCGATCGACGCTGGGTGAAGGGATCGTCGATCCATTGATCCGCCGTGCCTCTTCCGCAAACCATTTGACGAACGAGGCCCCGTAGCGGATTTCTCCGAGCGATTCGGCAAGCGGCTTGCCTTGCTCCAGCGTCAGCAAAAGCGCCAAATCCTGCTCATGAAGCCGCATGAGCTCATACCAGCGCTCCAACAGCGCCGCACGCTCGGCGTGGGCCTTTCTCTTCCAAGACTTGAACGCAGCGGCTGCGGCGTTGATGGCTGCCCTTGTCTCCTCGCGTCCCATATCAGGAATCGTGCCAAGAACCTCCTGACTGGCAGGATTGATCACATCAACGGCGGCTTTCGCACTCGCATCCCGCCAATTGCCGCCAATCAACGCCTGCTGGCGAAACAGATCCCTGTCCTTTAATGCACTCATCTACTTGTTCCTTTGGAATGAGAGTCCAACCCCGCCAACGCTGCCTGATTTGCGAGAACCTGGTCGGGCGCGGCCTGGAAAGTCGAATGTTCTGACGGCCGCCTATTGACGGCCATGCTGAGCGCCGGGCTCAGTCATAGTGGCAGACGTAGATCTTTCGCACGGTCTCGATCGTGCGCCAGACGCCGACAAAGCCCGGCTTCATCACAAAGCTGTCGCCGGCGCGGTATGTCTTCGTCTCACCATCCTTTTCCTCAATTTCGATGAGGCCCGAGAGGATGTGGCAGAACTCGAAGGTGGTGCCCTTGATGGAATGGGTCTCGCCGGGGGTTGCTTCCCAAACGCCGATCAGCACCTTCTCGCCTTTCGAGGCGTCTTGCGCCCAGGTCTTGAAAGATGGATTGCCCGAAATGAGCCGTTCCGGAGCAGGCAAGGCGTCCTTCGGTGCGAAGTCCGGATCGGGGTCGATGGTGATCAGAAGTGACATGGCGTCTTTCCTGTTAGTAGCCGAGTGTTCGATCGACGAGCCCGATCGGATTTCGTCCGGCGCGGTGGCGCCGGATGTTTTCTATGATGGATTGCGCTGCCGTATGCGGCTGCGTCACGGAGGCGATATGCGGTGTGATGATCACCTTCGGATGGGACCAGAGCGCATGGCCTTCCGGCAGCGGCTCGGGATCGGTCACATCGAGCATGGCTGCTGCCAGGCGGCCGCTGTCGAGCGCCTCGACGAGTGCGGCTTGGTCAAGCTGCGGACCGCGGCCAACATGCAGCAATCTCGCTCCCACCGGCAAAAGCGAGAAGAGCTTTCCGTTCAGGATTCCCCGTGTTTGCTCCGTCAGGGGCAGGAGACACACTAGAATATCCGTTCCTCTCAGGAAATCGCCAAGCTGGTCGTCGCCGTGAAAGCAGGCGACACCTTCGACCATCTTTTTGCTGCGGCTCCAGGCGGCAAAAGGAAATCGAAACGGCTTCAAGCGATCGATTGCAGCTTGCGCCAGCATGCCAAGGCCCAGGAAGCCCACACGCCGATCGGCCGCCTGAGGCGTTGCAAGAGCTTGCCACAGGCCCCTTCCCTGCTGCTCCCGATATGCAAGAATCTCGCGATGGAGCGTCAGCACGCCGAGGACGACGTATTCCTGCATCATGCTGATGATGCCGTCCTCGACCATGCGCACGAGTTTCACGCGGTCGGGTATGGTTTCCGGCCTGAACTGATCAACCCCCGCACCGAGGGAAAAGAGCACTTCCAGATTACGAAAGCGCGAGACATCGTCCGGCACATTCCAGGTCAGCAGGTAGCGTACCTTTTCGAGGTCGATACGTTCGCTACAATGGTAGAATTCGAGATCGGGGAGTTCGCGCGCAAAGATCTGGCGGAAGACCGCCGCCCTGGCAGTATCGGAATTGAAAAGAAATGCCATCGATGCAGCCCTCCGGTGTCACGCGGAAAGTCGCGCCCCGAGATCCTCGCTCATTCTTCGGAGCGTGCCGAGAGCGTAGCCGCACGCAGGAGCTTTCCCTGCCGAATTGCGTTGCGCTATGGGCTGAAGATTTCGAAAAGACGCCCCAAACAGGCGAAACCTGCTGGGCTTCCGTGCGATACTGCGGGGAGGCAGGTCTGCTGCCGTGTTGTGGCAGGAGGGCAAAAGCAGGATCTGCCGGAGACTTCCCGCGAAGGAACGGATGAACTGGAATGGGACGATCGGTACGCCTGAAGTCCTTCGAATTGGTCGCGCGCGACATTCACGAAGTTGACGTGAAGCTGCTCCACGCTCTTTCGATCGCGGTTGGCTGGCCGCATCGTCCTAAGGACTGGGATTTCCTGCGCCGCGCCGGTCAGGGCATCGTTGCTGTCGATGGCATCGGGCGCGTTTTCGGAAGCGCGATGTGGTTTCCGCACGGCCGCGAATTTGCCACTGTCGGCGTAGTGATCACATCGCCCCGCACCCAGGCTCAGGGTACCGGCCGCTGGCTCATGGAGCAGGTGTTCGAGCGGTGTGGCGATCGGAATCTGAGCCTGAACTCGACCGATGCCGCCTATCATCTTTATCTTTCACTGGGCTTCAGGAAGGAAGCGGTCGTCTATCAGTGGCAGGGAGATGTCGTGTCACCACTCCCACTGGTGCCGGTTCTGGACGGCGAGTTGAGGTCGCTGTCAGCCGAGAATGTTCAAGAGATCGCAGCACTGGATGAGCGCGCGTTCGGAACAAGCCGTCAGAAGCTGCTTGCATTGCTTTCAGAAGGCGCATCGATCTGCGTTCTGAGCCGTGGCGGCGAGACCGTCGGTTACTCCATGAATCGCGAGTTCGGGCGCGGCCATGTGATCGGTCCGATCGTAGCAAGCAATGATTGTGACGCGATCCATCTCACGGCCGCGCATCTTAAGGAGCTCACGGGACGGTTCGTCCGCGTCGATACGCGAGAGCAGACAGGTCTCTTTGCAGACTTTCTTCAGCAGAACCGCCTCGCCATGAACGACACCGTCATAACCATGTCCAAGGGACGACGGTTCCTGAATCGACGAGATAGCGAGCCGTGGGTCTACGGATTGGCCGGCCACGCGTTGAGCTGAAGCTGTGAAGCATGCGACGGGGGGTGAAGATAGAGAGACAAAGGAAAAGTCGCACAGCAATCCGGCCGCGCCACGTCCTTCCATCAAAAACGCCGCACGAGACTCATTTTGTTCTCGGTGACTTCTTCACGAAAACCTTGGAAAATAAGGATTTTCCAATGGTGGGCGCACCAGGGCTCGAACCTGGGACCCGCTGATTAAGAGTTCAAAACCG
>CAYPWK010000319.1:0-6899 GCA_964414365.1 uncultured Burkholderia sp.
GCCGGCGCTCGAGGTGCTCGACGACGTCATGTACAAGTCGATCGCCGCCGGCTTCGCGTTCTTCACGATCGCGACGATCCTCGGCGCGCTATGGGCCGCCGAGGCGTGGGGCGGCTACTGGAGCTGGGATCCGAAGGAAACCTGGGCGCTCATCGTCTGGCTCAACTACGCCGCCTGGCTACACATGCGGCTCATGAAGGGTCTGCGCGGCACAGCTGCCGCTTGGTGGGCGCTCACGGGGCTCCTTGTCACGACCTTCGCCTTTCTCGGCGTCAACATGTTCCTCTCGGGGTTGCATAGCTACGGCAAGCTATAGGCGGCTCGGCCCACCGCATAAACGTGCGGCCCGCGTCGCTCGCTACCCCGATATCAAGCGTCGATAGCGCGCCATCACTGCAGGCACATAGGCCTTCGTTTCGGGTATCGCAGGAATTCGGTAACCGGCCTTAATGACCGACCGCTCGCCTGCGTTATATGCCGCGACAGCAAGCTCGACGTTGTCGTTGAACAGATCGAGTAGCGCCCGCAAGTATTGGGCACCGGCGAGCACGTTTGCTCTCGGATCAAAGAGGTTGCTCACCGCGAAGCGCTTGGCGGTCTCCGGCATCAGTTGCATCAGGCCACGCGCGCCACGCTTTGAGACGGCAAGCGGATTGAATCCCGATTCGACGGCGATGATGGCGCGCAGCAGCTCAGCGCGTACGTTCCACTTTCTGGCGGCCTCGGCAAGGATATCTGCGAATTGCGACGTCTTGACGCCGTCCTCGTCCAAGGTCACCAGGGGCGTTGCAATGGCATTTCGCGTTGCCGCATCGGATGGCTTCCCCACGATCACCTTCAAGCCGGATTCGTTCATTTCTCCCGGGATGTTGGTGAGGACCACCGCGCCATTCGGCCTGACGTCGCCATATATCTGAGCGCACGCCGAGCCCGGAAGCGCAATCGCCATCGTCACCGATGCGGCCAGTTTAACGATGACGGGAAAGTTGGACATGTCCGGCCTCGCATCCCGATGAACCTCGACTCGACATCGATATCGATATCGAATCGATCTCACCATCAATTCGAAGCAATGAGGTCGTGGTATGAGTGCAGCAGCTCGTCGGCCGTCGAGAAGCCATCGACGCGCAACCACGGCTTGCCGGGCGCCGCGCGCAGCAGCACGACCGGATTGTGGTCCATCTTGTCGTCGCGGTAGACGTTGAAGGCCTTTTGCGCCGCGATGCTAGCGTCGACGGTGCCCGTGTAGTACTGCCACTCGGGCCCCGCGCCGAACTTCGCGGCGTACTCGCGCAGGCGAGTCGGCGTATCGTTCTCGGGATCGATCGTGATTGAGACGAGATGCACATGGGTGATCTGGGGACCCAGCTTGTCCTGCACTTGCTGAAGCGTCTGCGTGATGACAGGGCAGATCGACGTGCACGTCGTATAGATGAACGTCATGATGACGGCGCGGCCGTCGTCGAGCTCGCTCTTGAGGTCGATCGAACGGCCGTCCGCGCGCACGAGCGTGATCGGCGGCACGGTGTAGGCGACACTCGACGTCTTCACGTCGCGCATCATCTGGTGGTGCATGTGCGCATCGGCATCTTCGTGCGCCGACGCCAAGGGAAGCGTCGCAAACGCGGCGAGTATAGCCGCCATGGCCCCGCACGTCTTCACTGTTCGAAATGTATTCATTTAGCACCCCGAATTTCATGACACCGTCCGGCACTATCATTGTGCGTATTCATGCGCCGGCGCACGATGGGGAGACGTCCCCATCCGCCAGTAGGATCAACCATCGCGATGAATACCGGGCGACGCCCATATGGCAGGCGACGTGCTTTGCTCGCGCGCGGCGCCGGGCGGCGATGCAATGATCACATACAGCATGGCGGCAATCGAGGCATCTGGGAGCGCTCGCAGCAAGCGACGCGAGACGCTTCGCGCGGCCTCGCTCGCTTTATGAGCGGTCCGTCGATGACCTGCTCGTCGTGCGCGTGCCGCAGCGCCTGCGCGCTGTAGGGTTGCATGTTGCCCTCTTCGCCGCGATGCCCTCTACGCCGCCGCCCGCGGCGTAATACTCGAGCGCACGCCCCGTCGCCTTCGCGGGCAGATAGGGCGACGTTTTTCTCCCCGCTTTCTCTGCATGCAACTGAGTGGCGACCGAGGCCGCCGCCGGGGCTGCCTTCGCGCCGGTCGCGATGCCGAACACGGCGAACGCCACCACCACGGCAACCGCGACGTAATCTGCATATCGCCGCATGGAACTCTCGGGGTGGCGGCTTATCGCACCGCCGCCGAGGCTTTCGTCGCGTTCGCGAGCGTAGTTCATCGCGCCGCCCCCACGATGAGGCCCTGATACGAATGCAGGAGCTCATCGGCCGTCGCAAAACCGTCGACACGCAACCACGGCTTACCCGGCGCCGCACGCAGCAAGACGACAGGGTTGTGGTTCATCTTGTCTTCGCGGTAGACGTTGAAGGCCTTTTGCGCCGCGACACTGGCATCGACCGTCCCGGTGTAGTACTGCCATTCGGGCCCTGCGCCGAACTTTGCCGCGTATTCGCGCAGACGGGACGGCGTATCGTTTTCAGGGTCGATCGTGATAGACACGAGATGTACATGGCCGAGCTGCGGGCCGAGCTTGTCCTGCAATTGCTCGAGCGTCTGCGTGATCACGGGGCAGATCGACGTGCATGTCGTGTAAATGAACGTCATGACGACCGCCCGGCCGTCGTCGAGCTCGTTCTTGAGGTCGATGGCACGGCCATCGGCGCGTATGAGCGTGATCGGTGGCACGCTGTAAGTCACGCTCGACGTCTTCTCCTCGCTCTTCATCTGATGGTGCATGTGCGCGTGCATTTGCATGTTCGCGTCAGCGTCTTTATTTGCATCGGTGCCTTCATGAGCCGATGCGAAGGAAACCGCTGCAAACGCGGTAACGGTGGTCAATACGGCCGCGCTCGACTTCAGCTTTCGTAACGTGTTCATCCAGCACTCCCCGATGACGTGGACACTGATCAGCACTATCATTGTGTGCGGGTGCGAGCCGGCTCGGAATGGGGAAACCTCCCCATCCACGCAGCGGAGCTTCCATCGCAATCGGGACCGTATAACTGCGGTGTGGCTGCTCAATTTTCCGGGCCACGGGGCCGAGGCTAGGGAATGACCCAGCCTCCATCCGGCACGATCTGCGTGCCGCCGGCATCGGCAAAGCGCACGAGGTATCCGCCTTTCGACGCGAAGCGCTGCCCTGGCGCGAGGGTGAGCCGCGGATAGTAGCCGGTGATCAATCGATGCTCGAGCATGTCTTCGATGCGCTCGACCAGATAGTCGCGCACGAACGCGTCGGTCATGTGACTCAACGTTTCCGCGAGAATGCCGCATGCCAGGTAGGTATCCGCTTGGACGCGCAGGTCCACGACCGGGATCTTCCGGATCGCGAACCAGCCCAACGCAAAGTCGAGGCGCACGCGCCGCTTCTCTGGCAGATCAACCGGATACGTCATGTCCGTCACCGGCCGCCAGCTTGCGGGCAGCGGCGCATTCTCCAGACCGGCCATGAGCCCTGACATGAAAACGGCGCGCGAGCTCACCTCGCGGGGTAGTCGCGCGACATCGTCAGGCCTCAGCCAGAGTACGAGCGCATCATCTTTCGTGACGCCGGAAAGCGCCTTGGCGACGCTTTCGCCAGGTGCGAGCACCCTACTCCTGACAGCGAAGCCTTGGGGCTGCAACGCTTGCGCGAGCGCGCGCGCACCTGCCTCGCCGTTGTCGCCGTCGCGGTAGAGTTGAAGCACGGTCTTATACCGGCGGCTTGCGCTTGCCGCGGTCACGCGCGCGGCAATGAGGTCCGCTTCGAGCGCTACGCCGCGCGAAAAGAAAAGCGGATAGAACTGCCCCTCACGCTCGACGGGCGCATCGACGTTCGGGAAAAGACATGGCACTTCGGCCTCTTCGCAAAATTCTTCCACAGGGGCCCAGTTTCTACCGCCGATGCCCGAAACGATCGCGAACACGGGTTCGGCCGCCATGTGCTGCCGCAACTGAGCCTTCCAGGTCGCCGCCGGGCCCGCAAGCTGCCAGACATGGAGTTGCCACCGGCGGTTGACCATGAACATCATCTTGCGTGACGCGCGTAGCGGCGGCGTCGCACCTAGAGGAAAGGCGTTCTTGTCGATGAAGTACTGCTTCATGACAGAGAGCATGCCGTCACGTTTCACGGGATCGGCGTCTGGCGTGACGATCGTCGCGAAATGAAGAACGGTATCCTCCACACCGGGCGTGCGCCGATGATCCAGCCGCTTCAGATAGCCAATGAGCGCGCTCATATCGTCGTCGCTCAGTTCGAATCGCGGCATCAGATAGCTGAGCGAGTGACCCTGCGAATCAATGCCGTCGCGTATGGCGCGCGCAATCGTCGCCTCGGTGTAAGGGTCGCGATCGAAGCGCATGCTCTCGACGTAGGGGATATCGAGGTCTCCTGCGTCTTTCGCGCGCGGGTGAAGCAGGTATCGGCCCGTAATCGGTGGTATCGAGGTAAGGCCCGACTTCGAGCCGAGCCCGCTGCGCCGGTGGCAATTGATGCACGCGGCGCCGGCGCCTTCCGCGCGCATCCCGCCCTCACGCATGCCCTCGAGTGGCGAGCCCGATGGAAGTCGGCCGTCACGGAAGATCGCCTCACCCAGATCCGGCGTCCTCGCGGTGCTCGCAGCGTCGACCGCTGCGGCCACTCCTGTCAGAAACGGCACAACGATCAGCGCGTGCGAGACCCGCCGCAGCGCACGTCGCGACAGCCTCGCAACGATCGACGCGGGCTTCATCGCTATTTGGACGATGCGCTGGCGGGCAGTGCAGGCGCGGCACCACCGGGAGCCAGCTGTATCGAATGGCCACGTCGTTCGCTCGCAACGATCGGGCGCTCGAACAGCGTGTCGCTCAACTGCGGATTCATCTGGATCTTTTCGATCGTGAGCCTGTCGATCGGCGGTGCCGACGCTGCGCCGCTCTCGATGGTAAGGGGTAACTTCACGCCCTCGATGGTCTTGTAATCACGGTAGTAGACGTCGACGGCCCCGGGTTGACCGAGTGGAGTATGCGTCTCGTGCTCATACTTGATGTCAAGGAACGAGCTTGCGTCGACCCACACGCGCCGCGTCGCGCCAGACGGCATCCGGAGCTCGAGCCGGTATGCCTTGTGTCCTTCGATTTCGTCGACCCCACCGAGCTTCGCGTCGATGCCCTTGGCCGCATGATCGATCAACGGCCCATCGATGACGGACTCCTCGTGCGCAAACGTCACCTCCTGCGCGCTGTAAGGCTGCATGTTCGCCTGCTCGTCGTGACGCATGGGCTTTAGCTTCCATCCGCGCGTGCCGTCGAATACGCGCAAGGCCATGCGGTTCATCGACACAATTTCAAAACGCGTCTTGTTGGGCCGCTTCATGGCCAGCACGAAGCGCGCCGGCGAAGATTTGTTATCGACGTGACCAATCCAGACCATCGAATCGATCTTGCGCCAAGCATCGGCTCCGCCACGCGCCTCCACGTTCTTTGCGATGATCTGGTCCACGCTCAAGTCCGACGAGGCCTGTCCGTCCGTGCCGGCGCACGCCGAAATGCACACAGTCATGCACGCCGCCACCCCCCACAGTGCGATCCGTTTCATGATCGTGCTCCTCGCGCGCTAGTGAGCCTGAGGCTGAACTTGTGCAGCGGCCCTCGCCATCTCGAGCGTCGGCTTCGCGAACAGCGAATCGTCAAGGCGCGGATTCACCGCCACGTGCTCGATTGTCATCTTGTGCGGTGGGTTGTAGCCTTTCACCGACGTCTCGATCACGTGGGGTACCTTCAGGCCGCCCTCGGTTTTGTAATCGCGCAGGACAATCGTGACGGGCCGCATTCTGCCGTCGAACCTGCGCGGCTCGCCATCCATCTTCACTTGGAGGAAGCTCGATGCGTCGACCCAGACATGGCGTTCCGTGCCATCTTTCAGCGTGAGCTTCAGGTTATAGGCGTGATGGCCTTCGACCGTATCGACGCCTGAGAGCGCGATCTTCGTGCCTTTGCTCGCATAGTCGACGAGCAAGCCGTCAAGCTCGGAAGCCTCCGCCGCTGACATTGCCTCCTCCGGTGTATAGGGCTCGACTTCGTTGCGTCCGAGGAACGGCCTGACCTTCCAACCCTGCGACCCGTCATAAACCTGGAACGCCGTTTGACCTTGGAAGCGGACCTCGAAGCGGCTTTTCTTCGGCCGCTCCATCGTCATCACGAACGGCAAAGTCGAGTTCTTCTTGCCACCCACTTCCATCTGCCCCGACATGACCATGGCTTTCACCGCGCGCCATGCCTGCACGCCCCCGCTCGCGGCGACGCTGCGCTCCACGATCTGCGCCGCGCTGAGCCGTGCGACAGGCGTCTTATCAACCACCGTTTCCTTATCGGCCGCCTTCGCCGTCGGTTTGTTGGCCACCGTCGCTTTGTTGGCCATCATCGACTTATTGGCCGCCATCACCATTGCCTTGTGGCCAGCCGTCGCGGTAGACGCGGCAACACAACAAGCCATGCCCAATGTCAGAAAAAGAAATCGCTTCATGATTGCATCCCCTCAATATGTGCGCGCGTTCCCCGGTTCTGCTGGTGTGCTCATTCGACCATCAGGCCGTCGATGTGATAAGTACCGACAATGACGTTGACGCGATCGCCGGCTTTGGGATTCACGGTGGTGGACCATGGCTCGTAACCGCCAAGCGTGATCTCCACTTTGTGGCGGCCCGGCTTGGTCTGGTATGCGTAAGTGCCGTCGGCCTGCGCCGTGCCCACGTTGGAGGAATCCACCTTGATGCTCGCGCCAGGCAACGCCTTGACCAGCAGGTAAGGATCCTTGGGAACTTCGACCGCCGCGGTGGCAGACT
>CAYPWK010000320.1:0-6886 GCA_964414365.1 uncultured Burkholderia sp.
AACTCGGCGTATTGGACGCTGCTCCCGCCAGAGACGAAAGACGCGCTCGCCACGGTATCGAGAGTCCTGCCGTTCAGGACGAACGAGTACGTGTTGCGCGAACTGATCGACTGGTCGCGCGTGCCGGACGATCCGATTTTTCGTCTGACGTTCCCCCATCGGGACATGCTGCCGCCCGAAGACTACAAGAGGCTGGGTCAGTTGGTCGCGGGGCCGCACACCGAGGAGGCCGAGCAGTACATCGCGATGTTGCGTCGACGAATGAACCCGCATCCAGCGGGGCAGATGACGCATAACGTGCCGTTTCTCGACGGTCGCCCCCTCGAGGGGCTTCAGCACAAATACCAGGAAACGGTGCTGTTCTTCCCCGCGGCCGGCCAGACTTGCCACGCGTACTGCACCTTTTGCTTTCGCTGGCCGCAGTTCGTCGGCGTGGAGGACATGAAGTTCAACGCGCGCGAGACGGACGATTTGCGGCGGTATCTCGAGTGTCATCGGCAGGTGACCGACGTGCTCATCACGGGCGGCGATCCGATGGTCATGAATGCCGAGTCGCTGGCCGGTTATCTCGAGCCGCTGCTTGCGATCGAGCATTTGCAGAACATTCGGATCGGAACAAAGTCGGTGGCGTACTGGCCGCAGCGTTTCGTCACGGACAAGGATGCGGACGCGCTGATGCGGTTGTTCGAGCGCGTCGTCAGCCGAGGCAAAAGCCTGTCGATCATGGCCCACTACAACCATCCCGCGGAGTTGCGTCCCGAGATCGCGCAGCGCGCGATCAAACGCATCATCGGCACGGGAGCGACCGTACGCATACAGTCGCCGATCGTGCGCCACATCAACGACAACGCCGATGCATGGACCGAGCTGTGGACCACGGGCGTGCGTCTCGGAGCGGTTCCCTATTACATGTTCGTCGAGCGCGACACAGGTCCGCATCGTTACTTCGAGCTGCCGCTCGTCGAGGCACATGCGATCTTCAAGGCCGCTTATCAACGCGTATCGGGCCTCTCGCGCACCGTGCGCGGGCCTTCGATGAGCACGCTCTACGGCAAGGTGCTGGTCGACGGCGTGGCGACGATCGGCACCGAAAAGGTGTTCGTGCTGCAGTTCCTGCAGGCGCGCGATCCCGATTGGGTACGCCAGCCGTTCTTCGCAAAGTTCGATCCGGCCGCCGTCTGGTTCGACGAACTCGAGCCGGCCTTCGGAGAGCCGGCGTTCTTTTTTCAGGGCACGGAGCGACCCGCTTCGCGGCAGCGGCAGCCGATCTATCTGCGCCGCGACTCTGCCGTCCGTCCTCCCTTGACCTATGCGAATTGACTATGACGACCTACATTCGACCCGACGAGGTCCATGAGCTTTGCGAAAGAGCAGCATCGGCGCGCGGCGTCAGCGCGCGGCACGCGGGCTGGTTCGCACGCGCGCTGACGCGTACCTCGCTGATGGGCATCGACACGCACGGCATACGTTTGCTGCCGCTTTATCTGCGCGAGCTCGACGAAGGCCGCAGCAATCCCCGGCCGGCAGTGCGGACGATCCGACAATCTGGCGGCACGGCGCTCGTCGACGCGGACAGTGCGCTCGGCATCGTCGCGGGCACGCACGCCGCGGCACTCGCGAGCGAGCTCGCCGGCCAATATGGCGTGGGCGTCGTTGCCGTCGCCAACTCCAACCATTTCGGCGCGGCCTCCGTGTACGGAGAGCTGATCGGTTCACGAGGACTGATCGGCATCGTCACGACGAGCGCCGCCGCCCGCATGGCCCCGTTCAACGGAAAGCGCGCGATGTTCGGCACGAACCCGATCTGCTTCGCCGCGCCCGCATGCGGTGACGACCTCTATCTCTTCGACATGGCCACGAGCCAGGTCTCCTACTCGCAGGTGAAGCATTACCGGCGCAACAGCCTCGAACTGCCGTTGGGCTGGGCGCTCGACGAGCACGGCGATCCGGCCGGCGACCCGTCACGCGTCGCGTCGCTCGCGCCGCTCGGCGGCTACAAGGGGCAGGGGCTCGCGATGATGGTGCAGATCCTCAGCTGTCTGTTGACGTCGATGCCACTCGATCACGAGCTTTCGCACCTGGACGCCGAGCCTTACGACCGCGGCCGCCAAATCGGCCACTGCCTGATCGCGATCGACCCGGCCCGCTTCGGATCGCTTGATCGTTTCAGAGAGAACGTGTCGAGTCTGATGCAAGCGATTCGCGAAACGCCTTCGGTCGACGGCAAGCAAGTGCTCGTCGCCGGCGATCCGCAAAGGGCCTGCGCCGAGAGCCGCACGCGCACGGGGATTCCGTTGAGTGCGGACGAGGCACGAAGCCTCGCTCGCGAAGCGCGGCGGCTTGGCCTGTCGGGACTTCTTTCAGGCACCGAAGCATTGCAAACGGAGGCCGCATGACTGCCGCGCCGAACCTTCCGTTCGATCAGCGTGACGGACATATCTGGCTCGACGGCCGCTTCGTCGAATGGAAGCGCGCCACGATCCATCTGCTGACGCACGGCCTGCATTATGCGAGCTGCGTTTACGAGGGGGAGCGAGTCTACGCGGGCAACGTGTTTCAGTTGCGTGCGCACACCGACCGGCTCTATCGATCCGCGCGGCTGCTCGATTTCGAGATCCCTTGCGCCAAGGATGAGCTCGAAGCGGCCACAAGAAGACTCATCGAGCTGAACGAGACCGAGAACGGCTACGTCAGGCCCATCGCCTGGCGAGGCTCGGAGCAGATCTCGACATCCGCGCGCGCCAGCCGCATTCATGTCGCGCTCGCCTGCTGGAGTTGGCCGAGCTATTTTGATCCGGCGGCCAAAGCGAAGGGCATCACGCTCGAGACGGCGATATGGCGCAGGCCGCCGCCGGTCTCGAGCCCCTACGAAGCCAAGGCGTCGAGCCACTACATGATCGCGACGCTTTGCAAGCATCACGCCGAAGCGAACGGCTTTCACGATGCGCTGATGCTCGACTGGCGCGGACGGATCGCGGAGGCCACGAGCGCGAACCTCTTCTTCGTGCGCGACGGCGCGCTCCACACGCCGACGCCCGACTGCTTTCTCGACGGCATTACGCGGCGGACCATCATCGAGCTCGCGCGCGAGCAGGGGATCGAAGTCGTCGAGCGCGCGATCTTGCCCGTCGAACTCGATTCGTTCAGCGAATGCTTTCTCACTGGCACGGCCGCCGAAGTCTGCCCGGTGGGGCGCATCGACGCTCACACGTACAAACCGTCGGCGGTCACATTCGATTTGATGAACGCGTATCTGCAACGAGTCAATCACGTTCAAGGAGCCGCTATCCATGAGTGATCCGATCGCAATCGATGAACTCGAAGCCGCGACGACGTTCGCTGCGGCGCACGAGGAGCTGCGCCGGCAGGGCTGGACCGTGCTCGCCCCCTCGCTGCTCGCAGACGAGGTGCGTGCGACGCTCGCGCGGTTCGGCACCATCGTGCCGCAGTACAACGGTAAAGACACGTGGGAAGTCAAGATGAAGCCCGGCTTCGAAAAGCTCCCGTACTCGCAAAGCCGCAATGCGATCGGGCCGCATACCGAGGTACCGGTCGGCGACCCGCCGCCGCGCTACCTCGCGCTCCATTGCCACCGGCAGGCGCGCTGCGGGCAGGGCCATACGCGGCTCGCCGACGGCATGACGTTCGTCCGCTCACTCGATGCCAGGCTGCAGCGGTACGTCCGCGAGGCGCCCGTGCAATTCGCGGCCACACTCGCTCCCGGCACTGCGCGCAGACAGACACTGACTGTTCCGATTCTGAGCCACGGCCGTGGCGGCGGTCATCCGATCTTACGGTTCAGCTACAACCAGTTCCTCTACGGCGACGTGAACCCATCGGAGATGGCGTTGAGCGCGGCTTCGAGCGGCCTGCGCGATGGCACCTGCGCGTCGATCGACCGCAACGACCCGCTCGTGCAGCTTGCGTTGCTGGCCGCATCCTACTTCGAGTCGGAGGCCGTGCCGGTACTGATCCCGGACGGTCACATGATGATCTGGGACAACCATCGGCTGATTCATGCGCGAAGCACTTATGCCGATCCTGCGCGGCATTTGACGCGCTACTGGCTGCAGTAGCGCCCAAGAGAGGCCATCCAATGACGAAACCGAACAAGGCGCTGGTTGCGCAATTGAATAACGGCTGGCCGCGTCGGGCGACGGTCTGCGACATGGAGCGATTCCGCGTGAGCGGCGAGTTCGATGCCAACCGTCCCGACTATCCGGCGAGGCTCGTGCCGTTCTATTCGCACTATGCGATCGAGCGGCTCGACGAGCCCGTAAAGCAGGCCATTCTGACCTGGGGCTGGATCGGCTACAACCGCCGCACCGTTGCCGCAGAGGACCACGTCGTGAATCCCGCGCTCAACTATCTCGCGAACGAGATATTGGACGGGGACGACTGGATCTACGCGGAGTCGATCCGGCAAACGCTCGTCGACGAGCACTATCACACGCTCATGCATCTGAACGCGATTCAACGCACCCGGCGCGAGCGCAAGCTTGAGATCGACATGGAGCTGCCGATGTCGGTCACTTACCGCGAGCTAGAAAAGCTGAAGCGGCAGCTCGTCGAACCCTGGGAAAAACAGCTTGCCGGCGTGGCATTCGCGACGGTTGCCGAAATCAGCGTCAATGCGTTTCTCGACATTCTTGCCGACGACGAAACGATTCAGCCGCCGAACAGCGCCGTCGCGCAAATGCATAACCGTGACGAATACGCGCATAGCAAGACGCTCGGCGAAATCAGCAAGGTCATCTTTCATCGGCTGACGGCAAAACAAAAGGCGTTTTTCGTCGCGACGTTGCCGGTCGCGCTGCGTGCCTTCGTCGCGCAGGATTTTTCGATGTGGGAGGCGATCCTGAGGCAGCTCGATGTGCCGAACGCCGCCGAGGTGGTTCTCGATGCACAGCAGCCGGGCTCGCAGAGCGCACTGACCCGCGACTACAGCGGGCTCTACCGTCTCGCGGACGAGCTGGGGATCGTCGACGAAATCGACTTCGATTTCTCAGCCAGCACCGGCAGCAAGAAGGCAGCTGCGGCTCGCGCACACACGCATTGATGCGCAGCGCTCCACCCCTTTCAAGGACTCGAGAAAAAATGCAGGACTCTCAAACATCGCACTACGAGGTGTATGCGCTGCGCGTCGGCAGCAATGCCTACCGCACCGCTCGCGAGAACTTCTTTTTCGATGCGTGTTGCGGGCCTCCCGATGCGTCGATGCCGCTCGACTACTTCTTCTGGGTGATCCGCAACGGTGAGCGCACGATCGTCGTCGATACGGCGTTCCCTTTATCGACCGGGATGAGGCGCGAGCGCCAGATGAAGCGCTCGGCCGGTGAAGCGCTCGCGGCGTTGGGCGTGGAACCGTCGCAAATCCGCGACGTGATCGTGACGCACCTGCATTGGGACCACGCGGGCAACCTCGCCCTGTTCCCGAATGCGCGTGTGCACGTGCAGGGTGCCGAGCTGCGATTCTGTACCGGTGCGGATATGCGGCACAAGCAGCTCGCCAAGATCTACGAGCGTGACGACGTCATGGAGGTAGTGGGCATCCTGCACGATGGACGGCTCGTCGTGCACGAAGGCACGGCAATGCTCGCGCCCGGCATTGAGCTGCACCTCGTCGGCGGCCATACGCCGGGGAGCCAGGTCGTGCGCGTGGCCACTCGCCGCGGCCACATCGTGCTCGCTTCGGATGCGGCGCACTTATGGGCCAACGTGCGCGGGCGCCGTCCATTCCCGATCCTGCACGACCTCGCCAAGGTGCTCGGCGCTTTCGAAACGATCGATGCACTCGCCGAGGGCCCGGAGCATGTGATTCCGGGCCACGACCCGCTCGTCGCGAAGACGTTTCCCACGGTGCCCGGCGACGCCGATACCTTCTGCCTGCACGAGGATCCGCTGGTGCGGCGAAACGAAGCCCGCTTCATCGAGGAGCCGGCGACATGACCTTTTCCATCACCGAGGGGCGCCTCTTGGATTACGGCCAATACCGCGATCATTTCGCCGATGTGCCCGGGGAGGCGGTGGTATGGAGATGGCCTGGAATCGGCGAGCGTCTTGCCGCGGCCCGGCATGGCGAGCGCGGCACGTTCACGCTCACGCGCGACGGTACCGCGGCCGGCTGCGAATTCCTGGGCGGCATGGCCATCAACGTGCAGGTGGTGCCGCCTCACGAGTCGACGCGGCCGCATGCGCATGCCTGGTGGCATCTGTTCGTCGTTCAGTCGGGCCGTGGGAGCGCTTCGATCGGCACGGACGACGAGTCGGTCCAAATCGGCGAGCGCGACGTTCTTGTCGTCCCGGCTTGGTGCACCCATGCATTCCGTAGCGAAGGGGACGAGGCGCTCGTGCTTTTCAGCATGAGCAACTTGCCTCAGCAGACGAGACTTGGCAATCTGAGGGCCGATGAACCTGAGAGCGTGACCGGCGACACAATCGGCCATGCAATGAAGAAAACAAAATAGAGGGCCTCTAAGATGGATCTCAGTAGCCAACGCGCTGCGGAACAATCGTTTTCAACGAGCGGCGCCTATCGGTGGATTGTGCTCGCCGTCGCCGCGCTCGCGCAAACGACGGCCTCGATCACGGCGCAGGGTATCTACACGTTGATTCCGCCGTTGCAGACGGCTTTTCATTTAACGGGAGCGACGGCCGCGCTAGCCGTTAGTGCATTGAACGGCGGGCAGGTCGTGACGATGCTGATGCTCGGCTGGCTCATCGACCGGTTCGGTGAGCGATATGTCGTGGCGTTCACGATGGTGCTGATGGGCCTCGCCGCATTGGCCGGTTCGGCGCTTTCCGCGAGCTTCACTGTCCTGTTGATGTTCTTCGCTCTGATCGGCACGTCGTACGCCTCGGTACAACCGGGCGGAACGCGTGCGAT
>CAYPWK010000321.1:0-4324 GCA_964414365.1 uncultured Burkholderia sp.
GGCGACGGCGGCTTGGGCCTTGGCAATCGCTTCCTGATCGCCGAGGTAGTAGTGGCGGATCGGCTTCAAGTCCTCGTCGAGCTCGTAGACGAGCGGGACGCCGTTCGGAATGTTGAGGCCGACGATGTCGGCGTCGGAAATCTGATCGAGATACTTCACGAGCGCGCGCATCGAGTTGCCGTGCGCGGCGATCAGCACCTGTTTACCGGCCTTGATGGCGGGCCCGATCGATTCGTTCCAGATCGGCAGCACGCGGGCGACGGTGTCTTTCAGGCACTCGGTAAGCGGTAGCTGCTCGCGCGGCACCTTCGCGTAGCGCGGATCGTCGTAGGACGCGCGCGGATCGGTGGGTTCCAGCGCGGGCGGCGGCGTATCGTAGCTGCGACGCCAGATCAGTACCTGCTCGTCGCCGTACTTAGCCGCCGTCTCCGCCTTGTCGAGGCCGGCGAGCGCGCCGTAATGGCGCTCGTTGAGTCGCCACGAGTGCACGACGGGGATGTACATGAGGTCCATCTGGTCCTGCACGAGCCAAAGCGTGCGAATCGCGCGCTTCAAGACGGACGTGTAGGCGATGTCGAAGGTGTAACCGGCGTCCTTGAGCAGGCGGCCGGCCTGCTCGGCTTCACGGATGCCTTGCTCGGTGAGGTCGACGTCGACCCAGCCGGTGAATCGGTTTTCTTTGTTCCACGTCGATTCGCCGTGGCGGATGAGGACGAGCTTGTGCATGAGTGTGTCGGTCGGTAGTAAGGAAGCGCCTGACGCCGGCGGCCGCCTTCGCATCGTCAGCGGCCGGCGGCCGGGTGACGCGCGCGGCAGGGGGCGTCGCCATCGCGTCGAACGGTTATTTTATAATGGCAGGATTGCCCTTTTGGTTTTCTTCCTTCCTGGCGGATCTTCCGTGACGTTCTTTACCGATTACACGAACCTTGTGCTCCTTGTCGCGCTCGTCGTTTCCGGCGCGCTCCTATTGTGGCCGATGTTGACCGGCGGCGGCCGCGGCGGCCTTTCCGCGGCGGAGGCGACGCAACTCATCAACCGGCGCAATGCCGTCGTCGTTGATCTGCGTCCCGCGGCCGACTACACCAGCGGCCATCTGCCGTCGGCCCGGCATCTCGAGTTTTCGGACCTTCAAGCAAAAATCGCCCAAATCGCGAAAAATAAGGCCAACCCGGTGTTGCTCGTCTGTCAGAACGGTCAGCAGTCGAACAAGGCTTCGCGCATCGTCAAGGAAGCCGGGTACACCGAAGTCCACGTTCTGCAAGGCGGACTAAGCGCCTGGCAGCAGGCCGGCATGCCGGTCGTCAAGTAAAGGAAAGGAGTCGCGAGCGTGAATACCGTCGTCATGTACAGCACGCAGGTTTGCCCGTACTGCCAGATGGCCGAACGCCTCTTGAAGTCGCGCGGCGTGCAGCATATCGAGAAGATTCTGATCGACAAGGATCCTTCGCGCCGCTCGGAAATGATGAGTCGCACGGGCCGTCGCACAGTCCCGCAAGTGTTTATCGGCGAGAAGCACGTCGGCGGCTATGACGACCTATCGGCGCTCGATCGGGCGGGCGGCCTTACCCCGTTGCTCGAGGCGGCCTGACGCTTCGGCGAGGATACCAGGAACATCCCTTATCTCTTCGCGCGCGGCGCGGGCAGCGGTCGCGCGCTTCGAACGTGGCGCGCAGCCGCGCCCATGCCCACACGCATATCGGCAGCCGGCTCGACGCGCGCATCGTCGGCCGGCCGCCACGCACACATCCACCGGAGCCATCATGTCGGACCAGAACAATCAGCCGTTTTTCAACATTCAACGCATCTATCTGAAGGATCTCTCGCTCGAGCAGCCAAATTCGCCGGCGATCTTCCTCGTGCAGGAGATGCCTTCGGTCGAAGTCGAGGTCGATGTGAAAGCCGAGCGTCTTGCCGAGGGCATCTTCGAGGTGCTCGTGACGGGCACGGTCACGGCGAAGATCTCGGAAAAAATCGCTTTTCTCATCGAAGCGAAGCAGGCCGGCATTTTCGACATCCGCAACATTCCCGCGGAGCAGGTCGACCCGCTAGTCGGCATCGCATGCCCGACGATCATCTTTCCGTATTTGCGCTCGAACATCGCGGATGCGATCACGCGCGCCGGCTTCCCGCCGATCCATCTGGCCGAGATCAACTTCCAGGCGCTTTACGAGCAGCGCCTCTCGCAGCTCAACGCGCAGAACGAGGCGTCGACTAACTCGACGCAGCACTGAAGTGAAAGACATCGGACGCGCGTACTGAGGTGCCGGACATGAAGGTTGCCGTTCTCGGCGCCGGTGCCTGGGGTACCGCGCTCGCCGCACATCTGGCGCGGCGCCACGACACGATGCTCTGGGCGCGCGACGGTTCGCTCGTCGACGAGCTTCGCGCCGTGCGCGAGAACCGGCGCTATCTCGGCGCCGTGGCGCTGCCCGCGGAGCTGCGCTGCGAAGGCGATCTTGCGGCTGCGCTCGCGCATGGCGCCGCCGCGGACGCGCTTTGCGTCGTGGCGACGCCCGTCGCCGGCTTGCGTGCGCTTTGCCGGATGATGCTCGGTGAGGGGCGCGTACCGGCGCATATCGTCTGGGTCTGCAAGGGGTTCGAGGCCGACACGCAGTTGCTGCCGCATCAGGTGGTTGCGGCGGAACTGAAGGGACATGCGAGCAACGGCGTGCTTTCAGGGCCGAGCTTCGCGCGCGAGGTGGCACTCGGTTTGCCCGTCGCATTGACCGTCGCAAGCGCGTCCCCCGCTTGTCGTGAACGTGCGCTCGCCGCGTTTCACCATGGCGCGATGCGGATCTACACCGGCGACGACGTGATTGGCGTCGAAGTCGGCGGCGCCGTGAAAAACGTGCTTGCCATCGCGACAGGCATCGCCGACGGTCTCGCGCTCGGTCTCAATGCGCGCGCCGCCCTTATCACGCGAGGGCTTGCCGAAATGTCGCGTCTCGGTGAGGCGCTCGGCGGCCAGCCCGAGACGTTCACCGGCCTCACCGGCTTGGGGGATCTCATTTTGACCGCCACGGGCGACCTTTCCCGCAATCGCACGGTCGGTCTTCAGCTCGCTGAAGGGCGCACGCTCGACGATATTCTCGCCGCGCTCGGCCATGTGGCCGAAGGCGTGCGGTGTGCGCAGGCCGTGCTGGCGATCGCGCGCGCGCATGGGGTCGACATGCCGATCACGCAGGCGGTTTGTGCCGTCCTGTTCGAAGGTATCGCGCCGCGCGATGCGGTGAGCGCGCTGTTGCGTCGCGACGCGCGCGCCGAGTCGAAGCACTAGCGTTTGCTCGCGGGCTAGTCGCCGCCTTCGAAGCCGTTCTGGCGCCAGGCTTCGAAGACGACGACGGCGACGGTGTTCGAAAGATTGAGGCTGCGGTTGCCGGGGCGCATCGGCAGGCGCACGCGGCGCTCGTTAGGAAATTGCGCGAGCAACGGATCGGGCAGGCCGCGCGTTTCCGCGCCGAATACAAACCAGTCGCCGGGCTTGAACGTGTGCGAGTGAAAACGGCTCGATCCGCGCGTCGTGAACGCGAACATGCGTGCGAGCTCGGGCGCTTCGCTCGCGATGAACGCGTCCCAATCACGATGCACGCGCATTTGCGCATACTCGTGATAGTCGAGGCCCGCGCGGCGCATCTTCGCGTCGTCGAGCGGGAAGCCGAGCGGCTCGATGAGATGCAGCATCGCGCCTGTATTGGCGCAAAGCCGGATGATATTGCCGGTATTCGGCGGAATTTCTGGCTCGACGAGAACGACGTTGAACATGGGCTGCAATTAGAGAGTCAATCCTTCGCTGTGCGAAGCGCAACGAAATTGGTCACTTCGCGCGCGCCCGCGGCCTTCAGCACGCGCGCGGCCGCTTCGAGCGTCGCGCCTGAGGTCATCACGTCGTCGACAAGAGCGACATGCAAGCCGGTGAGGCGCCGCGACACGCCGAACGCGGCGCCCACGTTTCGCCGCCTCGCATCGCGGTCGAGCCGCGACTGCGGCGCTGTGTGCGCGAGGCGCTTCATGAGCGTGACATCGGCCGGCACGCCGATCGCGCGCGCGAACGGTCTGGCGATCTCCCACGCCTGGTTGAACCCGCGCTCGATGAGACGAGCATGCGCGAGTGGAACGGGCGCGACAACGTCGGGCCATTCGTCGGCGTCCAGGCTATCGTTGGCGAGGCGCGCGAGCCCTTGCGCGAATTCTCGCGCAACGACGAGCCGCGCGCGGAACTTGAGCCCGAGCGCAAGCCGCTCAAGAGGCGCACGGTAGTCGGCAAGGGCGAGCGTCCGGTCGAACGGCGGCCGTTCGCGGCGGCAATTGCTGCACAGATAGCGCG
>CAYPWK010000321.1:4424-6861 GCA_964414365.1 uncultured Burkholderia sp.
ACGACGCAGCGCAGCCGCGGCTCGTTCCAGTAAGCCGCATCGCATCCCTCGCAGATTGGACGTTGCGACATATTGCCGCAGACGGCGGCATCCTGGCCGTGGCGCGGGCCGCATGGCGCACCGCACAGCACGCAGGTCTCAGAGAGCGCCAGACGGCCGAGCCATCTCAGCGCCCGCAGGGCGAAACCGCGCACCGGTTGTATTGCGCCGCAGCCGAGGCCTTGCGCACGACGCTTCGCGGACATCCTGGATGACGCTTGGCGATGCGGCTCCATGAGCTTTCTTCGAGTGGACGGGAGAGAGCGAGCGAGTATACTTCGGGCTCTTCGCCCGATCGACCGTCATGTCCTCCACTTCCGCGAAATCTGGCCGTCCGGCCTATGATGCCGGGCTCTTGCGGCGAATCTTCGATCGCCGCGCGGCGGCATTCGGTGAAGTCGCGTTCCTGCCGCGCGAAATCGCGCAGCGCATGCGCGAGCGGCTCGATTTCATCAAGATCAAGCCGACCAGTATTCTCGACGCGGGTTGCGGGACGGGCGACGATCTTCCCGCGCTGCGCGAGCGTTTTCCCGAGGCGCCGATTTTCGGGGCGGACGTCTCTCACGCGATGCTCGTTCGCGCGCGTGCGCAAGTGGCGGGCGACGCGAGCTGGCGGCGCCTCTTGCCGGCGGCGCTTCAGCGCGCGCTTGGTGCGCATGGCCCCCGTATCGCGCAAGCCGACTTCGCCTTGCTGCCGTTCGGGGCGGGTGCCTTCGATTTCGTCTGGTCCAATTTCGCGCTGCATTGGCACCCGCGTCCCGATCTCGTGTTTCCCGAATGGCAACGTGTGCTGAAGGTCGGCGGGCTGCTCATGTTCAGCACGCTCGGACCCGACACGCTGCGCGAGCTGCGCGGCGCCTATGCGGAAGTCGAAGCGGCGCACGGGGTCGCAGGCCGTCCGCACGTGATCGATTTCGTCGATATGCATGACCTCGGCGACATGCTCGTCGAAAGCGGCTTCGAGATTCCGGTGATGGATCAGGAAACGCTGACGGTCACCTACAAGTCGCCCGAGTCGCTGCTTGCCGACGTGCGCCGCTGGGGCGCATATCCATTTGCCAACCCCGCGTTTGCCAACTCTGTCGAGGCGCGGCGCGAGAGCGGCATGCCGACGGCAGCCGCCGGCGGTCTCGCGGGCGCGGTCGAGCGCCGGCTGCATGCGGCGTTGATCTCGGCGCTCGAGGCGCGCCGGCGCGAGGACGGGACGATACCCCTTACGTTCGAAGTCATCTACGGACACGCATGGAAGGCGGTGCCGCGCAAGACGGCTGAAGGGCATGGCATCGTCCGCATAGAGGATATCGGACGGGGGCGCCCGATGTGACGCGGCGCTAGGCATCCGGCGATTGGCTGCTCGCGGCGCGACGACTATAATGCGTCAGTTTGTCGCCTTGGGAACCCCACGATGCAAGGCGGCTAAGCGCCGAATGAGAAGTGCGGCGCGGTGTGCGGCGGCATGCGCGGGAGGCGGCGATGGAAACGGCAACCCTGCTGACGGATGCGGACCCGGTCCTCGAGGACTGGCTCATGAAGCGAAACTGCGCCGTGTCGCCGCGGCAGTTCGTATGGTTCTATCTGTCGCTGGCATTGTGCTCGTCGGCGATTGCGGTGTTGCTGAGCGTGCGGGGCGCATGGCCGGTCGCGCCGTTCACCGGCGCGGAGCTTTTAGTGGTCGGCATCGCGTTCTTGGTCTACGCGCGCCACGCAGTCGATTACGAGCGCATTCGGCTCTACCCGAACCGGCTCGTCATCGAGCAGGCGAGCGGGGAGCGATTGGTTCGGTTCGAGTTCAACCCGCGCTGGGTGCGGGTCGAGCCGGGGGCAACGCCCCGCGAGCCGATCAAGCTTGTATCGCGCGGCCAGACGGTCGCGGTCGGGCAGCATCTCGCCCATCACAGGCGAGCGCAATTCGTGAGCGAGCTGCGCGCGTCGTTGCGGCAATGCGGGTGAGCGATGCGACCGGCGCGTGATGACCGGGGCGAACGGCGACGGCGAACGGCGACGGCGAAAGGGGGCGAGTTTGAATGGAAATTTTGGGTAAGGAAGCTATGAAAACAATCAAGCGAGCCCTCACGGGCGTGCTGGCCGCGAGCGCGCTTGCGGGCGCCTCGGCCGCATGGGCGGTCGGCGACAGCCCAGGCGGTCCGGCCGTGAACGAGATCAACCTCCAGCCGCCCGTCACCGCCATCGCCGAGGAGCTCTACCACCTCCACACGATGATGCTGATCCTTTGCACGGTGATCTTCGTCGGCGTGTTCGGGGTCATGTTCTATTCGGTCTTCGCGCACCGCAAATCGAAAGGCCACAAGGCCGCCAACTTCCACGAAAGCACGACCGTCGAAATCATCTGGACGATCGTGCCGTTCGTCATCGTCGTGCTGATGGCGCTGCCGGCCAC
>CAYPWK010000322.1:0-522 GCA_964414365.1 uncultured Burkholderia sp.
AGCGGCACGGCGGCTGTCATCACGCCCGAGACGCCGCCGAGAACGAAGAGCAGCACGAAACCGGCGAAGAAAAAAAACGGCGCGCGGTAAATCGGACGCCCCGTCCAGATAGTCGCAATCCAGGCGAACGTTGCGACGGCGCTCGGAATCGAAATGATCATGCTCGCGGCGCCAAAGAACGAAAGCGCGAGAGGCGGCAGCCCCGTCGCGAACATGTGGTGAATCCAGACCACAAAGCCGATTACCATCGTTGCCACTGTCGAAATGGCGACCGGTCCGTAGCCGACGAGCGGACGCCGGCAGAAGACGGGCAGCGCATCGGAGACGATGCCCATCGCGGGCAGCACCACGACATAGACCCACGGATGCGCGAAGATCCAGAACATGTGCTGCCAGAGCAGCGCGCGCCCTCCGGCCGTGACATCGAAGAAATGCGTGCCGATGCGCCGATCGAGCCAGAGCATGAAGAACGCCAGGCTCACGGACGGCACGACGAAGATGTTGGCGCCCGCCGCCGTCAAC
>CAYPWK010000322.1:532-6834 GCA_964414365.1 uncultured Burkholderia sp.
GAGCGACATGCCAGCGGCACGCATCCGCAGCAGTGTCACGATGAAGTTGACCGCGCCGACCGTCGTCGAAATGCCGAGCAGCACCATTCCGAGCGCATAAACATCGATGTTGGGCCCAACGTCGTATGTGAGCCCCGAAAGCGGCACATAGTTGAACCATCCCGCATCGGCCGCCTGCCCGAGCGGAAAACTCGCATAGAGAAAAATGCCGGCGAATAGGTAGACCCAATAAGAAAACGCGTTGAGCCTCGGCAAGGCCATATCGCGTGCACCGAGCACGAGCGGCCAGAGGTAGTTCGAAAAGCCCGACAGCACAGGCAGCGCATAGAGGAAAATCATCGTCACGCCGTGCATCGTGAAGAGTTGGTTATAGGCTTCTGGCGTAAGCAGCGTCTCGTTGGGCCCCGCAAGTTGAATCCGCATGACGAGCGCTTCCAGGCCGCCGATCAGCAGGAAGAGGAACGACGTAACCAGATAGCGGAGGCCGATCTTCTTATGGTCGACAGTCGAAAGCCATCCGCGCCACCCCGGTCGCGTCTCCCACAACTCGCGAAGGCGTCCTTCGCCTTCGGCATCGATGGCCCCGCGCACGAGCGGACGTGAAAGCCGTAGCGAGTCCCGCGATTCGCCGGAGAATGACGATGACGGTGCAGGCGAGTCGGACATCGACGGCTCCTTTCGTTATTGCAGCGTATCTAGATAGGCGGACAAGGCCGCCGCATCGGAGGCCGACAAGCCCATCGAAGGCATCAGTGAATCGGGCTTCAACCGCTGCGCGTGCTCGATCCAGTCGAGCCGGTTTTCGGGCGTATTCGTCAATTGGCCCGCCGCGATCAGGCGCCGCGAAGCGAGATGCGTGAGGTCGGGCCCCTGCATGCCGGCCGCATTGCTGCCGCGCACGCTATGGCAACCGGCGCAGCGATCGTCGAAAAGACGTTTGCCCGCGATTGCATTCGCTGCGGACGGCGGCGCAGCGCCGCGCGCCTGCGCATGGCGCCACGCATCGAATTGGGGAGCAGGTTCGGCGACGACCTCGAACGCCATATGGGCATGCTGCGCGCCGCAGAACTGGGAGCACTGCCCGCGATAGACGCCAGGCGCGTCCGCTTCGATCCATTGCTCGTTGATCTGGCCGGGAATCGTCTCGGTCTTGCCTGCAAGCTGAGGAACCCAGAATGTGTGGATCACGTCGGCGCTGCGCAGCTTCACCTGCACGGGCACGCCGACCGGAATGTGAATTTCATTGGCCGTCGCGAAGCTTCGGGACGGATCGTCCGGGTCTGCGTATTCGACTTTCCACCACCAGTCATAGGCCGTGACATCGATCGTGAGGCCCGGCTGGCGATGCGGGGAGGCAACCGATTCAAGCGTCACCATTGTGTAGATGAGTGCCGCGAAGAGCACGACCACCGATATTCCGGTTCCGACATAGATCCACCGCAGGCCGACCGCTTCCGCCCCGACGCGCTGCGGGTCCGCGCGCGGCCGCCGGCGCACGAGTGCCCCCACGAGCAGCACCGCGATGATGGCGACAACCGTCGAAACCAGCGCGATCAGGGCCCATTCAAGCTGCTGCGTCGGCGCGCTCGCCGGTCCCGCCGCATGGGCGAGATACTCGAGCGGCGCGGTTTTCATTGCCCGCGCGAGGGGCCGCTGCGCCGCGTGTCGCGCGTGCTATGGGGCGTATCGTCGCTGCCGCCGCCGTCTTCACTGGCGCCGCCTTCCGCGCTTGGCTCTTCTTGCGCATCCACCTCGTCGTCCGACTCGATCCGGGTCGCTCCTCCCACAGACGTCGGATCGCTCGCCGGAAATGTATCCTCGACACCCTTGTCGATTCGCTCTTCCTCGTGCCGGTCTTCCTCGTGCCGCTTTTGATCGCTTCCTTGATGCTGGGATTGCGGAACGTCCTTAGCCTTGCTGCCCATGATGGTCTGCCTTTGGTCGATGCACCGACGCCGCGCGGACCGCAAGGCCCACTGCTGATCAGGGCCGAGCGCGTTACAGGTGGTGCTTACATCACTGTGTAAAAGTTCTCATCTCCCAACCGCGCGTTTTCCAGCCACGGCCGCCTTGTGGAAGGTGATGTGCATCGCATATGCCTGCACCCCCGGCACAGCCATTGCGAACGTCAGTGCGCGGCATGCCCCTTGCGCGGCCACTTGATGTTCGTAAGCATTTCCTCCGTGAACACAAATGGACTTCCAACCGGACTCGCCGACCAATGCGGCGCTGGCTGCGAGCGACCCCAACAGGGCCATCGACAGCACGCCCATTGCCGCGGTGCGAGCGCACGCCTATTCGATTCCGACTGATCTGCCCGAAGCCGATGGCACATTCGAATGGAATGCGACGACGCTGATCGTCGTCGAAATCGATGCGGGCGGTTGCACAGGGCTCGGCTATACGTACACCGATGCCTGTGCGGTAAAGCTCATCAGCGATACGCTGGCGCCCGAGTTGCTGCATGCGGATGCGAGTCGCATTCGTGCGCTATCGCAACGGCTATGGCGGCGCGTGCGCAATCTCGGCCGTTCGGGGCTAGCAGCCACCGCCATCTCGGCCATCGATTGCGCGCTCTGGGACCTCAACGCGCGACTCGCCGAGACGCCGCTCGTACGCCTCCTCGGCGGCATGGTGCGCGACCGGGTGCCGATCTACGGCAGCGGCGGATTCACGAGCTATACCGATGAGGAATTGCGCGAGCAATTCGAGCGATGGGTTACCGTCGACGGCTGCAGGGCCCTCAAAATGAAAATCGGCAGCGATCCCGCGCGCGATCCGCAACGCGTAAAAGCCGCGCGCGATGCAATTGGCGAACGTGAGCTCTTCGTCGACGCGAACGGCGCCCACACCGTCAAGAGCGCACTCAATTGCGAGTGTTTCGCGCAGCACGGCGTCGTCTGGTTCGAGGAGCCGGTCTCGTCGGACGATCTTCCGGGCCTCAATGCCGTGCGGTGTGCCGCGCCTCAATCGATGGACATCGCGGCCGGCGAATACTGCTACACGCCCGACGACTTTCGGCGGATGCTCGAAGCAGAAGCGGTCGACGTCATGCAAGCTGATTTAACGCGCTGCGGCGGCGTGACCGGCTTCCTGCAGGCGGCCCAACTTTGCGACGCATGGCACATTCCGCTCTCGGCGCATTGCGCGCCCGCGTTGCACCTGCATGTCGCGCTGGCGGCGCCGCGTTTGCGCCACCAGGAATGGTTCCACGATCACGTCCGCATCGAATCGATGCTGTTTGACGGCGCGCCGCGACCGCGAGACGGCGCAATCGCGCCGGACCTCTCTCGCCCAGGCTGCGGCCTCGAGTTCAAGCGTCGCGACGCCGAGCGCTACGCGGCATGAGCGAGCGGACGTCACGATGAGCCGATCATTCGACGGACTGCTCACGGGTCTCGGCATCGCGGCCGGCATCGCGGGCGGCATCGCCGCGGCGGCGGCATTCACGAAACCGGCGCGCAACGCGGCCCTCCTCCCGCGCAGCGCCGCGGCGGCCGTACCGGCAACTGAGCGCGGCCGGTCTCATTCTTCATCGGAAATCGCCACTCATATCGCCGCGGCGCGCGCTTTCAACCGCAGCTCAGCGCTGCTCGCATGGTCGGCCCTCGTCGATTCCGCAATCGAGCATTACCGCGGCTCTTATGAAAATCCGGGCATGTTCGTGCCGCTTGCAGCGGGCACGCTGTCGCTGATTGCCGGCATCCACGGCGGCGCCGACCGCAACGAGAGCACCCACACCTTGCGCCGCGCGGTCTATATGGCGGCGGCAGGCGTCGGCATCGCCGGCACCGGCTTTCACCTTTATAACGTACTGAAACGGCCGGGTCGGTGGAGCTGGCACAACCTCTTTTACGGGGCCCCGCTCGGCGCGCCGATGGCGCTCCTGCTCTCGGGCGCGGTTGGCGCAGTCGGCGAGCGGCTGCGCGATGAGCCCGCCGACGATCCGTGCCTCTTCGGCATGCCGGCCGGCAAGGCGCTCGCCTTGTTGACGGCCGCAGGTCTGATCGGAACCGTCGGCGAAGTCGGGCTGCTGCATTTTCGCGGCGCGTTTCAGCATCGGGCCATGTATGCGCCCGTCGCCATACCGCCCGTCGCGGCCGTGCTGCTTGCGCGCGCCGCGCTCGCTCCACCGCGCGAGCGCTGGTGGACACGTCTGTGGCTGCGCGCAACGGCCGCGCTCGGAGCCATCGGCGTTGTATTTCACACGCGTGGTGTCGCGCGTCAACAAGGGGGCTGGCGAAACTGGTCGCAGAACGTGCTGAATGGACCGCCGCTACCCGCGCCGCCGAGCTTCACGGCGCTAGCGGCGGCAGGGCTTGCGGCACTGCGATTGCGTGAAGCGGAGCGGCGCGAAAGGGGAGCCAGGCCGGGTTTCAAACCGAGGCTAGATTTACGATGAACGAACTCGTTCGCTCACACTATCCGGGCTACGACGTGCTGGCCAAGCGCGATACGCCCTCTTGGGACGAAGCGACGCGCACCATCGTTGCTGAGCGCATGGCGCAGCCGAACTCGCCTCGCTTTTGCAACGACGCCGAATGGCGAGCGCTTTGCGCGCTCGCCGCCGCGATTGTGCCGCAATCGCTCGATACGTCAGTCGTCGCCGCGCATCGCCGCTTCGTGCCGCCGCGTATCCCGGTCGCGGGTCTCGTCGATATGAAGCTTGCCCACGATGCTCGCGACGGCTATCGCGACTCGCGGCTGCCACCTCTATGCGAAGCATGGCGCATCGGCCTTGCCGCGATCGACGAGGAGAGCCGCGTACGCCACCATGCGGCGTTCGCGGACCTGAGCGAGGAGGCTCAACGCGACCTGCTATCGAGCATGCAGCGCGGCGAGCTGCATCACGCCGCCTGGCGGGGCATGCCCTGCGATGTCTTTTTTTCGCTTCGGGTACTGCACGACATTGGGTCGGCCTACTACTCGCACCCCCACGCCTGGAGCGAGATCGGCTTCGGTGGCCCCGCCAATCCGCGCGGCTATGTTCGCATGCAGGGCAACCGGCGCGATCCATGGGAAGCCGTCGAAGCGCATCCGGGCCGCGAGGCCGAAGCGGCGAAGAGGAACGCCCGTGCTCGATGACGCTATGCACACACCGCGCGGCAAGAACGGCCGTGCCCCGGACGTCTTCAGAATCGGCGGCTGGGTGCCCATGCGCGAGTATCCGCGCGACGAGCCTGTCGATTTCGCGATCGTCGGCACCGGCGCGGGCGGCGGAACACTCGCTTGCCGGCTCGCAGAGCAGGGGTTTTCGGTCGTCGGCTTCGATGCCGGCGCGTGGTGGCGCCCTCTCGAGGAATTCGCTTCGGACGAGACACATCAAGCGAAACTTTACTGGACGGATGATCGCATTTGCGACGGCGACGACCCGTTGAAGCTCGGCAGCAACAATAGCGGGCGCGCGGTGGGCGGCAGCACGGTTCACTTCGCGATGGTCTCGCTGCGCTTCCGTCCCGAATGGTTCAAGTCGCGCACCGCACTCGGGTATGGCGCCGACTGGCCACTCGATTGGCGCGAAATGTGGCGCTATTACAGCTACGTCGAAGATGCGTTGAAGATCTCCGGACCGGTGCGCTACCCCTGGGGCCCTCACAGGCCGCGTTATCCTTATCGCGCGCACGAGCTGAACGAGGCGGCGCTCGTGCTGGCGCGCGGAGCCGAGGCGCTCGGCATCCGCTGGTGCCCGACGCCGCTCGCGACGCTCTCGGCTCCGCGCGGCCGCGCCCATCCCTGCGTCTATCGCGGTTTTTGCGTAACCGGCTGTTCGACGAACGCGAAGCAAAGCGCACTCGTGACTTGGATACCGCGTGCGGTCAGGGCCGGTGCGGAGATTCGCGACCTCGCGATGGTGGGCCGCATCGACGTTGATTCGAGCGATCGTTGCACCGGAATCGAGTACTTCCGCGAAGGCCGCTGGCAATTTCAGCGTGCACGCAACGTCGTCGTTGCCGGCTACGCCATCGAAACGCCGCGCCTCTTACTGATGTCGGCGACACCACGCTTTCCCGATGGGCTCGCGAACCGTTCGTCGGGCCTGGTGGGCAAGAACCTCATGGTGCAGGCAAACCAGGCGGCATGGGGAATCATGGACGAAGAGGTGCGCTGGTACAAAGGACCGCCTTCGCTCGCGATGACGGAGCATTGGAACTACACCGATGAAGGCAAGGACTTCTTCGGCGGCTACTGCTACATGAGCCAGGGCCCGCTGCCGAACGCTTGGGTCGCCGTGCAGAACGGGCGCGGTCTTTGGGGGCAGTCGCTCCATGATGAGATGGCAAAGTACAACCATCAGGTGGGAC
>CAYPWK010000323.1:0-6827 GCA_964414365.1 uncultured Burkholderia sp.
CCGGCCGTCCGTGCGTTCGTCGATTTTCTCGTCGAAGTTCTGGGTCGCGTTGAGGGGAGCGCGCTTCCGCGAGAATGTCCGACGAGCGATCACATAAGAGCGATTCAGGCTTCAAATGCGGCAACCTCGCTCGGTGAGCTTGGGCCCCCTCTGGTCGTGAAAGAGGCAGGGAGCGTGTTGAAGGCCTGAAAGCAGCCCCTTTTCGGGCCTCGCGAAAGAAGTCCCCCTCAGAGCGGACAGCGCGCGATGAGCCTGCGGCTATTCTTCGGTTCTATCATTTAAGCGTCGCCGTCGATCGGTAGTTTCTATGGGCCTATGCTTGAACGGTCAAGCGCACGGGCCTATATTGAAATCTCGTTCGTACAGGAGGCGTCCGGTACGGACTCTGACGGCTGCTCTCATAGCAAGCCGGATAGGGTGGCTGCGCTGTCCGTGGTGAACACGGCCGTCGCATGCGGTGCTCACGCTACCCCGATGGCGAACGAGCCCGCCACCCGAAGGCGCCTGCGTGCGCATGAAAAAAGGCCCTCATCGTTCGATGGGGGCCTTTTACTATGCACCATGCCGCTCGTCGATTCGTTACCCGCGGCCGATGGCGATTGCGTTGCTACGACGCCTTGCTCAGTGCTGCGTTTGCGGGCGCGGAAACGTCACGAATCCGATTTTCGTCAGGCCGCCCGCCTGCGCCGCGGACATGACATCGGCGACTCGTTCGTACGGCACTTTTCGATCGGCTGCGAGCCGCAGCTCGGGCTGCGGATTCGTCTGCGCTGCTTGCTCGAATCTCGCACGCAGCGCCTCATCGTCAATGCGCTCGTCGCCCCAGAAAAGCGACCCGTCAGCGCGCACAGAGACATCGACTTGCCTCGGTGTTTCGACCAGCTTGCTGCCGCCTGTTTGCGGCAAGTCGATTTTGATCGCGCGGTGAATGGCCGGTACGGCCACCAGCAGCACAATCACAAGCACCAGCATGACGTCGATGAACGGCGTCATGTTGATCTCGTTCATGAGGCCATCGTCTTCGTCGTCGAATTGCTGTATCGCCATCGTTAGCCCCGCCGTTAGTTCGCACGGGCGGCGAGCCGTAGTCCGCCGGTACCGGTGGAGGCGAGACGTGCCCCCGTGACGAAGTACGCATGCAGGCCGTGCGCGAATCTGCGCAAGCTGCCGACGACGGCCTTGTTCGAACGGGTGAGCGCGTTATAGCCGAGCACGGCCGGGATCGCGACAACGAGGCCGAATGCCGTCATCACGAGTGCTTCGCCGATCGGCCCGGCGATCTGATCGATGGAAGCGGCTCCGCTTGCGCCGATCGACAATAGCGCACGGTGGATGCCCCAGACAGTGCCGAAGAGCCCGATGAACGGTGACGTCGAGCCGATCGATGCCAGTGCGCCGAGTCCGCTTTGAAGATGCGCGACGCGGTTTTCCATCGTGTCTTTGAGGCAGCGCGAAATCCATTCGGACACGTCGAGCTGATCGTGCAGGTGAGGCCGCGTCCTTTTGTGATGGTCAGCGGCCTCCTGTCCAGAAAGAGCCAGTGCGAGGTACGGGTTGTCGTTCGCGGATCGCCGCGTCTCGCCTAGTTTGTCGAGGCCGCTCGCAAAATCGTCGGAATGCCAGAAGTCGCGCTCCGCGTTCTTCGAAAGACGCCGAAGCCGGATGATGCTCCATCCTTTGACGGCCATGACGCTCCATGAAACCAACGACATCGTCAGCAAAACGATCGCGATGCCGCGCGTGACAAAATCGCCCTGGGCCCAGACATGGGCCAGACTGTAGCTCTGCATTCAATTCCTCTTTTTTCTGCTGATGACGGTTAATCGTCGAGTGCGAACCCAAACGGCTGGGTGTAGGTGACGCGTATCGGCGTGCCGTTTTCGACGTACGGGCGGCACGAGCTCGCGCGCATCGCGGCGAGTGCCGCATCGTCGAGACGGGGATAGCCGCTGCTCCTCGCAAGCGCGACGCTTTCGATCGCCCCCGTTGCTCCGACGACGAAACGCACATCGGCCGTGCCCATCTCGCCGCGGCGGCGCGACAGCGCGGGGTAGTCGGGTTTCACGATCCGGCAGTCGATATGTGGGACTGTCTTCGGGGCCGCAATCGCGAGTGTTTCCCGGTTGGTGGCAGGCCCCGCGGCAGGCGACTGAGCGGCGGTTTGCTCAGTTGCCTTCGCAGGCTGGCTGGTGACCGCTTCATGCGGCGGCGCGGCCGTTGGCGCCGGCTCTGGCGGCGTGACGGTTTTTTGCGCGGCCGGTGCAGGCGTAGGCAACGGGCGCGGAGGCGCAACGTGCCGCTCGACCTTCTTTTTGACGATCGGTTGCGGGGCCGGCTCGGGCGCCGAATGCACCGCGGGCGCCACGGCGGGAACCGGAGCGGGCGCGGGCTCCTGACTCAGCAGCTGCGCCGTGATGATTTTCGATTCGACCGCGAGCGGTTGAGACGGCCGCTGAGTCATTTGCATCATCGCAGCGATGAGTGCGACGTGTACGAGCCCAACGACGGCGATAGTCGACGTGATGCGAACGCGCGCCGGCGGGAATACGGCCGGTGTCATGACAGACCCAACGTTAGGCGACGGTTGCATATTAGCGCGACCCTCGATTGCCATCGCCTTTCGGGTGAACCGAAGCATCCCTGTTCATCGCCGAAAGATCAGTACGGAGATATACAGCTTTGTCACGAAACCGATGAGCAGTCCCATCTCGACCTCCTTAAGGAAAACGAGCGGCTGCTGGCTGCTTGCGTGACTGGCGTGCCGACGGAAAGGGTAACAGGGAAAACGGGCGCCGCGGAAGCCTCAGGCGGCCTTGCGCTCGTAAAACGTTAGATGGACCGGATGGACAGTGCCCGGCCGCTCGACGCCGCATCGCTCTTCGCAGACTCCGCATTGCGCCATGACCTCGCGCACGGACTCTTCGCACTTGCCGCAGCAGGTGGCCACGCCGAGTTCGAACTGCAGCTCATCGAACGTATCGACGCCCTCAGCGATGGAGGCGCGAATCTTCCGGTCGGAGACGGACTTGCAGACGCAGACGATCATAGCAAACGCGATAGCGAACGTTAATGCGAACTATTATCATTTCGATCGGTTCGGTTGGCAAGTGCATTTCTCAAAATTTTTGCGGTGATCGCAGAATTGGATGGCGCCCCATTTCAATGGGGCGGCGGGGGAATGTCGGGGAGACGCGGAGCCTAATCGGGTGCCGAACGAACTCAGGCCGCCTCGGCCTTTTGCTCCGGCGCTCCGCGAAGCGGGATATCGATTCGTTCAACCTGAACGTCGAGCCCGAGCAGCCGCGATGCAAGTTGCTGCAGGTGAGCGCCGTCGCTCGTCGAGCAAAGGCGTGATGCTGGGACCCGATGCGCGCCGGCAGGGGCACGCAATCCGTTCGCTTCGAGAACGCGTGCGAGCTGCCGGGCGATGGCGACGCTCGTATCGACGAGCGTCAGCCGCTCACCCGCGACGTCGCGAATCGTGGCATCGAAAAACGGGTAGTGGGTGCAGCCGAGTACGAGCGTGTCGGCGCCGGCGGCGAGCATCGGTTCGATATAGCTTGCCAAGAGCGCGCGCACCTGCGGCGAATCGACGTCGCAACGCTCGATCGCTTCGACAAGGCCGTGGCCCGGCTGGCAGATGAAACGGCAGTCGGCACCGTGCCGCTCGACCAACGCGCGAAACCGTTCGCTTCTCAGCGTGACCGGCGTGGCCAGGACGCCTGCTACGCGCGTTTTCGACTGGAGGGCCGCCGGCTTGACGCCGGGTTCGACGCCGATCAACGGAATGGGCAGCCGTTCACGCGCGAGCGCAATCGATTCCGCCGTTGCCGTGTTACACGCGACGACAAGTGCCTTCGCACCTTGTGACATGAGCCATTCGCCGATGGCGAGCGTGCGCTCGGCGATGAATGCGTGATCGCGCTCGCCATACGGTGCATAGCGCGAATCGGCGACGTAGACGAGGGCCTCGTCAGGCAATTGTGCGCGCACAGCGCGCAGTACCGAGAGTCCGCCCAGGCCTGAATCGAAGATGCCGACCGGCGCCGCGGCGCCGGCCGCGGATGCCGCGGCGGCCGCGGTGGCCGATGCGCCGATCGGCTGGCTGGCTGGCGCGTCGTGCTGCTGGCTCATGTCAGTGCGTATGTTGACGACGTATTAGGACTCGACCGAACCCATTGCCGACTGCTGGTAGTTCTGAATGCCGAGCTTGTCGATGAGATCGAGCTGCGTCTCGAGCCAGTCGATGTGCTCCTCGGTATCGTGGAGGATCGTCTCGAAGATGTTGCGCGAAACGAAATCTCGCACGGACTCGCAATACGCGATCGCCTCTTTGCAAGTCCCTTGCGAAATCTGCTCGAGTTTCAGGTCGCACTCGAGGATTTCCTTCGTTTCTTCGCCGATGAGCAGCTTGTGCAGATCCTGTAGATTGGGCAGGCCGTCGAGGACGAAGATGCGCTCGATCAGCATGTCGGCATGTTTCATTTCGCCGATCGACTCGTCGTATTCGTGCTTGCCGAGCTTTTCAAGGCCCCAGTGCCTGTACATGCGCGCATGGAGAAAGTACTGATTGATCGCGGTCAGTTCGTTCTTTAGCTGCGCATTCAGGTATTCGATGACTTTCTGGTCGCCCTGCATGAGATTTCCTTTTCTTCGTTTCGAGGCTGTGGCTGCAAACGATAAACCGTGCGGCGGCAAATGCCAAGGTCACGGACTTTTCGTTGGCCGATCGGGCAAGGTCGTCGTCGCTCCCGTCGTGCTCTTATGGCAGTGGTTAAAAAACAGCCGGACCAGAAGGCCCGGCTCGCGGCGCCACCGATAAGGGCGGCGTAGTGGTTACGCCGGGACGACCGGCAGTTTGCCGATTTTGGCGCGCCATTCCTTGGGCCCGGTCTCGTGGACGGACGTACCGGTCGCATCGACCGCCACTGTCACGGGCATGTCCGTGACGTCGAACTCGTAGATCGCTTCCATGCCGAGGTCTTCGAACGCGAGTACCTTCGCGCCGCGGATCGCTTTCGACACGAGGTAGGCGGCGCCGCCGACAGCCATCAGATAGGCCGCCTTGTGCTTCTTGATCGCCTCGATTGCCACCGGTCCGCGCTCGGCCTTGCCGATCATGGCGATGAGGCCGGTCTGCGCCAGCATGGTTTCCGTGAACTTGTCCATCCGTGTCGACGTCGTCGGGCCGGCCGGGCCGACTACTTCGTCGCGCACGGGATCGACCGGGCCGACATAATAGATCACCCGATTCTTGAACTCGACGGGAAGCTTCTCGCCTTTCGCGAGCATATCGGCGATGCGCTTGTGCGCGGCATCTCGGCCCGTCAGCATCTTGCCCGACAGCAGGAGCGTCTGACCGGGCTTCCAGCTCGCGACTTCCTCGGCTGTCAGCATGTTCAGATCGACGCGCTTGCTCGTTTCCGTATCGGCCACCCATTGCACTTTCGGCCAGGCGTCGAGCGGCGGCGCGTCAAGCTTGGCGACGCCCGAGCCGTCGAGCGTGAAGTGCGCGTGGCGCGTGGCTGCGCAATTCGGAATGATTGCGATCGGCTTTGAGGCCGCATGCGTCGGCGCGGCCATGATCTTGACGTCTAGCACCGTCGAAAGGCCGCCGAGGCCTTGTGCGCCGATACCGAGCGCGTTGACTTTTTCGTAAAGCTCGACGCGAAGCTCCTCGATCCAGTCGCGCGGACCGCGCGCGATGATCTCCTGAATGTCGATCGGCTCCATCAGCGATTCCTTCGCCATCACCATCGCCTTCTCGGCCGTGCCGCCGATGCCGATGCCGAGCATGCCGGGCGGGCACCAGCCGGCACCCATCGTCGGGACCGTCTTCAAGACCCAGTCGACGATCGAATCCGACGGGTTCAGCATCGCGAACTTCGATTTGTTCTCGGAGCCGCCGCCCTTCGCCGCGACCTGCACGTCGACCTTGTCGCCGGGCACGAGCTCATAGTGAATGACGGCCGGCGTGTTGTCTTTCGTATTTTTACGCGCGCCTTCGGGCGGGCTCACGATCGAGGCGCGCAGAACGTTGTCAGGGTTCAAATAGCCGCGCCGCACGCCTTCGTTGATCATGTCGGTCACGCCCATCGTCGCAGGGCCGCTCTCGCTGCCCCAACGCACATCCATGCCGACCTTGGCGAACACCGTAACGATACCGGTGTCCTGGCAGATCGGCCGGCGGCCTTCCGCGCACATGCGGCTGTTTGTCAGGATCTGCGCGATGGCGTCTTTCGCGGCCGGGCTTTCTTCGAGCTCGTACGCGCGGCCCAATGCCTGAATGTAGTCGAGCGGGTGATAGTAGCTGATGTACTGCAGCGCATCGGCGATGCTTTGGATCAGGTCTTCCTGTTTGATGACTGTCATGGCGTGGATGCTGTGGGGACGTGAGACGGCAAATCCGAATGCCGAAAGCGCCCGAGAAGGCGCCGGCAACGCATAAAAAGGCGCGCTATTGTACCGCGCCGCGCGAAGATTGATCCCCGAGTCCGCCGCGCAGACCGCCGCGCAGTTCGCCATGCTGTCCGCCCGCATGTTGCAGTGCCGCATCGATCGTCGCGGCTCGATCGAGCGGTGTGCGTCATGATAGTGGTCTGTGGCAAAACAGCGCCAGTACTCGATTGCGTACGCCTCATTTGACGTTTTCTTGTTTCTCGATAGGGAGTCCTCGATGTCTGCGATCGAATCGGTTCTTCACGAAAGTCGGATTTTTCAACCGCCCGCGGAATTGGCAGCGCAGGCGGCGATTCCCGGAATGGCCGCCTATCGCGCCCTCGTCGCGCAAGCGGAGCGCGATTACGAAGGGTTCTGGGCCAAGCTCG
>CAYPWK010000324.1:0-6793 GCA_964414365.1 uncultured Burkholderia sp.
GGATCACTTTCTCGCCGAACCCCAGTGCTCGCGCCTTCTCAGACGAAATCGCTTTCGCTTTCGCAATCCTCTCGTTGCTTTCAGGAACCCATCCGATCAGCAACAATGCAAGCGGAACCGTTCCAGCGAGGATCACAAAGATGGAATTCGCACCACAAAGTCGATCGACGAACGGCATGGCAAACGCGGCAGCCGCTCCGTAGAGCTGGGTGCTTGTCGAGTACAAGGCCGCGGTCTTTCCCGGACGACGCGACAGCGCGATAAGAATGCCTAGGCGCCCTAGGCCGAAACCCGCGCCCAGGCCAGATATGCAGCGCAGCCCGTAGAGCGCGAGACCGGGGTCATGCTTGAACGAGATGCTCACCAGGTTGGCCAGCATCATCGCGGCAAGCGCACCAAACAGATAGGCGCGCCGGCGCAGTACAAATGGAAACGCCGTCGCTACGACGCTTCCTACGCTCGTCGAAATCATTTCGGCCGTCAGCAGATAGCCGGAGGTCGCCTTGTCGAAACCGACAGACTGCACGAAGGCTTGGATGATGAGCGGTTTGAGGGAGGAAGTCGCATGCCCCGCAATGCCGACCATCACGATCGCTAGTATGGGCAGCGCTGCCAAGATGCCCGCGCGGGACAGGCCTCGATCTCCGGGCGCGTCAACCACGGTCGACGCGATCTTTCGACTACTTGCAGCAGGGTCGCTCATTTTCATTTGTCTCCTCATCTGTGATCGGCTAACTAAACCGTTGCAGATCAAACTGGGCATTAGCGTCGTAGACGCTATTGGTGCGAACTAAGGGGACGACATTCGACGAAGTTACGATGGATCGCCCATCGAAGTCCATCCGAGACTGAGCAACCGATGGGCGCTGTTGGACCATTAGATTCGTTGCCCCAGAGAATTAATCAGTCTGCCTGTTCATGCTGTAGTCAGTCTGCCTGCATGTTTCTTGGACGTATGTAAGGGAATGTACTTAAGTGGTCGTAACGTTGAGTTATGCAGAACGTCGCTCACGGAGGCCTCACCACTGGTTCGCGCAACTTGCGCTAGGTTTCGCTCGCGGTGCGCAAAACGACCCGTGTGCAACCCCAATTGGCTAGTGCTTCCTTCTAAGAAAAATTACCAGGACGAGGCACGGTCATCCATCCATCGACGTGACGTAGGACAATGAAGATCGGTGCCTGCGTCAACCGTTCACAAGCCATTTCAAATCGCTAGAGCGTCATCTGGGATCGCAACCATTCCTTTATCCACTTCCGAGACCCTCATTGCCGGTCGGGGTGCCTGAGGTGGAAATACGCGCCATGAGCCATCGTCATGACGAAAAAACACAAATGTGAAGGTTCCCGATGGACGGGTCGCCTGAACGCATACATATCGCCATGGCTTGCGCCGAGTGTGGCTAAAGTGCGTTACCCGTACACAGGTTGTTAGCTCAGCACCTAGCCACTTTTCCACTTGCGATCGCAAGCATGCCTCATGCAAAGTCATCGTCCTCCCCCTGCGCCATCCGTCAACTGCTAATGCAGTTCGGCTGTCAGATCACCCGATTCCGCCGCATGTAATCGGCTGATGATTGACTGCAGGCGATAAGGAGTTGCCCCTCGCGCACACAGCCAGACTGATCAGTCCGCCTGCCAATCATTTATTCAGTCTGCCTGTATATTAGCGGCGTGTATGTAAGGGAATGTACCTACGTTCGCTAGCGGTTCGGTCGCGCTTGCTAAACCGCTACGGTCACCCCGTCTTGGCGAAGTGGCCTGTAGATGCGCGACGATCGGCAAGATGTTATGGCGTGGTCAGGTGAAGACATGCGTGCTGTGGCTCACGAGACATACATCAGCTGAGCAGTGACGCTGCGATCAACGTTGAAGCCACGCCACGCATTCCTCGCTAGAGACGATGCTACCGAGTGCCGCCGCAGCCATAACGAGGCCTGCAATAAATGGAACGGGCGCCGATCACATCGAGGGTAGGCAACTCCGCAGCCCATTACCGCGTACAGCCCGTCGATGCACAGGCGCCCTGTGTTACATTGGCGAGATTGGCCCCGATGGCATTACATACGTAGAGCCTTTCCACATATGAACGTTGATCGAGATTCCGTTTCCGAGCTTACTTCCGTTGCCGAGCTCGCATTCGACCTGCGCGAAACTTTGGGGCGAGGGGCCAGACTGATCCGGGTCGAATCGGGTCCACCGCTATCGCAGCTCACGGTGCTTGGTCACCTCCAGCGCCAGGGAGCGATGAGCACGAACGATCTCGCGGCGGCCGAGCGCGTCCGGCCTCAGTCGATGTCACTGACGGTTCAGGCGCTGGAAAAGGCCGGATTGGTGGGGCGCAAGCCGCACCCGACCGACCGTCGGGCGGTGCTCATTCAACTGACACGCAAAGGCGTCAAGACCTTGGAAAACATTTTCGCGGTACGGGAGGATTGGCTGACCTCCGTGATCCTTGAAACGCTCTCGGAAAAGGAACGCCAAGAGCTGCATCGAGGTTTGGCGCTTATCAAGAAAATCATCAACACCCGCGAGTAGGCCGCCGAGGGGCGCGCGGACCGAACTGACCGACCCACCGGACATCGATGAAAGCGCCCTCCTTCCGCTTGCTTCCCTCACGGCAGCTTTCATTGACGCAAAACCGCTAGGATGCTCCTAGCATCGCTGACTTCGAACTTGCCAGGTGCTTCGACGTTTAGCGTCCTGACCACACCATCGTCGACCACCATCGCGTAGCGCTGCGAACGGATTCCCATACCGCGCTCGGCCAAATCCTGATCGAGTCCTAGGGCCTGAGTAAAACGCGCATTGCCGTCCGCGATCATCTTGACCTTGCCCGCGGTGCTAAGATCGCGGCCCCACGCGCTCATGACAAAGGCGTCGTTGACGGAAATGCACCAGACTTCGTCGATGCCAGCTGCGGTAAATTCCGCTGCCGAGTCGACGTAGCCGGACACATGCCTAGCGGAGCATGTCGGCGTAAACGCACCCGGCAACCCAAAAATCACCACACGTTTTTGGCAGAGTCGCTCGCGTGTCGAGAACGCGTTCGGTCCCGCGGGGCAGGCTTCGGTCGCTTCCTCGATGAACTCGAATAGACATTCATCCGGTAATACATCACCCACCTTTATCATTTGAACTCCTTCCTATAAATGCTGGTGTGCGATCCAGCTCGTCGAACGTCTGCAGCAGTTATCGTGCGACAAACTTGTGCAGGCATCGATGTTTCCGATAGGGCTTACCGGTGTAGTTTGAGAACGACTCCGGCACCTCTGAGACGTAGATACTCCCCTTGGAATCGACCGCGATCGCATGAGGAGCAAGGAATTCCACACCGGGGCAGATGATCTGCGCGAGGATGGTGCCATTCGAGGACCTAATGGTTACTCGCCCGGGCAGCTCTTGCTCCGCTCGCCCGAGCCGCCGCGACTTGATGTCCAATGGGCCGCGCGGAAGTTCATTGACGTACGCGTATCCGCGTCGATCGAAAGCCACATCCGTTGGCCGTTGAACGTCGTTCCATACGTCGAGCAGTTGCCCATCTCGGGAAAAAATCTGTATCCGGTCATTCTCGCGATCACACACAAAGACCCGACCTTCTGCATCGATCGTTACACTGTGCGGTATGACGAAGCATCCGACGCCGGTTCCCGGGCCGCCCCAGGAATGTATCAGCTGGCGGTCTGCGGAGAAGTGGTGTACGCGGCAATTCCGGTAGCCGTCGCTGACGAACAGTTCTCCATTACTCCATGACACTGCTTTAGTGGGCCTATTAAATGGCGGCCCCCCGCGGATTTGATCAAGCGCGGTTTCCGCATCCGCGGGTTCCGCTGTGCATCCTGTCTCAGACGGGATGCCGCTGCCAATGGTATCTAACAGGCGTCCTGTCGGCTGGAAAACGAGGACGCGGTGACCACCATCGTCAGCCACGTAGACCGTGTCATCGTTACCGATGGAAATTAGGTGCGGACGGTTCGAGAAGAGGCCGTTTCCCCAACGATCGAGGACGGCCCCGTCCGCATTTAGCACTGTAATGGGATGGTCGCCGCGCCGTAGCACATAGACGCGGTCCCCTGAATCCACCGCAACGCCCGTCACGTCTCGCTCCCAGGCATCTTCGCCCCAGTCGGTGACTTCTTGGAAGTTCATCACGGTTCTCACTTGCTGGATGCGTGGACCCAGTGCGGGCTCAGCGTTTGCACCCCATCCTCTGAGTCATCGAGCAACGCGGTTACCGGATCGTCGTCGATGAACCAATCAGAGAAATCGTACGATTTCCACGCGGCGTCCGCTGCATCGAATGACGAGATCTCAAGTGGATTGCCACTCGGGTCCGAGAAATAGATAGAGGAAATGAAACGATGCGTGTTGTTGGCACCGCGTCGCTCGGATACTTCAGATACTGCAACGCCGTGCGACAGCAAATGCTGCCTGAACCATACGACATCGGCGTGAGAGCGCACATCGAACGAAAGATGGTCCAACTTCTGGAGCTCTATTGGACGGCTCCACTGTTCTTTGCTAGCGGACGGCCACAGGACAGAACTCACTGGGGCAGATGGCCGCTGCGAGACAGTGGACGCCTCGTACAGCGAAAACAACTCGCCGTTGCCCATCTCGAAAAACACCTGACGAACCGTCAGTTTCACAGCGATGGGGGAGCTTTCGGCCAGGTCATCGGTGGCGCCCCCGCTAGAATGGTGCGCGGCGGAACGTAGACCCCGGCCAGTAGTCTCGAATCGTTGAGTTCTTACTACACGCATTCCGAGCATATCCCGGTAGAACCGTACCCCGTCGTTCATGTCATGTGTGAACAAGACGAGGTGATTGATTCCCGAGATTCTGCCGACTGCCGCACCCGACTCCTGCCGAATCCGCCGGTGGCGAGGCAACGCTTCATTTTCCGGCGATTGATTGATATTCGATGCCATGGCAGCCATCATTAAACTCCTAGTCTTCAATGGGTTTCGCAAATTCACGCACACGTGCTAAGCATCACCATTCGTCAGCTCATCGACGTTTTCAATCTATGGGCGACGCGTGATTGCGCCGATATAGATTGCTTTCGTTTCGCTATGCATCGAGAACCAATCGGGCCGAACATGATCTCGAAACGCATACCATCATGCTGTGGCCCCTCGCCCGCTCTTTGGCAGTGAGCACCGAATCCCGGTGCTCAGGGATTCCAGAGAGCACTCTTGTCTCACATGAGCCGCACACGCCTTCCTGACAAGACGAATCGATGTCTACCCCGAGCTCCTCGGCCATCTCCAAAATAGAGCGATCCGTCGGCACGGTCACGACGAGCCCGGAGCGGGCGAATTCGACTTCAAACGAAGTGTCCGTTTGCGCTGAACTGTCTTGACGCGGACTAAACCGCTCCACATGAACTCTGTCGCCGGACCATGATGCGCAAATCTCCTCTATCGCACGCAGCATCGATTCGGGCCCACAGCAATAGAGCACTGTGTTGTGATCATCAGTAGCAATGAGCGCGGCCAAGTCTGCCCGGCCGCACGCGTCGCTCGTATGAAGCAAGACTTTGTCGGCGCCGTAAGCGAGTACGTCTTCCGCGAACGGCATGGAATCAGCTGAGCGGCCACAGTACACGAGACGCCAATCCGCACCAGATGCCGACGCCTCGGCAATCATCGGTAGGATTGGCGTGATGCCGATTCCACCGGCGATAAACGTGTAATGACGCGCCTGAACCAGAGGGAAATTATTGCGCGGCCCCGTGACCTTAATCGTATCGCCTTCGGCGAACGCCTCGTGGATATGGGCCGAGCCCCCGCGTCCGTCAGGAGCAAGTCGCACCGCCACTTGCCAGTGGTGCCGATCGGTAATTCGGCCGCACAGGGAGTACTGTCGCACGTACTCCACACCCTTCGAGGCGAAATGGAGATCGATATGTGCGCCAGGCGCCCAAGGAGGAAGCTCGGCGCCATCTTGGCGTGCGAACGTAAGGCGAACGACTCCCGTCGCCATCGCTTCTCTGCTGGCGATTACAAGTTCGAAGTCGCTTTCAGACATAACCGCTCCTTGATGATTGGACGGATCGCAGTTTCTGAGGAGCGAGAGCCGTCCTCCTGAAGTCCATGCGATGAGCTGGTCGACCTGTCAGATATCGAGGACAACCGCGGCGCCTTCGACGGAAACCGGAACCGTCTCGACGCCGGCTCTGAGCCGCTCGAGTTCCTCAGCCGATGCAATCGATACAGGGTAGCTACGCACCTTTTGCTTGGACTCGAATATCGTTCGGCCGGTCTTGATCTCGAACTCCCAGTGATGCCAAGGACAAGAGACGATCTCACCGTCGCGCACCCAGTGCATTTCGGGTAGACGATCGTCCGCCAATGCGGCCTCCGATGTGCCGCGCACGCGTCCCTTGCAAAGCGGACCGCCCATGTGCGGGCAGGTGTTTTTCAACGCGTAGAACTGTCCCTCGACGTTGAACACGCCGATCCCGCTCTTTACCTTGTCCGGATAGACAATCGTTGACGAGCCGGGCGGAAGGTCGCCCACTGCCCCCACTACATACCGCATTTTCTGTCTCCTATTCAGTCTTGGCCGGTCATGAGCTCAGCTCCGCCGACACTCTGGCTGCGATACGCGGATAGAACTTCGCCGCGTTATCCGCGAAACAGCGAGCCCGATCTTGCTCGGACCACGTGGCGAACACGTCTTCCGCGCTCACTCCGTCCCAGTACGGATGGCGGCTGCCGAAAACGACAAGCGAGGCATTGTCGCCGCCGATCGTTCCGGCGGGGGCCTTGCTGTGCGGCGATATTTCATC
>CAYPWK010000325.1:0-1621 GCA_964414365.1 uncultured Burkholderia sp.
GGGCCTGCAGATCGGTGAAACGCTCGACCGCAACACCTTCAACAACCTGATGGCCGGCACGCAGGTCAACTACGTGAACACCCGCGGCGCGCGGGCGTCGCTCGTAGCCGGTGACGTACTCAACCCGCATGAGGTCAACCGCATCGTCGGTACCCTCTTCACGCTCGGTGCTCCCCGCTACATGGGCGACGAGATGACCGACACCAAGCTGAAGGCCGATGCCGGCGGAGCGAAGGCCTCCAGCAACCCGCGCGCCATGCCGCACTACACTAGCATCCTGCATCCGCTGGTCGTGCAGGACATGCGCGAGAACCCGACGGTCGTGACGGCGTGGTCGTACAGCGACCTCAATCGGCTCTACAACTACGAGCTCGGCGAGTGGGGCGGCGTCCGGTTTTGCTTCTCCAACATGGTGCCGACGTTCACCGGCTTCGCCAACAACGCGAACGGCGTGACCTACACCCCCGGCAGCGCCGGTGCGCTCGCCACCGGTAACTACTTCATCGTCGTCACCGGTTCGGACACCCAGAACCAGTACGAGAGCCAGATCTACGCGGTGTCCGGCTCGCAGGCGGTTGTCGGCCCGAACGGCTCGATCGCGGTCAAGACCCCCAACGTGGCGGGCTTCACCTACAACGTCTACATCGGCACCACGTCCTCGCCGGCCAATCTCGGGCTGTCCACTTCCGGACCCAGCGTCGGCCCGCTCGCGGGTCAAGCGGTGCAGCTGCCGCCCAACACCACAGTGACCATTACCGGCACGGGTGCCGCGCAGACCCCGCCGGCGGCGCCGGCATCGGGCATCACTGTCTATCCGAGCTTCTTCATCGGACGGGGCGCCTACGGGCAGGTCTCGCTCGATGACGTGAAGATCAGCATGCTGATGTCGGCGGACAAGTCCGATCCGCTCAATCAGCTGCGGGTCGTGGGCTGGAAGGTCTTTTACGGTACGCTCATCGAGAACCAGCAGTTCTTCGCCCGGATCGAGAGCACCTCGGCCTTCAGCGCCTCCTTCGGCTAACGGAGGCGCCTGATGGCAACCTCAACGTTCGGAACGACCGCGCAGACATCGATGACGGCCTTGGCTTCCTCGGGAGCCATGGCTGCGGCTGACGTCGCCACGATCGCGGAGCTGATTAAGAACGACCTAGTCAACGGGCTTCCGATCTACCCGGAAGCCTTCTCCCAGAAGAACCTGCTGTATGTGCCCAACCGCGGCATCCTGCAGGTTCGGCCGGGTGACTGGGTCGCGGTCGACTCGCAAGGCTGGCCGATCCTTGTATCGGCCAACTCGATCGCGAACGCCGCGTGGACTCACAACCCGTAAGGAGCCCTGCACTTGGCCAAGAAACCTCGCCAGCCGCTTGATGACAGCGGTATCGATCCGGAGATCATGAAACAGGCGCGGGAGCGCGCGATCCGCAAGAAGGCGGACATGATCGCCGCCCGTGAGATCGGCATCTCCGATGACGGGGATGACGTCATCAAGGGGCCGCTGCCGATGAAGGGCGAGAAGAAGTTTGTCATCACGCTTGACCTTGCGCCGCACTCCAGCCGGCTGATCATCGACTCCGTGCACTATTTGCACGGCGGCACCTACACCGTCGGCCAGCGCCTCTAT
>CAYPWK010000325.1:1697-6777 GCA_964414365.1 uncultured Burkholderia sp.
GATCGACGGCAAGGACAGCAACATGTACCGCGAAAAGAGCAACATCCGGCTCACTCCCGCGGACGCCGCGTAACTCTATCTCCCTGCAAGGAAGAGGCACATGAAGGACAAGATCGAGCCGGGCGAGCCGGCGATCGGCTTCTCGCTGGACTGCAAGATCAATGACCGACGGGCGTTCGTCATCCAGACGTACCTGCCGATCACCGCAAGTCCCGCGGAGATCAACGCGATGCTGGACAAGCTGCACGCGTCGGCCGATCGGCAGGAGGTTCGGTACAGACTGAAGGACATGCGGCTGCTGCTGGAGAAGGCTGAGCTCGAACTGCCGATGCACGAGAAGAAGCTGGTCGAGTTCGAGGAGAGCACTGTGCGTCGGCATCGAGAGACCGGGCGTCGTGCGGACTTCACGTGGAAAGGCAACGACGCCACCAACCGCGAGAACCTGATCCAGAGCGTGGCTATGGCGCGCGTGAACATCGACCGGATCAAGAAGGGCATCGCGGAAGCCGAGGCCGAGCTGGGACTGGAATTGAAGGACGATTGATCCATGCCGCTGCAGGCGCAACAGATCGTAAGCCTCGCCCTGCAGATCGCCAAGGCCCCCGGCTACACGGCACAGGCCGGACAGATCCTCAACTCGATCCTGTCCGACTTATGCAACGACTACGACCTAGTCGTCACGCGCAAGAACTTCACGTTCAACTTCAACACCAGCGCGACGGGCCTCGGCTATGCCGCCGGCTGCGGTCCCAATCCCTTGCCGGCGGATTACCTGCGAGCGCCGCGCGGCGGGCACTTCTACAACATCCAGGGCACCATCTATAAGATGGTGAACATCGAACAGTCCGAGTTCGATGCGTTCGTACAGTCGCCGGGGCAGAACTCCTATCCGGAGCGCTTCTACGTCGACATGTCGGTGTCGCCCCCGAACCTTTATGTCTGGTACCCAGCGAGCGGCGCTTACCCCGCAACGGTGCGCTACTATTCGCTCATGCCGGACATCACGACGCCTGAGACGTCGACGGTGGTCCCGTGGTTCCCGAACCAGGCGTATTTGATTCGTCGCCTTGCCGGCGAGCTGATGGCGCTCACCGACGACGATCGTGCGACGGCGTATCTGAGCGCTGATGAGGACCGTTACCCGCAAGGCGCCGGCGTCATCCTGCGCAAATACCTGACGATGCAGGATGACCCTGATGGTCGCGTGAAGACCGTGGCGCTCGACCAGCGGCGTTTCGGCACGTCGTACTCGAAGCTCCCCAACACAAAGACCGTGGGCTGGTGATGGCGATCCGTCGCGCCACGCCGATGTTCTTCTCGCCCGCGGGCGTGTCGGACACGCTCGACGGGACGAACGTCTTCCCCGGCGCTATGGCGGCGCTGTCCAATCTGATCCCCGATCTCGCGACCCCGAACCTGTGGGCGCCGCGGCCGGCGTCGATGAGCCTGACGCAGTTCGGCGGGTTCACGACGCCGGGGTTCATCTCGACGTTCAAAGTCGTTGGCAGCCGGGTCTATGGCATGGTTGCGAGCGGGCGCAACGCTGGGCACGACGAGCCGTTTTGCTACGACCTATCGACAAAGGCATTCGTCACCATCAGCGGGATTACCAACGCTAACACGCCCATTAGCCCCTTGGCGACCGGTGCGTGGGAAACGCCGACCATGGACCTGGTCGGCACGAAGCTGATCGTGACACACCCCGGCTTCACTCTTGGCGGCGGTGTTCTTTTCGGATGGTTCGATGTCAGCAACCCGGCGTCGCTAACGTGGAACGGAGGCAACACGGCGACCAATGCCCTGCCCGCGCGCCCCAGCTGTGTCGCCCAGTTCGGAGGTCGAGCCTACTATCTGGTCAATCCGGCGACCGGTCAGCCTGGCGCGTATTTCTCCGATGTCCTGAACGGGACGACGATCACGAACTCGACGCAGGTCTTGACCTTCGGAGACAGCCTCACGCTCACCGCGGGGGCCGGGCTGCCGCTCGCCAACCAGCTTGGCGGTATCATCCAGTCCTTGATGGTGTTCAAGAGCGGGAATGTCTTCCAGGTGACGGGGGATGCGGCGCTGAGCAATCTTGCAGTCAACGCCTTGAATGTCGCAACCGGGACGCAGTCTCCGCTCGGCATTAGCACGACGCCGAAGGGACTGGCTTTTCTCGCCCCCGACGGCATCCGTCTGATCGATTTCAATGCGCGTATTTCCGATCCGATCGGGATGTACGGCGCTGGTGTCAACCGCCCGTTCGTCTTCGCAGTGCAACCTACCCGCGTGGTGTTGACTTGCAACGCCAACGTTCTGCGCGTGACGACACAGAACGCATTGAAGGTCGGCTCCCCTTTCGAAGAGTATTGGTACGACATGACCAAGCAGAATTGGTCAGGGCCGCACACATTCCCTCCGTCCCAGGCTGACGTCTTTGGCTCGACGTTCATCATCGCAGCGCAAGGCGTCAATGCGCAGTTATTCAAGAGTGATACCGTCTTGAGCGCAAGCAGCACGTTCATTGAGAACGGGCAGCAGATGTCGATCACATGGAAAACGTCGATCCTGCCCGACACGAAGGAGATGAGCGAGATCGCGCTCAATGAGCATACCATCAACATGGCCCTGGACTCGGCAGGCTCGACCTACAACGTGCAGATGCTTGGTGTGAGCGGCGCGCTGCTCGGCAGCGTCAATCTTTTGCCCCCAGCTTTTTCTCCGTTGTGGGGCAGCTTCATCTGGGGAGGGGCGAGCTGGGCGTCCTCGAATACGGGGCTTGCGCCGATCCAGATCGCGTGGCCGGCGCCGCTCGTCTTCCGGAAGGGGCAGATACAGGTCACAGGCAATAGCTTCTCGACCTTCAGAATCGGGGACATGTTCCTGCGCTACCAGAAACTCGGATACCTCCAGCAGTCATCCGTCGGAGCTTAGTGATGCGCTATCTCAAAATCCTGTTGCTTGCGTTTTTGGCGTTTGTCGATGTCGTGCCACGGGCGACGCCGGCGCAGACGATCATCGGCTCCTTGCCATTCACCTTGCAAAACGGCTCGATCGCCGACGCCAACCAGGTGATGGCGAACTTCAATACGATCGTTTCGCAGGTCAACGCGAACGCCGCGGGCGCTGGCGCCAATACCAACATCACGGCGCTGAACGGCTTGACTACACCGCTTGTCTACACCAGCGGCGGAACGTCGAACTATATCGGCGGCACGTCCGGCGGGTCAGCGAATGCGCAGGTTATCGCCTCCCCGATCCCTTCCGGTTTCTCCCTGCTCACGGGCCTGAGTGTCACGTTCATTTCAGGGTTCAACAACACCGGACCCACACAGCTCAATGTGAACGCGACCGGCCTGAAGAACCTGTTTCGGCAGACAGCGACCGGTGCTGTGGCAATGGCCGGTGGTGAGCTCGTGTCAGGGCAAGTCTATACGGCGGTGTACGATGGCACGGAGTTTCAGATTTCGGGTCCGTCACCTCAAAACACGGTGCAGCCGTGCACAGTTATTGATTGGGCAGGCGCCAATGGCGGACCTTCCGGTTACCTGCTCATGAACGGGCAGACAGTGTCGCGCACGACCTTCGCGACGCTGTTCAGTTGCATCGCCGTGCAGAACGTATCGGCGACCACGACGAGCGGTAACAACTCTATTGTGGTGCCCAACTCAGCGCTATTTCAAATCGGATGGGTGGTCGGCGGCAACAATGTTGTGTGTGGTACGAACATCATCTCCATCCCGGATGGCACTCACATCGTTACCTCGAGTAACGCGAGCGCGAACGGTGCTACAACCCTGACGATTGGGCCATATTCGCAAGGGGATTGCTCCACAACCTTTGGAGTGGGGAACTTCCTGGGGCGCGCCACAATAATGCGCGACACGGTAGGTAGCACGCTGACCACCGCAACCTGCGCCAATCCAGCGACGATCGGCTCGCTTTGCGGCGGACAAACGCAGACACTGACCTTGGCCCAGCTGCCGACCGGGATCACCTCAAGCGGGTCTGCGTCTGTCACTACGGGTAATGCCGGGGCCCCGGTCGCGAACGCCTCCTTCTCGGATCTATCCTTTACGCCAAGCGGGTCCGGCACGCATGTGCCGTCGGCGACTGGGTGGTCGGTTTCGAACACCTTTACAGGTTCGGCCAGCGTAACGTCGAACAACACGAGTGGCAGTGCCCACCCGATCCTGCCCCCTGTGGCCCTCGTGGACAAGTACATCAAGTTCTGATACTTCTCGGCGGACAACCGCCTACCTCTAGGAGAGTACTGCGATGCGTAAGCTCTTTGCCGCCATGGTAGCGGTTCTGCTTCTGGCCCTTTCGCCCAGTGTCTATGCGGCCAACATCCCTCTGTTCACCGGCGCCACGGGTGGCGGGTGCTCGGAAGCCAGCCAGCTGGTCCCCTGCCTCAACCAGACCATCCAGGCAGTCAACGTCGGCGTTGCCGGTCTCCTCGGCTCCAGCCCCACTCAGGCGACCACCACAGGCACGTCGATCCAGACCCTCGGCACGGTCACCATCCCCGGTGGTACCCTCGCCACCCCCGGCCAGTCCATTCGCATCAAATGCTTTGGCACTGGCACGTCGACCGGCACCAATACCCTCACCGTACAGGTGGGCTCCGCGACCGCCTTCGCAGTAGCTGGCGCCGCGACCACGGCCGGTGTCTTCACGGCGGACGTCTTCGTCATGAAGACCGGCGCGAGCACTCAGCAGATCTGGTCGCAGGGGCAGTTCAACGCCACCCTCACGACGCCGACCGAGCAGCCCGGCACCCTCACCGACACGGCGGGCATCAACGTGACCTGCTCGGGCACCTCCACCACCACGGGGCAGTTCACGCTCAACGGCATGGTCGTCGAGCAGATCAAGTAATTCGCCTGCGCCAATGCTTCGGCGCGACATGGGAGACGGTGATGAAAAGCGGAGTTTTGAAGGAAGGCCTGACGCGAAAGAATCCCCCCGCGTGCGATGCGAGTACCAAGCTTCCCACCAAGACTTCGGTGAACAGTGATGCGACCCGCACCAGCGTTGCGAAAGCCACCAACAACCTCGGACCCCGCGAGGCCTAGCCTCGCCTGGGAGCGGTTCG
>CAYPWK010000326.1:0-6759 GCA_964414365.1 uncultured Burkholderia sp.
GCTTCATCATCGGTGATGGCCAATGGGGCCGGTAGGGAGCCGGCGAGCATAACTGCCATTCCCGCGCAGCATGGTCGCGCGGCGGTGTCTTACGTCTTCAGGTGGACGCTGCGGGTTCCGCAGCGAGGCACTCTGGCAGATCCGTGCCGGCAAGGGGACCGGCGATTCGAAACGTGCGAGGATCGCCGCGTGGGCGAGTCAATACGTGTCCCCGTTGATACAAAGTGAATAGCTGCGTCGGGCGGCGTCGGACTCAAGTTCAGAGCGCTGGGCGTCGATATGCAGGACAAAAAGCGCTTGCCTCTGGCGTTCCCTTACCTTAAAGTAAGGAATATTGGAATCGGGGGATACGATGGCTTCTGCAACGGTAACTTCGAAGGGGCAGGTCACGATTCCAGTGGACGTCCGAACGCACCTCGGCCTGTCGACTGGCGATCGGATTGAATTCATCCTCAACGAGGAAACGGGCCGGTATGAGGTCGTGCCGGCCACGCGCTCGGTGACTGCGCTCAAGGGGATTATCCGCAAACCGGCCAAGCCGGTGTCGATTGAGGACATGAATGCGGCGATCGCCGAGCAGGGGGCCTCGGCCCGATGATCGGTCTGGATACGAATGTGCTGGTACGGTACTTCGCGCAGGACGACGCCGTGCAGGCGAAAAAGGCCACCGCGCTAATCGAGTCGCTGACGGCTGAGCACCCTGGCTATGTCACGCAGGTCGCACTCGTCGAGGTCGTATGGGTGCTCGGACGAGCCTACGGCGCGGGTCGCGACGAGATTGCGCAGGTGATCGAGACTGTGCTGCGCACTAAGGAACTGGTGGTCGAGGCAGCAGAGACGGTCTGGAAAGCGCTGCGGCTGTACAACGGCTCGTCGGCGGATTTCGCCGATTGTTTGATCGAGCGGGCGGCTCACGAAGCGCAGTGCGAATACACCGCCACATTTGACAGGAAGGCGGCGAAGACGGCCGGCATGCGCCTCATCAAATAACGGAAAAGACTTCGGCGCGTTTTGCTCCGTACTGGCCGGTTGCCGGCGAAACAACCTTAAACGACACGAGGATCTACATGCGTCTCTTACTCGCCCTGATTGTGCCGTGGCTCCAGTTCTTCACAATCGGCCGCCCGTTTGCAGGAATTATCTGTCTGCTACTCCAAATCACCCTGATCGGCTGGATTCCGGCTGCAATTTGGTCCGTCTACGCGCTGAGTCAGTACAAGACGGACAAGAAGATTGAGCGCGCGCTCGCGAACCGCGGCTGACGGCCGGAAACCACATGAGACGAGTCATTGTGCGGCGGTCCCCGGTGCATGGACGGGGTGTCTTCGCACTGCGACCGCTAGGAGCGGGCGAACGAGTCTTCGAGTACAAGGTCACGGTTACGACGTGGCGAGCGGCGGCTCGCCGCTATGAGTTTCGGACTGAAGAAACGCATACGTTTCTCTTCGGCTTGTCCGATGGCCGATTCATCGATGGCGGCCGCGACCCGCGCCGTAGGCTCGTCCGATCGTCCGCGGACGGCATTCGTTGCCGCGAGCCCTCGCAATCGCGTCAAAGTCCAGTGGCGCTCGATGTTCGCCAGCCGAAACGTCGTCGTGGCGATCGTGGCTATGCTTTGCGCGATGGCCGGTATTTTCGTCATCGGCGCCATGGTGCCGACGTATCTCATGGAGGTGTTGCATCTGGACGCGCAAAGCATGGGGTTCGTTGCATCGGCCCTCGGTTTCGGCGGCTTCCTCGGTTCATTCAGCTTGTCGGGCATCTCCGACTATATCGGGCGCAAGGCCGCGGCTATCGGCGCGTTTGCCGTTGCGGCGTTTCTGCTCTTCGTGTTTGCGAGGACGGGCGCGAATCCCCCAACGCTCTTCACGCGGCTGTTTGGCATCTCGATGTGCTCGATAGGTTTGCTCAGTTTACTGAGCGGCCCCATTGCCACCGAGGCGGCGCCGGCCGGGCTCTTGGCTTCGACGATCGGATTGATTTCGGGGATCGGCGAGATTTTCGGCGGAGGGGTGGCGCCTGCTATCGCCGGATATATCGCGCAGAATTTCGGGCTGTCTCATGTTTTCGATTTTGCACTGACCGGTCTCGCCCTCGGCGTACTCGTGGTGTTGGCGCTCGTCGAAACTGCGCCCCGACGCAAGGGTGAGGCTTCCGTCTCGGCAGAAGAACCTCGGCAAGCCACTTGAGGCGCCGGCAGCGCGCGTCGCGCGTGCTGCCGGATGAATACCGCACGCTCGATCGTTATCGCACTACGCTTACTCGAGCGGCTCCGCATTGTCGTACAGCTGAATCAGCAGCCGGCGCAAGATCTCGACCTCTTGCTCGGGGTCACCGGTAGCGTTGGTCCGACCGAATGGCTTTTGACGGCAGCGGTATGCTTCAGCAGCCTGAAAAGCGATCGATCACGCCACGAAGCGGCATTGAGATGCCGGAGTGCGTGTGTCCATGTTGCGTCCGCGGTTGAGGTGGTCGTCGATTTCCGCCGCACATCCGAGCATGCGCGGATACAGGAAAATCGTGAAGGCGGCGGCTTCCAGGTCGGACTCGCTCAACTCCCCGCGCCGAAGCGGCTGCCAAAGCATCTTCAGAAGCAGCGCGGCAATCACTGCGTCGACGTTCACGCAATAGATGTTGCGTGAGACGCCCGCATCGAACAACGCATGCACGAGTTCGTGGTACCAGGTGTGGAACGCGTTGTATTCACCGCGCTTTTCGTACAGGCTCGCGATGAACACCTCCCGCGGATCGTGGTTGACGGGCTTGTCCTTGAAGACGGGGTGGTTCACGCCTGGCAGCTTGGCAATATCGAGGCTGCCCCCATTTTTTTGCCGCGCCTTGTACTGCGCATACCGCTCCACGGAACGTTTGGCGATCAAAGCCAGATTCAGGCCGTGGCGGGGGTTGGACGGATCGTCGAGTTCGCTGTCTCTGAAGGCTTCGATGAGGAACTTGATGCCTTCATACCCGTTGCCGCCGTGCGTGTAGCCGGTGTGCGACAGAAATCCAACGAGCGCCTTGTTGAGCTGGACGCGTTCGGGACTCTCCGGACCGTCGGCCGATACGGCGCCTTTCGCTCCCTGCGCCGAAATGGCGCCCGGACCGTTGGTCAGCAGCAATCCGGCGAGCGTTTCGAACGCGAACAGATCGTCGAGGCTCGGAGTCAGGTTCAGGAGTGCGGCAAAGCAGATCTCGGTGAGGCTACGTTCGTTCAGCAACTCGTCCGTGGCGAAGCCGCAGAAGCCGTCTGGCCCATGCCGGGACGCATCGGCCGAGGCGCCAATCAGCGTGCCAAACAGCATGGCCCACCAGGGCAGACTCTCAGCGGTGATACGCGAGATGCGTTTGCGCATCAGCGATGCCCACGCCAAGGTCGTGGTGATCGCAGCCAGCACGGCGTCCGCTGTCGGGTGGGCAGGCTGGGACGTCAGCCAGCGGATCAATACCGACTGAGCACCCCGCGCCGCGAGCCCTGCGAGCATCGCGTCAGCGCGGGGATCGCGGGAGTCGCCAAAGAGGAGTTCGCAGCCGCTCGCGTCGATTCGAGAAATGTCGAAAGACTCGTCGATCGCGTTTGCGAGGCGCGCCGCGGCAAAGCGGTCGATCAACCATTTGACGATCTCGCGCGCCGCGCGCTGACGGTTGGGGCCGATGATCGCAGCCGCAGCCGCCAGAACGGCATTCGGCGCGTTGCCGCCTTCACGGGCGGCCTGCGCCGCGGCGAGCTCGGGCATTCCATGCAGGTTGACCCATGCCGCGATCGCGACGTCGATCAGCTTCTCGTCGTTCTCGTCACCGGATTCATGCAGGAGCGCAAGGCACACGTTCGCTTCGAACGAACGCGTCGCCGCGTCCAGCATCGATACGCCGTGCAGACTGCTCACCTGAGTTTTCGCATCCATCTGCGAAGCCCCAGACGCATCCTTCAATGGCTGACGTGGCGGGATCGCGCCGATCTGTCCGTTCACCTGCGCGACCTGCTCGTTGTAGGGAGCCACGGCCTCCACCACGGGAATCGCGAGGCTGGCGGGAAGTGCGATGCCCTGGTCGGAGCCGAACCACGGCTTGAGTGCGAGACTGCCTTCGGGCTCGAAATCGGGTATCGTCGCATTGGCTTGCATCACGGCGGTAAGTGCGGCCGGGATATGCGCGATGTTCGTGACGACCGCGCCTTTGGCAGAGCAGCAGGGGTCCCCCGGCGTAAACAGGCGGTTGACGCCGAACTTTTCCAGGAACCAGCGTTCCTTGGCGCGCGCGTCGTCGGAGCCGCCGGCCATCGCGCCTGCGTGGCCAACCGCCCGCGTGAGCCGGCTCTTCCAGCGGCCCACCACACAGGCAACTACCGGCTTGGTGAAGGCCGCGTCGGCCTCGTAGTAGCCGCCCGGCTCGCAATACAGCACGGCAGCTTTGCTGCGCGCATCGTTGGCGAGAGCGAACGCGAATTCGGGCGCAGCATAATGGATGTAGACGTCCTTTCCGCTCGAGATTACGGTTGACGTACCCCACCCGCCCATGCGCAGATACTGTGCGATCGTCGTGCTGAAGCCGCCTGAATTGGAAAAAATCGCGATCGAGCCTTTGCGCAGGGAGTCGCCAGGGTTATCGCCGCCGAGTGCTCCTCCGATCCGCACGCGATTCCACGAATCGGCGACGCCTAGTCCGTTCGCCCCGAAAATGTCGATTCCTGCCTGCTGACCCATTGCACGGATTTCCCGCGCGTCATGAACTGCAATCTTCTCCGTGATGATGAAAATCTTCGTCAGCTGGGGATTGACGCGAATCAGCTCCGCTACGCCATCGCGCGCTGCCGACGGCGGCAAATAGACAACACCGCAATTGAACCGGTGCCCTGCCTCCAGTCCCTCGCGAACGTTGTTGTACACGGGAATATCGCCAACCGGCGTGGCGAGCACCTGTCCGCCTTTTCCGGGCGCTGTTCCGAACACGACGTTGCCGCCCGAAAACGCGTGACTAATGGGCGTGACCTCCGAAGATTCACCGCCCAGGATGTTCAGCACACAGACACGATCATCGCGCGTGGCAATCTGCGCAAGTGAGTTGATGCCGACGTAGTACTTGAACGGGTTGCTGCCTTGCTTGTGCATGCCGATCTCCTCAAGCCTGAGCCACGCTTCTTTGCGCCTCATGCGCACCGATCCGGATCGCGATGTCGGCGCGGCCGCCAGCCTGCATCCATGCATCCGCATGCCGGGCGTACTGGATGACATCGCTGATGTCGGAGTCGAAACCGAACAGCCGGTACGGCAGACCCAGCGAATCGCAGGTGTCTCTCAGCGCAGACATGCCACGCACGAGATTGGGGCCTCCCCGACCCAGCACCACATAAAGTGGTGTCGGGCCATGCGCGCTAAAGTGCTCGCGCAGCGCGTCGGCCATGGCTCGAAGCGTCTCGAAGATGTCGGTGTTGTTGGACTTGCCGCCGATGATGAAAAGGACATTCGCCTGCCTGAGCCAGTGTTTGAAACAGATGCGTGCCACTTCCTTCATCTTCTCGTAGGGCGGATTGCCGCCGAAATCCGACGAGATGATCGCGGCGTCGCCCAGCATTTCAGTGACGAGTGAGTTGGCGCCGCCGCCAAACGTCGGGGCGAGGATCGTCCCCTTGTCGTTGATCACGTATACATCGCTCTGACCCTGATGTGTCCGGAGGTGATTGATTTCCTGCTCGAAGTCGGAGTAGTCCGCCGCGAATAGGTGCGGCGGCAGACCGAGACGCGCCCAGCGCGGATCGTCGCGATCGAAGCCGCACTTGAAATCGCAGGCGACCGGCGTAAGACGTCCATTACTGTCTTCACGCATCCGGATCGGATTCAATTCCAGCGTGGTCATGCCGAAGTTGTGAAACAGCTCCCACAGTTTTGGCAACTGCTGAACGAGTGGTGAAATGATTTCCTTCGGCGCATCGATCTCGCTCAGCGCGTTCGCCACGACGAATGCCTTCAGGCCCGTCAAAGAGTCGAAGGGCACCATGGCTACGAGTTTCGGGTCGACCTCCTCGATGTCCATGCCACCCATGTGCGAAAGGGTCATCGTTGGTGCCCGAAAGCGAGTGGAATCGGTAATGGAGAAATACACCTCGTGCCTCGCCGGCACGCCGGCCTCGAACGTCACGCCATTGGCCTTCGCCTTGACATGACCCACGGTGTGCTCGACGAAGTAGAGGCGCTCCTTCTCCGTCAGTGCTGTCTTCAGGTCGGTCGCACGGCCAAGCAATCCCGCCTTGCCCTTCTTTCCGACGCCGCCCTTGAACACCGGCTTTATGAAAATCTGGCCATGACGGTCGATCAGCGCCTTGATTTCCTCTTCGCTAGCGCTTGGACCCAGTACTTCGCTGGCCGGAAACCCCACGAATTTCAACAGACGTGCGCCGTGCAACATACCGGTTATCTGCATGCAAATGTCTCCTTATGTGCGATGCGATATGTAAAGCATTGCCTGAGGGCGACAGTCCCGATTTCGCCGCACAAGTCCGGCAGTGGGCCTAAACCAAGGAATGCTTATATTGCGATCGAATGGAATCTTGCGGTGACCTTTCGCATGGTGCGAGAGATCCCGATTGCGCCGAACTTGCCGATCACGTCAATGGCCGAATTCTAGGAGTGGCAACCCTTCTCATCGCTTTCAGGGCGAGGCAGTTTCCATAGGGGATTTCCATTAAAAAAAGCATCTTCCCCGACCTGGCCGGGAAGACGCTTTGCAAGCCCATGGTCGGCCGCTCGGGTCGCTTACTTCGCGGGC